>DASWCG010000097.1:0-2489 GCA_036390175.1 Candidatus Acidiferrales bacterium | reverse complement strand
CGCCGCGTTGGGCGCCCCTTCCACCTGGGCTTTAGCCCCTGGGGTAGCGCTGACGAACGGAATGCGGGGCAACTCGCGGCGTAGGTTCGCCGAGTAGCGCTGGCGATACTCGGGATGGTGCAGAACGGCGTAGATGTAATGGAAGATGTCCCACTTCGTGATGGAGCGGTCGCCGTAGCGGGCAAGGCTTCGGGGCGGGTAATGTTGTCGTCGAAAATGCGCGCGCCGCTTTGATAGAGGATGGCGCGCTCCGGGGCCTGAAAGATGATGTTGTCGCGGGGATAGCCCTTGTCGAGCTTGCGCTCGACTTCACGGGCAAGGTCGTCTTTCTCGTCCTTCGCTTCCCAGTAGCCGTGGGGGAGGTGATAGAGGTCCACGAGAGATCCGTCCACGATTACCGAAGACCGGGCGCGCTCGATGCGATATTCGGGAACGAGGGTCAGCGGGCGGCTTGGCCTTGCGCCCGCACTTCGCTAGCAGGTCTTGGAACGCGCTGCGGACCGCACCTTCGTGGTCAATGTAGAGCTGTCCAAATTGGTGGAGAGTATCGTAGTAGGCCTTGACGGAGGCGTGCGACGGCTTGAGATCGAGAGACATACCCACAATTGGGGAAGGCACAGTTTACAACGGAAGCTACCGTGGCGGCGGGGCGGGTGTTCAGCGTGCAAACAGGCGCAGGTCGGCGATGTGCGCATAGATTGTCATTCCGAATCGCCTTCAGGCGTGAGGAATCTGCTTTTCGATTACAACAGCAGATTCCTCGGGCCTAAAGGCCCTCGGAATGACAAAGAGTTAAGTGTTCGTTTCGGCACGCCTTAAGGCATGCGCCGACACGAAGCGAAACCTGCGCGGGCGGTCGGCGCCGGTGGCGGACAGCTCCAGCGTGCGCTGGCGGTCCTGTGCGCTCTCGTTGACGGTCTCGACGGTTTGAAAGGCAGCTCGATACGAACCGGGGCACGCTTGTGGCCGTGCTCGTCGTACTTGCCGTCCCAGATAAGTTCGGCCATGCCTGAGAGATAAGGGAAGGCCAACATCTTACGACAAAGATCGCCGAGGGCGTTTGCGGGAAGAATTCATTCCGAAAAATAGAACAGCCCCGATGGTGAGTCAGGGCCGGGCTTTGCTTTCCCGCTAGCGTGACACGCTAAGGGGCGATGCGGTCGGTCAGGGTATCGTTGTGGAATGTGGAGTGGTTGCGGAGGGCTAGCCAGCCGCCATCAGGCTTCAAGGTATCAGCGACGCTATTTTTCTCATTCGTGGCGAAATCCTGCCAGGAGTTGTAGCGGGCGATGGTGAGGAACTGCCAGGGTCCGCCCTCAAGATGCTGCATGAGAACGTTGCCGGCGACGTTTTGGCCGCCACCGGGAGCTTGCGCCAGCGATTTTTCCAGCTCATCGCGATGCCCGGGTGCAGCCCGAAATACTGAAACAACGTAGACGGAGCCTACACTCTTTGCGGGATCGTCAAGCCCCATGGCTTTGGCAAACTCAGGCCAAGCGGGTCCATTGACGAAGGTATCGGTATGCCAGGCGTTCAGGTCGCGCGCGGCGGCCGGAGCCGGAGTGCCGGCGGCATCCACGGTGGCCTTAGTACCGAGATGGTTGATTACGGCGTAGTCCCAGTCTTCGCCGTCCTGATGGCGCAGGACGATGTAGTGTCCGGGCATGGGAGAATTTGGGTTTTGTTTCTTGAGAAAGTCGCCTTCCTCGGCGCCTTTGCCGAGAGCAGCTTTGGCGAAGTGGACATGGTAGACGTCAGTACGGGTAGCGGGTGCAGGTGTGTTTTGCGCTGAGCAAAAGGACGCGCAAAAAAATGCGAGAAGCAGTGTGCCAGTGCTTTTCAAAAGTATCCTCCAACGCTGAATTTTTTGGATCTAGGGGCCGGACAACTAGAGTGCGAACGGAGCCAAATGAAGCGAGCGAATCATAACACCGAAGGTAAGTTTTGTCAGAATTTGGGGAGCCGACCCACGCCGTATCCCATTGTCAAGCGATTTTCCTCAGCTTTCTGGCTGACTTTCCCATTTCAAGCACAGGTCCTAGAATCCATTCCGAATATGGCTGTCACGGTGCGAGAGATCTGACTTTCACTTCCCTCGCCTGCGCGATTGGGAGCGACTGCCCTCAATAGGAGCCGGGTTTGCAGCGGCGGCTTCCTTGATGGCCCGCAAGAATGCTTGTGCTTGGCCGCGCAGGGGCCGTTGCCGGGGATGAATAACGTCGAGGCTGCGTCCTAACGGCTCGGCATCCAGCAGTTTAATCGCCAGCAGCTTGCCGGCGCGGATTTCGCGCCCCACCGCGAGTTGAGGAAGGAATGCCACTCCCAGGCCGCGCTCCACCATTCGTTTAGCAGTTTCGATGGTATCGACTTCGAAGGCTATATTAGGCACCAGGCCCGCGCGACGGAAAAGGCTGTGGGTGAGCGTCCAGTCACTCGATCCGCGTTCGTAGAAAATGAGAGGCCACGCCGCCACTTGCTCCAGGCGCGCA
>DASWCG010000096.1:0-2991 GCA_036390175.1 Candidatus Acidiferrales bacterium | reverse complement strand
AATTAGGACACCACCATCCTCTTCGCGTCTTGCGCGCGGCTCGGCTCATTCATATACTGGCGGCCGTGCCCCAGGCAGGCTTGCCATCACATTCGCTTGCACTCCGCCGGAGGGCCGCGCATTCCAGCGCAGGGCAGTGGGTCTGGCAAACGGGCCGCGCGCCGATTCTTTTTCCCGCGCGCCAGGTGGGGGAGAACGTTTCTATGGCCAACCTAGCCGCGCCTCAGGAATTAAATGTTTACGAAAACGCTGAGGCGCGCTTCGAGGTGGCCGCAAAGAAACTGGGTCTGGAGGAAGGGCTCTACCGCTACCTGAAATATCCCAGCAAGGAAATCACGGTGTACATCCCGATTGGCATGGATAGCGGGCATTTGGAAGTCTTCATCGGCTACCGTGTTCTGCACTCGACGGTGCGCGGGCCGGGCAAGGGAGGGATCCGCTTCGCCCCGGACGTTACGCTCGACGAAATCCGCGCGCTGGCCTCCTGGATGACCTGGAAGTGCGCTGTGGTCAACATCCCCTTTGGAGGCGCCAAAGGCGGCATCATCTGCGATCCCGGCAAGCTCTCCAAGAGCGAACTCGAACGCCTCACGCGCCGCTATACCGCCGAGCTCAGCGAATGGCTCGGCCCGGAGCGCGACGTTCCCGCTCCGGATGTCGGCACGGGGGAGCAAACCATGGCCTGGGTGATGGACACCTATGCCATGCACGTTCGCCAGGCCACCACTGCCGTGGTGACCGGCAAGCCCATCGAGCTGGGCGGCTCGGCCGGCCGACGCGAAGCCACCGGCCGCGGCGTTATGATGTGCTGCGACAAGGCCATTGAGAAACTCGGTTTGAAGCGCGGCGATTGCCGCGTGGTTGTTCAGGGATTCGGCAACGTCGGCTCCATGGCGGCGCTATTGATGAATCTGGCGGGCTACAAGATTATTGGCCTTGCGGACGTCCACGGCGGACTCTACAATGAAAAGGGCTTCGACGTGCCCAAAGCGATTGATTGGGTGTATAACCAACGTAGGCCGCTCGCCGATTTTCCCGCTGGAGGCGCAAAAATGCCTGCGAACGAAATTCTGTTCCAGCCATGCGAAATCGCCATTCCCGCGGCCATCGAAAATCAAATCACTACGAAAAATGCCGCCCGGGTTCAGGCTCGTATCCTTTGCGAAGGAGCCAACGGGCCTACTACTTGGCAGGCCGACTCCATTCTTGACAGCAAGGGCATCTTCACCATTCCCGACATTCTGGGCAACGCCGGCGGCGTCACGGTCAGTTATTTCGAATGGGTGCAGGACCGTCAGGGTTTTTTCTGGCGAGAAAGTGAAGTCAACGACCGGCTCCAGGACGTCATGGAGAACAGCTTCGATGAAGTGGTGCGCTATGCCGAAACTCACGGTGTGAACAACCGCATCGCCGCTTATATGCTGGCGATTGACCGCGTCGCTCGCGCACTGAAGTTGCGCGGAATTTACGCCTGACGAGGCGTATAACAAAGAGGACTTGTGAGAATTTTACTCTACAATCCCGACAACGGCGTCACGCGCAATTTTATGCCGCATCTTTGGATGTTTCTGCTGCAGTCGCTGACGCCACCTGGGCATGAGGTGCTGCTGATTGATGGGAATGCACAACCGATGGATGAAGAGGGTATCGCGCGGTACGTGCGCGAACACAACATTGGACTCGTCGGCATTGGTGCGATGACCAGAATGATCGCAAAGGCCTACCGTATGGCGGATGCCATCCGTGCCGTAGGTGTGCCGGTCGTGATGGGCGGCCCTCACGTTACGGAGGAGGCCGATGAGGCCCTCGGTCGAAACGGCGGACCGCGCCACGCGGACGCCGTGGCCCTCGGTGAAGCCGATGAGACCTGGCCGAAGATCGTTGCGGATGCTGTGCGCGGCGAACTCAAGGATATCTACGCTCCCGTGGATGAGTTTGGCCAAGAGCGTAAACCCTCTCTCCAGCCATATCCCGCGATCCCGTGGGATTCGATCAACCTCGATCAGTTCAATTTGGTCCCAAAGATCGCGAAAGGCATGCTCCAGCGTCTCGGGGCCGGATGGGGGACATTCCGCATTATTCCAGTCGAATCCGGGCGCGGGTGTCCGTACGGGTGCGAGTTCTGCACGGTAACCGGCTTTTTCGGCGACTCCATCCGGTTTCGCACGAACGAAAGCGTCGTGAATGAGCTGCTGCTGTTGAAAGCGCGGGCCCGGAGCGAGCGGGGTCAGATCGCCGTTTTTTTCATCGACGACAACTTTGCCATCAATATCAAGCGCACGAAGTCGCTGCTGCGCGACATTATCGCCGCCGACGCGCAAGTACACTGGGTCGCTCAGATCAGCGCTAATCTGTTGCGCGACGAAGAACTCGTTGACCTCATTGCCGCCTCTGGTGGCAAGTGGGTTTTCATCGGCATGGAGTCCATCGACCCTGCGAACCTTGCGAGCGTAAACAAGGGGTTCAACAAGCCGGGTGAGTATGCAGCCGTGCTCGAGAGGCTCGCCCAACGCAATGTTTATGCGATCACCTCCTTCATCTTCGGCATGGACAACGACACGCCCGGGGTCGCGGAGCGGACGCTGCAGGAGATTCGCACTTGGCCCCCAGGGCTGCCCATCTTTGGCTTGCTCACGCCCTTGCCGGCGACGCCGCTTTACAAGAGGCTTGCGGCCGCAGGGCGACTGACGCGGCCGAAACACTGGCAGGAGTTTGTCCCATTTGAAATGGCCCACACGCCGTTGAAGATGACGATCCCCCAGGCTCATGCTGAGGTTAAACACGGATGGGCTCATTCCTACAGCCCGGATGCATTAGCAAAGGCTGTTGACGCGCTTGACCACAAGCCGCTGGGTTATCGCGTCAACATCTTCCTCGCGCGTCTCTGTTTTCGCGGTATCTACTTCCCTATGATGGGTCGCGCGGCATGGGTGAAAGTGATCTCTCAAAATAGACGCACAATCTTCAAACTCGTCAGGGAGGCGCTTCGTG
>DASWCG010000095.1:0-1813 GCA_036390175.1 Candidatus Acidiferrales bacterium | reverse complement strand
CTACAAGGTCGCCGCCATCGGCCGCGGGCCGGAAAACGCCGCGCTGGCCAGGAAACTCGGCGCGCATGTGTACATTGACAGCAAGGCCACCAATGCCGCGGAAGAACTCCAGAAACTCGGCGGCGCGCAAGTCATCCTGGCCACCGCGCCGAACTCGAAAGCGATGTCTGAATTGACGGGTGGACTGGGACTCAATGGAAAGTTGGTGATCGTCGGAGCTCCCTCGGAACCGATCGAAGTTTCGCCGCTTCAGTTGCTCTTTGGGCGAAGGAGCGTCAAGGGCTGGTCCTCCGGCATCCCCACGGATTCCGAAGACACGCTGCGCTTCGCCGAGCTGACCGGCGTGCGCCCGATGATCGAAAAATACCCGCTGGAAAAAGCTGGCGAAGCCTACGCCCGCATGATGAGTGGCAAAGCCGAATTCCGCGTCGTCCTCACGATGTAACGCCTAAAACCGTCGGGTCACGGGCGCGAAGTGAATATCAAAAAATATTGGGGAGCAGCACGTTGCGCCCCGTTGAAAGAACTTACAGATGATATGAGGACTACGATTCTTTTTCGACGCTGACTTTGATTTGCGCGGTGACGTCGCGGAACACCTTGATCGTCACCTGCGATTCCCCGATGATTTTGATCGGCTCGGCAAGTTGCACCTGACGCTTGTCGGCTTTGAAGCCCTGCGCGGCAAGCCCTTCCGCAATATCGGCGGAGGTCACCGAACCGAACATCTGATCGTTCTCGCCGGTCTTGCGCGTGAACTTCAGCGCAACGCCGTTCAACAATTCAGCTTGCTTCTGGGCGGCTTCCAGCTCGGTCGCAGTTTTCTTGGCGAGAGAAGTGCGAATCCTCTCGAGCACCTTCATGTTGCCGCTGGACGCTTCAATTGCGAGCTTCCGCGGCAGGAGAAAATTACGGGCATACCCGGGCTTGACCGTGACCACGTCTCCCCGGTGGCCCAGTTTCTCGATGTCTTCCTGAAGAATAATCTGCATTTCGTTTCTCTAAGCTCCTGTCCGTTATGCTTTCGGCGCTTCGGCGGCTGGCGCCGGGGTCACCGGGGCTGGCGCCGGTGTTCCATGCGAGGGCGCGGCATGAGGCGCCCCCGGCACCACCACGCGCGGCGCTTGCGTGCCAGCGGCGCTGCCCGCAAACGGCAGCAGCGCGATGTTGCGCGCGCGCTTGATGGCCACGCCCAGCCAGCGCTGGTGGCGTGAGCACACGCCGGTCATCCGGCGGGGTAGAATCTTGCCGCGCTCCTGGACGAACTGCGACAAGATGTCCGCGCGCTTGTAGTCGATCAAGTCCATCTTCTCGACGCAGAACTTGCACACTTTCTTCTTCCGGAAATATTGCCGCTTGCCTCGCGGCCGTCCACCGGGACCTCCCGGGCCGCCCGGACCAGCGCCACCCGGTCCGCCTTCGCGCCGCCCGCCTCCGTGACCGCCGTGGCCTCCTCCGCCTTCACGCCGCGGAGCTCCGCCGGGCGCTGGTGCTTGTTTCTGTTCCTCTGCCATACCTTCCACCCTTTCACTTTTGGCCCGACCGGGTCGGGGTCAATTCACTTGTGAGCCCGGGCAAGCCGGGGTCATCATTTCGCGTTTCAACAAACTCTTCTTGGCGCGCTGCTCTAGCTCGTTGCCGCAGCCTGTTCCGGCGCGGGGGCTGGGGCAGGTGCGGTCGTGCGGCGCGGACGCCGCGCGGCGCGCTTCTCCCGCTTCTGCGAAAGCTTTTTCTGCCGCTTCAGATCTTCGTCCAGGCGCACGGTCTGATACTTGATCACCGCGTCTTGCACGCGCAGGCGGCGCTCCAGCTC
>DASWCG010000094.1:0-2721 GCA_036390175.1 Candidatus Acidiferrales bacterium | reverse complement strand
GAACAGCGATCGAGATCGCTTCCTTGTGAACATCCATCCCGATATACTTCGTGCTATCCATTGAGGGTGCTCCTTTCTGGAGGGGGTGAGGCGAACACTCAAAACCTACTCCAAAAGGGGCGCCCTTTTATATTGCGTCGGATAACCGGACAGGTGGCCCTCACGGTCCACGAACGGGTTCTGGGAAATTGACCAGTGCTCCTTCGCGGAGCCAGCGCTGGATTAGAAAGAGTCCCGAGTACGTTGAAGCCCTTTATTCGCGAGTGCGTCCGCAAGCAGGCCAATGTACAATAGCGCCTCTTTGGGACATCAGAGGGAAGAGCTAGTTTTGGTACAAAACGTGAGCAAACCACAACAAGGAAGTCTGCAAGAGCTACTGGAGAGAGCGCAACAGCAGTTGGAAGCCCTGGGCCAGGAAGAGAAGGACAAGCTGAAGGAAAACCTTCAGAGGCAGTTCGACAAGAGAGCACAAGAGGCGCTGAAGGAAAAGCAGGCGGCGCTAGGGAAAAGGATGCCGTTTATGAATGGCCGAAAATTCAACTGGTTGGTTCTGGCCGGATTCCTGGTTTGTGTAATCGCGTTCCTCAGCTTTTTTTTCTTCTTTGTGAAATTCCCGGATACGCGCGATTTTCCGTGGGCGAATTTGTTGCTGTTCGGACTTGCGGCAATTTTGTTGGTTATAGGGTTGCGGCGGGCGTTTGCCAAAGCCGAGGCGTACCGGGGAAAAATCTTCGGCCCGATCCTGGCGGCTCTCAGCGTAGCTATCTTTGGATTTTTCGCGTTTATTATATTTGTTGAATCCAAGGGATTGCCCGCCGCTCATGGCGCGCCGCAAGTGGGGCAAAAGGCGCCTGAATTTTCCCTGGTGGATATGAACGGCAGGTCCGTGAAGCTATCGGAGTTGCTGACCGCTCCGATGAACGCGGCATCTTCGGTGGCAGGCTCACCCGCCGGGGGACGCGCTGGCAAAGGCGTGCTGCTGGTGTTCTACCGCGGCTACTGGTGACCGTCGTGCAACTCCGAGTTGCGGGGTATTGAACGAAATCTGGATGCCATCGAAGCGCTGGGGATTCGCCCGGTAGCCATCAGCGTGGATGCGCCCGAAGTCTCGCGGAAGCTTTGCCAGAAGGCCGGCTACACCTTTACGTTTCTTTCCGATCCCAAAGCGGAAGTCATCCGGCGCTACGGCCTGCTGCATCCGGGCGCCGGCGTCAACGGCCAGGACATCGCGCGCCCGGCTGATTTCCTGGTGGATGCAACGGGAACGGTGCACTGGGTGAATGTGACAGAAAACCTGTGGGCGCGAACGCGACCCGAGCAGGTTATCGAAGCCGCGAAGAATCTCCACTAAAGCAAATCGAACTGGGCCTAAATTATCTCAGCCTGAGTTGGCCGACTCAGGAGCACCATCTTCGATTGCGGACAGGCTGAAGAATCTGCGTGGGACCCCGGGCTTGACGCGGCGTTTATACTGCGCCCCGACCGGTCGGGGCCCTCAGAATGACCAGCCGAGGTAACGGCACAGGCTGAAGCCTGTGCTACTAGGCGCGGAAGAGGACGTCTTCGCGCTGGAACATTTTGACGGCGATGAAGATAGCCGCGGCGGCGTAAACGCAAGTCGAGGCAAAGATCAGGGCGATGAAGTTCCAGTGATACGTCCCGGTGACGATTTCCTTGCAGACCAGACTGGTGTTGAAGATGGGGATAATGGCGAGGCGCGCGTTGAGTTCGACGCCCGGAAGCATGGAAGCAACCGCAGGGATGACCACGACGAACGTCATGGGAGTCAGATAACTCTGGGCCTCCTTGTAGCTTTTGGCGAAGAGCGCGATGGTAAGCAACGCCGCCGAGAAGAGCACGGCCACGGGGAGAGCCATGACGAAAACGGCGACAACGGCCTTCGTGCTGATAGTCATCATCAGGGAAGAGTCGTGTTTGCCCTCGCCAAACCCGCCAAACTTGGCCGCGAAATAGAACGATGTGCCCATAGAAATGACGGATAAGACGGCGGTAAAGAGGGAGGCCGTGAGGACCAGGAAGAATTTGCCGAGGACGAGGTGGGTGCGTTCAATGGGGCTGGTGAGAATGGTTTCCATCGTGCCGCGCTCTTTTTCACCGGCGGTGAGGTCCATGGCGGGATACATCGCGCCGGTCATACAGAGCAGGATAACCATGTAACCGATCAGTCCGCCGAAGGTTGTGCCGCCGACCTTTTCCGGAGGCGCGACGTTCTGCTGCTTGATATCGAAAGGCTTGAGCAGCGTGGGCGGAAGATGCCGAGCGGCAAGACGCTCTTTGGAAACATTGTCGCGGTACGCGCGGAGGAATTTCTCGATGCGGTCGGCGCCGAAGGAGGATTTGATCTCGCCCTGATACATGTAGATGCTGACCGTGGGCGTTTCGCCGTGGTCGAGCGCAGCTTGAAAACCCTTGGGGATTTCGACCGCCGCGCGAATCTCTTTGTTGGTGATCTGATCGGCATAATTCGGCGCGGCGGGGACGACCTCGACGGATTCCAGCTTCCTGATGCCTGCAACGATATCCGGGGAATCCTCGCCGCCGAGGATCATGACTCTGTGCGTTTCCTTCTGTGCCTTCCCAATGAGATTTGCGGCCATATAGCCGAAACCGACGGTGAGCACGGGGAAAAGAAGCAGCGGCACGACGATGGTGGAGATGAGGGTGCGGCGGTCGCGCAGCGATTCGGTGAGTTCCTTGCGA
>DASWCG010000093.1:0-19912 GCA_036390175.1 Candidatus Acidiferrales bacterium | reverse complement strand
GCCTGGTAGAGGCCATCTTCGCGGAGCGTTTCGCGGAGGCGCTCGAGCGCCGCGTCCAGGCCCTCCTGCCGGAAAATTTCACCGGGGTTGAGGCCCAGCGAAACCAGCGCCTGCCCTTCGGTGGGCGGTTCGCGCAGTCCCTTGATGCGGACCAGGTTGATAAAGAAATTCTCGCGAACGACGAAATCCAGGCGCACGCCCCCCGCCGCTGGAGAAGTTTCCGCGCGCAGATCGGCGTAGCGGCCGGTGCGATACAACGCGCGCAGGCTCGCGCGGATGATTTGCGGATCGGGAGGCTGGCCCACCAGCCCGGTGAGATCGGCGGGATTTTCTTCGAGCACGGCCCCTTCCTCGGAAACGACCCGGACGGCGGTGATCCGCTGCGTATTCAGGGGTGCGGGTGTTTGCGGCCCGGGAATTTGTTGCGCGCGGGCCGGCGCGGCGAGAAGACACACTACGGCGCCAATCCCAAGCAGCGACACAAATGCGCGAGCGTGCTTTCGCATGCTTCTTCTAGTTCAGACGGAAGGTTAGCACAGCCGCGTTGCCTGCTTCGGCGGTTTTGGCGCTATGATGAGCCAGGAATGCACGCAGACGGCTTGCAGCCGCTGAGGCCAGCCCGGTGCCATGGAAATGAACCTCGACGAAAAATACTCACGGCAAGTCCTCTTCGCCGGGCTCGGCGAAAAGGGACAGCAGCGGCTGCTGAAGTCCAGCGCTGTGCTGGTGGGTTGCGGAGCGCTGGGGACGAGCGCGGCCAACCTGCTGGTACGCGCCGGCGTGGGCCGCCTGCGCATTGTGGACCGCGATTTCGTGGAGCCCTCGAACTTGCAGCGGCAGACCTTGTTCGATGAAGCCGACGCGCGTGACGCGCTGCCCAAGGCGGTTGCCGCCGAGCGCAAGTTGCGCGCGATCAATTCGGGAGTTGCGGTCGAAGGAGTGGTCGGCGATCTGGCGCCGGCGAACGCGGAGGCGCTGCTGACCGGCTGTGACCTGATCCTGGACGGCACGGACAATTTCGAAACGCGTTTCCTGATGAACGACGCGGCGCTGCGGTTCGGCGTGCCCTGGATCTATGCCGCCGCGGTGGCCAGCTACGGCGTAACGATGACGATCCGTCCGGGCGAGACGGCGTGCCTGGCCTGTTTGCTCGAGTCGCGCGCCGAAACGGGCCTGATGGAGACCTGCGATACCGCGGGGATCCTCGGGGCCATTGTGGGTGTGATCAGCTCCCTGCAGACTGCGGAGGCCACAAAGATTCTGGCGGGGAATTGGGATGCGCTGCACGGGCGCTTGCTTTCGTGCGACGTTTGGACGGGCCGGTTCCAATCCGTCCGCGTGGCGCGGAATGCGGAGTGCCGCGCTTGCGTGCGGCGCGAATTCAGCTACCTGGCGGGCCAGGCCCAGCCGCACTTGACGATGTGCGGGCGGGATTCCGTGCAGGTACACGAACGCGCCCGGCGTCTGGACTTGGGCGAACTGCGCGCGCGGCTGGCAGCCACTGTGGAGGAAGTACGCAACAATGCGTACCTGCTGCGATTCCGCGTTCCTCCCTACGAGATGACCGTGTTTACCGATGGCCGCGCCATCATCAAAGGGACGCGGGACCCCGCGGTGGCGCGCTCGCTCTACGCGCGGTACATCGGCGCGTAAAATCCCCCGATTGGAAAGTGAATCAGCGAACGGCGCCGGTGCGTCCGGGCGGGTGGCGAAGCGTGGACCGGTCGAGGTTTTCGCGCAGGTTCATGAGCGTCAGAAAGGTGCTCAGGACGCGGGCTTTCATTTCGTCCGCGAGGTGCAGACCGCTGGTGGCCACGCGCGCCAGGGCTTCCCCTTTTTCGGAAATATAGCTGATGATTTCGAGCTGGCGGGCATGCGGCGCGTTGCCCAGAACGGTCTCGCGGCGCATCCCGGCGCAGGCCGTTTCGACCGAGAGCGTGAAGTGCAGAACGCAGAGCTTGTGCCCGTCCAGTGCCGCGGGCACTTCAATCTTGCAGCCGGTCGCTGTGCAGGTGGCCATAAGCGTTTGAGCCGGATTTGGAATTCATAGCATCCTTGCGCGGGAAAATCCACCACAGAACCCGCCCGTGCAGCCAAATCGTAATCTCATGAGAAAGGGATAATTTCCGGTTGACACCCGGGAGAGAGGTCTGTATAAATATTCATTTGGGTGTATAATCTTAACGCGATGAGCGCCCACAAGCGATTCCGGCAGGGGCAGATCCTGAAGATTCTGGCGGGCGAGCCCGTGGCCAGCCAGGATGAGCTGCGGCGGCGCCTCGCGCACCTGAGGCTGCGCGTCACCCAGGCGACGCTCTCGCGCGACCTTCGCGAGCTGAAGCTGGTCAAGACCGCCGAGGGTTATCAGCCGCTCAGCGCGGTGGCCGAAGAGGCCGCCTCGCTGCCGCCCCTGGCGCGCGCCCTGCGCGAGTACCTGCTCGACTTTCGCCCGGCGCAGAACCTGCTGGTGCTGAAGACGCCTCCGGGCGGGGCGCAGCCGTTGGCTGCCGCCGTGGACGCCGAGCGGCTGCCGCAAACCGCGGGCACCGTCGCCGGCGACGACACGGTCCTGATCATCACTGCTTCCCGCAAGGCTTGCGCCGAGCTTCAGAAAAAATTGGAGGCGCTGCTGAAGTGAGAGACCCGCGCCAAGTTGCGGTCGCCGGGGCCACCGGCTACGCGGGCTTCGCGCTCGCCAAGCTTCTGCTGCGCCATCCGGCGATTGAGAAGCCGGCCTTCTATCTCCGCGACACCTCTGCACACTGCCTGACCGAAATCTTTCCGCAGCTTCGCGGATGGGGCGAAGCGCCGGTCCGTGCGCTTTCCGCCGAGGCCATTGCCGCAAGCCCCGCCGGCACAGCATTCCTTTCCCTGCCGCACGAAGCTTCGATTGATTTGGCGCCGCAGCTCCTGGAAGCGGGCCTGCGCGTGGTGGACTTGAGCGGGGCCTTCCGGTTCCGCAAGCCGGAAACTTTTTCCGACTGGTACAAGCTGCCGGCACCGCCTGCGGCGCTACTCCAGGAAGCGGTCTATGGCTTGCCGGAGCTGTACCCCGACGTTCTTCCCCAAGCGCGCCTGGTGGCCAATCCCGGGTGTTATGCGACCTCGGTGATCCTGGGCCTGCGCCCCTTAGTGACTGCCGGATGGCTCGACGCAAGCCGCGGGATCGTCTGCGATTGCAAATCGGGCGCGAGCGGAGCGGGCAAGGAACCCAAACGCGAGCTGCATTTTGTCGAAATGGACGAGAATTTCCGCGCCTACGGATTGTTCACGCACCGCCACACGCCGGAAATCACCGAGCACCTGGGACTGGCGGCCCGCAACGTGATGTTTTCCACGCACCTGTTGCCGGTGACGCGCGGAATTCTTTCGACGCTCTATGTTTGGCTGAACCAGCCGCGGCAAGCCTGGGAAATCGAAGGGCTTTTCCGGGCGTTTTTTGCCGGAAGGCCGATGGTGCGGCTGTGGCCGGCGGGACGGCTCCCCGAACTCCAGCACGTGGCGCACACGAATTTCTGCGATATCGGGTTTGCGCTCGACGCCGGAGGCGAGCGGCTGATCATCGTGTCGTGTCTCGACAATCTGGGCAAGGGCGCCGCCGGACAGGCGGTGCAAAACTTCAACGCGATGCGGGGCATCGAGGAGCAAACTGCGCTGCTATGAGACTGGTGATCAAATTTGCCGGAGCCTTGCTGGACGATACGGAGACGGTGCAACCGCTCGCGCGGCAGGTGGCTGCGCTGGCCCGCGAAGGCCACGAACTGCTCGTGGTGCACGGCGGGGGGAAACTTTTTACGGCGACCCTCGGCCGCATGGGCATCGAGAGCCGGTTTGTCAGCGGGCTGCGCGTCACCGACCGCGAAACGCGCGACGTTGCCGTGATGGTGCTGGGCGGACTGCTGAACAAGCGCCTGGCCGCCGCGATTTCCGCCGAAGGCCAGCCGGCCATCGGAATTTCCGCGGCGGATGCCGGCTGTTTTCGCGCCGAACCGCTGGTCCACAACGAAGTCGCCGGAGGGTTGGGCTTTGTGGGCTACCTCACCGGCGTAAACGAGGAATTCCTGCAATCGCTTTGGCGCACGGGGATCGTGCCGGTGGCTTCGTGCCTGGGCATCGGCGGCGACGGCGAACTCTATAACATCAACGCCGACCACATGGCTGCGGCCTGCGCCGAATACATTCATGCGGACCGGCTGATCTACCTGACGGACGTGGCCGGCGTGCTCGACGGGAGAAAGATTCTGCGCGAGGTGAGCTGCCGCGAAATCGGCGCGCTGGTGCAGAGCCACACCGTTTCCGGCGGGATGGTTTTGAAGCTGGAGGCGGCCAAGCGGGCGCTGGAAGGCGGCGTCGGACAGGTGCGCATCGTCGGCGGCACAGCTCCGGACGCGCTGGTGAATGCCGCGCGAACGGCGCCCCAGCGCGGCCGGCCCAAATCGGCGCGCGCGCGTGGCACTCAGGTGCTTCTTCCGGCGCACGCGGCGGATGGCCCGGCGAGCTACGCGTCGGCGTAATGCATCCTTTGTGGCGGCAGAAAGAACGGATTCGGGGAGTCACGGTGACGAAGAAAACCAAGACGAAAACAGCGGCCGAGCTTTCCGCGAGCGCAGCGCTGCGCGACGCGAACCATTTTCTGCTGAACACCTACAAACGGCCGCCGATCGTCTTCACGCATGGCAAGGGCTGCACGGTGTTCGACGCCAACGGCAAGAAATATCTGGATTTTCTTGGCGGTATCGCCGTCAATGCCCTGGGCTACGCGCACCCGCGGATCGTCCGCGTGATTCGGCGCGAGGCGGGCCGCGCCATCCACCTTTCGAACCTCTACCACAATGCGTTCCAGGGACCCCTGGCGCGCAAACTGGCGAAGTGGTCGGGAATGGACCGCGCGTTTTTCTCGAACAGCGGCACCGAAGCCATCGAGGGCGCGCTCAAACTCGCGCGGCTGGCGGCGCTTGCAAAGGCCGGCGGGGCTGCTCCCGCGCGGGACAAGGTGAAAATTTTGGCGCTGGAAAATTCGTTTCATGGGCGAACGTTTGGCGCGCTGGCGATTACCTCGATGGCGAAATACCGCGAACCGTTCGCGCCGCTGCTGCCGAGCGCCGAATTTGTCCTCTTCAACGACGTGGCCGATCTGGAAGCAAAATTCGACGACCGCGTCTTCGCCATCGTCATCGAAGCGGTGCAAGGCGAAGGCGGGGTCTATCCCGTCAGCGAAGCGTTTTGGAACCGCGCGCGGGAATTGGCGGCGGAACACGGCGCTTTGCTGATCGCCGATGAAATTCAATGCGGGCTGGGACGCACAGGCCGTTATTTCGCGTACCAGAAATTTTCCGCCAAGCCGGACATTGTGGTGGTTGCCAAGCCGCTCGCGGGAGGGCTGCCGCTCGGCGCCATCCTTTGCACCGAGGCAATTGCTTCGGCAATTTCCCCGGGGCTCCACGGCACGACGTTTGGCGGCGGGCCGCTGGCCTGCGCGGCGGCGCTGGAATTTCTGAATACCGTGGATGAGGAAAAACTGCTCGACAACATTCGCGCGCGCGGCGCGGAGCTGCAAGCGGGCCTGGCGGAGGTGCAACAGAAATTCGATTTCCTCCGCGAGGTCCGCGGCGAAGGATTGATGGTGGGCGTGGAGCTTTCCGTGGAAGGCGCGCCGTTTGTCACCGAGGCGCTCCGCCGCGGCCTGCTCATCAACTGCACGCACGACTTTACGCTGCGCCTACTGCCGCCGTTTATCGTGACCGCGCGGCAGGTGCGCGAGTTTCTTTCCCGGCTCGAAATCGTTCTAGCGAAGACCCCGCGGGCGGTGGAGAAGGCTGCGCCGGCTGAAAAAGCCGCTGAGCCGCTCTATGCGCTTGCGGCTGCGAGGTGATTATGACTGCGGCGCCAGCTCCGCTTGTCGTTACGCGCGACCTGTTGACGGGGACCGAATGGGGCGCGGCGTCCGTGCGCGAACTTTTCCATTTGACCGCGGACATCAAGGGCCGCCCGGACCGCTATCGCGGCGCCCTGGGCGGGAAATTCCTCGCGCTGATTTTCGAGAAGCCCTCGCTGCGCACGCGGGTCACCTTCGAAGTGGGCATCCAAAGCATGGGCGGCGCGGCCGTCTTTTTGGACCACACGCAGACGCGTCTCGGCGCGCGCGAATCCATCCCCGACGTGGCGCGGAACCTGGAGCGCTGGGTGCAAGGCATCGTCGCGCGGACCTTCGAACAGGCGGCGCTGGAAGAGCTGGCGGCAAACGCCAGCATCCCGGTGGTCAATGCGCTTTCGGACCGCTACCACCCCTGCCAGGCGCTGACGGATTTTTTCACGCTGGAAGAGAAATTCGGCAACCTGCGCGGGTTCAAGTTCAGCTACGTCGGCGACGGCAACAACGTGTGCCACTCGCTGCTGCTGGCGGGCGCGCGGGTCGGCGCGCACATTCGCGTAGCCACGCCCGAAGGATACGAACCGGCCGCCGACATTGTCGCTGAGGCGCGGCGCGTGGCGCGCGAAACGCGCGCCAAAATCGAATTGTTCCATTCCGCGGAAGAAGCTTGCGCGGGTGCGCAGGCGATTTACACCGACGTGTGGGCGAGCATGGGCCAGGAAGAAGAGGCCGCCGAACGCGCCAAAATCTTCGCGCCGTTCCAGGTGAATGACGCGCTGATGAACGGGGCGGCGTCCGGCGCCGTGTTTCTGCACTGCCTTCCGGCGCACCGCGGCATGGAAGTCACCCACAGCGTGATGGAATCGCCGCGCGCGCTGGTCTATGAACAGGCGGAGAACCGCCTGCACGTCCAGAAAGCGATTTTGCTCACGCTGCTGAGCTGAGGAGACCTCGTGGCGAAAAGGATCGTTCTCGCGTATTCCGGCGGACTGGACACTTCGATCATCATCCCGTGGCTCAAGGAGAACTACGCCTGCGAAGTGATCGCCATGATCGGCGACGTCGGCCAGCAGGAAGACCTCGAAGCTGCGCGGCGCAAGGCTCTGGCCACCGGGGCGTCGTCGGCCAGCGTCGAAGACCTGCGCGAGGAATTCGTCACGCAATACATTTGGCCGGCGCTGCGCGCCGGCGCGGTGTATGAGCACAAATACCTTCTGGGGACTTCGATGGCGCGGCCCGTGCTGGCCAAGCGCCAGGCGGAGCTGGCGCTGAAGCTGAACGCCGACGGCCTGGCGCACGGCTGCACCGGCAAGGGCAACGACCAGGTGCGCTTCGAGCTGGCCTACAAGGCCATCGCGCCGGGATTGCAGATTATCGCGCCGTGGCGCGAGTGGAAGATCTCCTCGCGCGAAGACGCCATTGCCTATGCCGCCTCGCACCACGTTCCCGTGGAGCAGTCGCGCGCCAATATTTACAGCCGCGACCGCAACATCTGGCACCTGAGCCACGAGGGCGGCGTGCTCGAAGACCCCGCAAACGCCCCCGAAGAAGCCATGTGGCAATGGGTCGCCGCGCCCGAGCGCGCTCCCGACAAGGCCGAAGAAGTGGAGATCGGCTTCGAGGGAGGCACGCCGGTAACCGTGAACGGCACAAAGCTCGGCGCCGTGGAGTTGCTGAACACGCTAAACGAAATTGCCGCGAAGCACGGGGTTGGCCGAACCGACCTGGTGGAAAACCGCTTGGTGGGGATGAAGTCGCGCGGCGCTTACGAGACTCCCGGCGGAACACTGCTGGTCACCGCGCACCGCGAGCTCGAAGCGCTTGCGCTCGACCGCGAAACGGCGCACTTCCAGCAGATGCTCGCGCTGCGCTACGCCGAACTGGTGTATTACGGCCTGTGGTTCACGCCGCTGCGGGAAGGGCTCGACGCGTTTTTCGCCAGCACGCAGCAGCGCGTCAGCGGGAGCATCGGCCTGCGCCTCTACAAAGGAACGCTCAGCGTCACCAAGCGCACCTCGCGCCACTCGCTTTACCGCACCGACCTGGCCAGTTTTTCGATGGCGCGCTACAACCCCAAGGACGCCGAGGGCTTCATCAATCTTTTTGCGCTGCCGGTGACCGTGCGGCCCGCGGCCAAGACAGCCGAGGGAAAAAATTGACCGGGCGACCAGGCGACAAGCTGTGGGGCGGAATGTTTGAGAAGCAGCCCGACCCCGTCTTCTACGAGTTCCAGCGCTCGTTCCCTTTCGATCGCCGCCTGCTCGCCTACGAACTGGCTGTGGACCGCGCCTGGGCCAGTGCGCTCCGCGGCGCGGGAATCCTGAACGCCGATGAACTCCGGAAAACGATCGCCGGCCTGGACGGAATCGCCGAGCGCGTGTCCCAGGAACCTGCCTGGTTCGAGGCGTCACCCGCCGAAGACATTCACCACTTTATCGAGACGGCGCTGACCGAAGCCCTGGGTCCGCTGGGATGGAAGCTGCACACCGGACGCAGCCGCAACGAATTGATCGCCACGGATTTCCGCATGTTCATCAAGGACGCGGCGGCGAAGCAGCAACAGGGGGTGACCTCGCTCATTCAAGCGCTCACCGCGCAGGCCGGGCAGGACCTCGCCACGCCCATGGCCGGCATGACTCACCTGCAGCACGCCCAACCGATTCTGCTGGCGCATTTTTTACTGGCCCACGCGGAGGCGTTCTCCCGCGACCTCACGCGGCTGGCTGCCGCCGCCGAATCCGCCGACGCTTGCCCGATGGGCTCCGGCGCGCTGGCCGGCTGTTCGTTTGCGATTGACCGCCAGGCCATCGCGCGCGAGCTGGGCTTTTCGCGCATCACCGCCAACAGCCTCGACGCTGTCAGCGACCGCGACTTCGCGCTCGATTATCTGTTCGCGCTGGCGGGCATCGCCACTCACCTTTCGCGCCTGGCGGAGGACTTCATCCTTTTCGCCTCTCAGGAATTTGCCTGGACGCAGTTGCCCGATGAATTTTCAACCGGCAGCAGCCTGATGCCGCAGAAGAAAAACCCGGACGCGTGGGAACTGCTGCGCGGGAAGACCGGGCGCATCACGGGAACGCTCTCCGCGCTCCTCAGCACGCTCAAAGGGCTGCCGTCGAGTTATCAGCGCGATTTGCAGGAAGACAAAGAGCTGCTTTTCGCCGCGCACGACCAGGTCACCGCCATGGTCCGGATTGCCGCCGGCGCCATTCAAGCCACGCGCTTCCATGCGGAAAAACTTCGCGCGTCGGCATCCGACCCGTCGCTCCTGGCCACGGAAGCCGCCGACTATCTGGTTCGCCGGGGCGTGCCGTTTCGCCAGGCGCACGATCTCGTCGGCCAGGCGCTGCGCGAAGCCGCGCGCCTCGGGCGAACGCTCAAAGATGTCCCGCTCGAAGCGCTGAAACAGATTTCGCCCGAGTTCGATGCGGATTTTCACGCTTGTCTGAGCGTGGAGTCCGCGCTGGCGCGCAAAGCCGTTCCCGGAGGGACTGCGCCGGAAGCGGTGCGTACCGCGCTGGGGGAGTTCCCCCAGCGGCTGGGCGTGGCCTGGGGGAAACCATGAGGGCGCGGCGCGCGCGTCCCGCCGATGCCGATGTGCTCTACGAGCTGATCGCGGGGTACGCGGCGGAAGGCTTGCTGTTGCCGCGCACGCTGGAGGAAATCCGCGCGCATGCGGACCGCTTTTTGCTTCTTGTGGAGCGCGCCGCCAAGCCAGACGGCGGCACGGGCGAAACGATTCTCGGCTGTGTGGCGCTCGAGCCGTGCGGCGCGGAACTGGCCGAAATCCGCTCGCTGGCGGTGGCCCGGGAGTTGCGCGGCAGCGGGCTGGGGACGCATCTGGTCCGCTTTGCGCTGGCCACGGCGCGGCGGCGGAAATTCGTCCGCGTTTTCGCGGTCACGCACGCGCCGGAGTTCTTCGTGCGGCAGGGATTCACCACCTCCGCTCGCCAGGACGTGCCGGAAAAGATCGAGCGCGACTGCGTGGGCTGCCCGAAAGCCAAGACGTGCAAGCTCGTCGCCGTGATTGCTCAGGTCTCCCGCGACCGCGTGTTGCCTCCCGTGCTGGCCGAACTGAGCGCATGAGGAGTTCCCTGCCGCAATCCGCAGTGCCGCTCGGGTATTGTTTCTCCGCGGCATCCTGCGGCCTCAAGAAAAGAGGAAAGCTCGACCTGGGCATGATTTCGAGCGGCTCACCCGCCTCGGCTGCCGCTGTTTTCACCACCAATCTGGTGCAGGCTGCGCCGCTGGTGCTTTCGCGGGAGCATTTGCGCGCTTCCCGCGGGACGATGCGCGGCGTGGTGGTGAATTCCGGCAACGCGAATTGCTCCACCGGGCCCGACGGCCTGCGGGCCTCGCGCCGGACGGCGGCACACGCGGCGCGCGAAATCGGCTCCCTTGCAGAAGAAATCTTCGTGTGCTCCACCGGCGTCATCGGCGTGCCGCTGCGCGTGGAGAAAATCCTGCGCGCGCTGCCGAGACTTGCCGCCGCGCAACGCGCTTCGGCGAGTTCTTTTGCGGCATTCACGCGCGCCATCCTGACTACGGACACGCGTCCCAAGTGGGCCGCGGCGCGCTGCCGCATCGGCGCGAGGAATGTGCGCCTGCTGGGCTGCGCCAAAGGCGCGGGAATGATTCATCCGCAGATGGCGCCGCCAGCGGCCCACAAAACAGCGACGATGCTGGCCTTCGTGGTGACCGACGCGGCCATCGCGCCGCGGCTCCTGCAGAAACTCCTTGGGGAAATCGCCGATCGAACCTTCAACGCCATCACCGTGGATGGCGACACGTCCACCAACGACACGCTTCTGGCGATGGCCAACGGCGCTTCGGGATGCCGCGCCATAAACGCCGCGAGCCGTGATTTGCGGCGCTTTTCTGCGGCGCTGGAAGAGGTGTGCGGGTCGCTGGCGTTGCAGATTGTCGCGGACGGGGAAGGCGCCAAGCGCGTGGTGGAGATCGAAGTTCGCGGCGGGCGCTCGGAGCCGGGCGCGCTGCAAATCGCGAGGACCATTGCCACGTCGTCGCTGGTGAAGACCGCGCTCGCCGGAGGCGATCCGAATTGGGGACGCATCCTAGCTGCGGCGGGCCGCGCGGGCGTGCCGTTTGATCCCGAGCGCGTGGATATCGCCATGGCGGGGATTCCCGTCTATCGCCGCGGACGCGCGCTGCCGTTCGACGAGCGCGCCGCACACAAAAAGCTTCTCGCCAAACGAATTACCATTGTGACGGATCTGCGCCAGGGCCGCGCCTTGGCCCGCTACTGGACCTGCGACTTCACCGGCGACTACGTGCGCATCAACGCCAGCTATCGAACGTAAAGGGCCGCTCTTTACTTTGCGGGCATCGCGAGCTGGGCGTCCTCTTGCGCCCGCCTGCCGGCCTCTTTACTCTAGGAAATGCGCGAACATCCCGCACCGCGTCTCTTCCGCACTTTCATGCGGCGCCGGGACAAAGGAGCACCCGCATGTGGGACAATTTCATCACCCGGCAGATCCGGCGGACGAATCGAAATCTTTTGATTACCGGGGTGATCTTCCTTGCCGGAGTCGCCGCCCTCGGCGGAGCTTATCGGAGGTATCTGTATAACTTTGCCTTCGGTCCGTTCTCCATCCCGGCTCCCGAGCTGACTTCGATCTCGAATCCTGACGATCCGCGCAAATACTTCCTGCGCGTTCAGGGCGACAAGGTTCTGGACACCGGCATGTACCTGGAAGTGCAGGACAGCTCGAAAAAGGTGACTGCGAAATTCTACGCGCTCGCCATCGGTGACCGCCTCCTGGTGGTCAAGGCGCCTCCGGACAACAAGCAGGTTTCTTATGCGGGAGCGCTGGTGGCTGTTCCGTACGAGTTGCGCACCGGCTTCATCCCGCGCATGGAAGCAAAATACCCCAACCTATTAGGCGCGTTCCTTCCCTTCATGCTGGATGCCACAGGGTTCCGGGACTCCAATGGAATCCTCGGTGTACTCGGCGGGGCGGCGATGCTCCTGCTGGGGCTCTACCTGGTGTGGCTCTACCTGCAGCGAACGGCAAACCCGGAGAAGCATCCACTGATGAAGGCGCTTGAGCGATACGGCCAGCCGAACGACGTGGCCATGCAAATTGATTCCGAGCTGCGCAGCGAACCAAATGCAGCAGTCACCGGCGATGTCCGGCTGACCAACAATTGGCTGGTCCACGCGACCGCGTTCCGGACCGTCCTGATGCAGTCGCGCGAAGTCATCTGGGCCTATCAAAAAATCACCAAGCACTATCACAACGGAATTCCCACGGGAAAATCGTACTCGACCGTCATCCGGGACAGCCGCGGGCAGACTGCGGAAGTCACCGGTAAGAAAACCTCCGCCCCGGAGCTGGTGAACACCCTCCAGCAGCGCATGCCGTGGATCGTCGCGGGTTTCAGCAAGGAGCTCGAGGGGCTCTGGAGCAAGAACCGCGCGGGGTTCGTCGAGGCGGTGGAGAAACGCCGCGCGAATCTGGGCACGGCACACTAAGGGCTAGCCCTCAGATTTCGCATCCGATTTCTACTTCTGCGGGGCCAGCCGCGCCCGAAGGCTGCGCGGCTGGCGCGGGTCTTGAGTCATCGTGGATGCTACAGCATGTGCCGTTGAATTGCCCGGTGTGAGGAAACGAAAGATATTTACGACAGTGCAGTTATATTGTTGCCATACACTTAAAACAGCCACCAGCCCTGGCAGATGCAGATCCAGCTTATCCCCTGCCTTCTTAATGTATTTAGAGTAATTTCCATCCCCACTGCCCTTGGAACGGGAAATGCAACTGCCTCCAGACAAGTTGCCACGGAGGAGCTCCATCACGCCTCCAGGCAAACTACTTTGACGGAGGTCTACCATGACTCAACTAAAGCATATCCTATGCCTCGGGCTAGCGAGCGTGACTCTCGGCCAGGCGGCGCAGCCTGCGCGGGCGGCGGATCAAACCGTACCCGGACCAGGAAACGCGACTGCCATCACCCTGAGCAGCAAATCGCCCATGGTGCAGTCGGCCAAAGAGTTTTTGTTGGAGCGCATCAAGAAAATAGACAACCCCACGACCAGGGCTATCACACTGGACGCAATCGCTAATCCCACAACGTGTGTGGCGCATCGAGCCGGGCTCACAGAGAGCCAGAAGGACACCATCCTGCAAGAGTTAGTCGCAGCAGGGTTGGTGGACACGCGTGACGACGCCACCTTCCCCAATGGACTCAAGGCGGGGGTATTTCCCCCTCTCTTGGAGGACCACAGCGCTTGTCCGAAGTTGCCTCAGACCTTTTTCTCAGCGCCAGGAAGCTTCTTTGGCGGCCACCATTCCTATCCCGGGGGCTTGTCGGTTCACGAGTCCTTTAACGCTGTGAGCAGCCTCAATCTCGCCAACGGCTACCGAAGGGTTTACGGCCACAGCGAGGGAGGCTTGCCGGTTATCGATCTCAGTGACGCTTCCGTATTGCTGAGCGATAAGCCCGCCGACATCTTCCTGAGTGAGGACGTAATGATCGCTGCTCCCATCTGGCATGATTGGGCAAAGTCAATGGTTTTCCAGTGGAACAGCGACGGCTCCGAGTTCCAGGAGCTGAGCTTTGGAGGCAACGGGCAGACGGACAATTTCGCTGCGCCCGGCAATTCGAAGACGGGAGCCCACCACATGATCAGCGCCGCTGAGGCCATGAAGCGAGGTCTGCCTCCGGACTTAGTGATCGCTCAAGTCTCGGCGCACTCTCACACGATTCCGGACAATGAGTTTAAGGTGGTGAACTGGTTGCGTACGGCTGCCATCCTGGCGCACATCGACCCCGTGGCCCAGGGTTACCTCTCTCGGGACGCTCAGGGCCGCCTGCGTCTGCCCCCGGTGCGTCGTCTCGGCGAGGTTAACTTGAATGCTGCTTCGCCGTCCCAGACGAACCTTCTGGCAGAGTACCCGCTCCACGCTCTCTCCGATGCTGACTCTACCCTCACCGAGCCGGCGGTTACCATCGACCAGGTCATCCTAAGAACGCTGGCGCCTGAGTTTGGTTTCGATCCGAACCAGGTCGCCGCCTACAACAACGGCTTCCGCAACCCGGTCCTCAGCTTCCTGACAGCAGAACGGCTGTTGATCACCTATGGCAACAACGGGCTCGACGGCGTCAGAATAGAAATAAACAATCTGCGCAGGCGCGGGATTATCTAGTGCGGGGCAATTGAAGTAAGCCGGAAGGGGCACGGTACGCCGTGCCCCTAGCGGCAGATGAGAAGCCGAGGGGTACACATTAGGACTCCCACTTCCAGTTGGCGTACTGTTCGCGCAGAGCCGTTTTCTTGAATTTGCCGACAGAAGTGCGCGGGATGGCGTCGGTGAAGACGAACGCGTCCGGTAGTTGCCACTTCGCAAAGGTTTTTCCCAGGAACGCGCGCAACTCTTCCGGAGCGGCCCGGGCTCCTTCGTTTAGAACCACCACGGCCAGAGGGCGTTCCTGCCATTTGGGATGAGGCACTCCGATGACGGCAGCTTCCTTCACCGCCGGATGGCCCATGAGGGCATTTTCGAGGTCTACCGAGCTGATCCACTCACCGCCGGATTTCACCAGATCCTTGGCGCGGTCCACGATCTTGACGTAACCTTCGTCGTCAATCGTGGCCATATCGCCGGTGCGGAACCATCCGTCCTCGGACCAACGGTGGTTCTGCTCGGGCGCTTTGTAGTAGCTGGAGGCCACCCACGGCCCGCGAATCTCGAGCTCGCCCGTCGTCCGGCCGTCCCATGGCGCTTCCCCCTCGGGGCGCATCACGCGCAGCTCGACAAACGGCGACGGCCAGCCCTGCTTGGCGCGGACTTCGTATTTTTTTTCGTCCGGCCAATTGTTCATGTGCGCCTTCAGCAGGCCGGTGGTTCCCAGCGGCGTGGTCTCGGTCATCCCCCACAGATGAATGATGCGCATGCCGTGGCGGTCGAGCCGCCGCATCATGTCCACCGGCGGCGCGGAGCCGCCGCAGGGGATGCGCACTTCCTGCGAAAATTTCCAGCGGCCGGGTTTTTTTTCGAGCGCGTCCAGCACGCCCAGCCAAACCGTGGGCACGCCGCAGGCAATGGTCACGCGCTCGTTCTGAATCAGGTCCAGGATGCTTTCGGGATCCAGGTTCGGTCCCGGCAGCACCAGCCGCGCGCCAGTCATCACGCAGGTAAACGGCAAGCCCCAGGCGTTGGCGTGAAACATGGGGGCCACCGGCAGAACCGTGTCCTGATGTCCGACGGCAAAAGAATCCTTCATGCCCTGAGCGAACGAGTGCAGCACAATGGCGCGATGCGAATAGGCCACTCCCTTGGACTGACCGGTGGTGCCCGAGGTGTAGCACATGGCCGCAGCATCGTTTTCGTCCATGGCCGGGTACACGAAATCGTCGCTGGCACTCTCGAGAAGCGTCTCGTAATTGTCGTAGCCCGCGGGAATGCTGCAGCCGGCGTAGGGAACCACGATGACGCGCTCCAAGCGCGAGTCCTTGCGGAATTTTTCGTAGATTGGGAGCAGGACGTCATCAATGATCAGGAAACGGTCTTCGGCGTGATTGGCGATCCAGGCGATTTCGTGGGGATGCAGACGGACGTTCAGGGTATTGAGGACGCCGCCGGCGCAGGGCACTCCGAAAAAGACTTCCAGATGCCCCGCGTGGTTCCACATCATGGAGGCCACGCGTTCGCCGCGGCGCAGGCCGAGCTTGGTCAGCGCCTGGGCGAGGCGGCGGGCGCGGCGGTAAAACTCCGCGTAGCAGGTCCGCTGGATGGAACGATCCGGGCGGCGTGAAACGATTTCCACCCGGCCAAAAAGCTTTCCCGAGCGCTCCAGCAAGGTGGGAAGCGTGAGGGGAAAATCCATCATCGTCCCGCGCATCGCCAAGGGGCCTCCCGCGTGTCTGCCGCGCATCCTACCATTATTTCCGTTCCCGGAGCGACGCACGGTTCTCGGGCGCCGCAGCGATTCGAGGGGCTGCGGGGCTTGCCGCGGCGCGGCGTCGAGCGGCCCCCCCCGGTGCCAAATTGGTTATTTTCAGTTGACGCTAGGCGAGGTTTTGGGGGAAGATGCCCTCGGTAGCTGAAGCGTCAGCCTCTCGCTCGGATGGCCTGCAGGCTTGGACTGCCCGCGTCTTGTTGTCTGCCTCTTCAGCATGTCCCGTGGGGAACTGTCGGCCACGGGCAGAAGGAGTCAGCAGGTGAAGAAGCTCTACGTGGGCAATCTCCCGTTTCAGGCGACGGAGGACGATCTCACCAAGTGGTTTGCGGCGGCAGGTGTTACTCCGTCCAGCGTTACCTTCATCCGGGACCGCTTCTCCGGTCAGCCGCGAGGCTTTGGCTTCGTCGAAATTCAGAATGACGAGGAAGCCGACAAGGCGGTGCAAACCTTGAATGGCCAGAACTTCAACGGCCGCAATCTTGTGGTCAACGAAGCGCGTCCCCCTCGCGAAGGGGGAGGCGGTGGCGGGCGCGGTCATGGCGGTGGCGGCGGAGGACGAGGCGGATTCGGCGGCGGGCGTGGCGGCGGTGGTGGACGCGGCGGCGGCGGGCGCGATCGCGGCGGCCGCGACTGGTAGTTCGCGCCGCTCCAACAATTTGCGATTTGTAGTGTTTCCTTGCAGGGGCGCGGAATTCCGTGCCCCTGTACTTTTTTACGCGTGGGCGGTGCGCGTGGACTCGACCTGCTCCACTCGGCCCCGCGCATAGCGGAACCTTTCCTGTGAGGTTGTCTCGATTCCGCGGCGGAGCAACTCCGGAATGTCCAGCATCGCTTCCGCCTGCGCCAGTTCTTCCGGCGAAGCAAACAATGCAGGAGCCTTCGGCAAAAACGCCGGGCAGCAGTCGTGGAACGGCTCGGCGGAAATGTCGTGCGTGCCGATTTTGCGGGCCAGCGCGAGGATTTCCAGCTTGTCATCGCCGGCCAGCGGACGAAACACGGGCATGCGCACGGCATCGCCGACGGCGACCATATTCTGCAATGTCTGCGAGGCCACCTGGCCCAGGCTGTCGCCGCTCACCAGCGCCTGGGCCCGCTCCGCAGCTGCCAGCCGCTCGGCGATGCGCAGCATCAATCTCCGGTAGAGCAGCAGGCGGTAACTTTCCGGCGCGCCACGCACGATTTCGCGCTGCAGCGGCTCGAAGGGCACCAGGTACAGCCGCGCGGTGAATTGCCACGGCACGAGCTGCCGCACCAGTTCGCGCGCCACGTGCACCGAGGATTCTCCCGGCAGCGCCCCTCCGCCCCAGAAATGCACGAAGGAAAGATGCGCGCCGCGCCGCATCATTTTGTAGGCGGCCACGGCGGAGTCGAACCCGCCGGAGAGCAGACACATCATGCGTCCGCCGCTGTTGGCGGGCAATCCTCCCGCTCCGGGAATTCTCCGCGCGTAGACGAGCACAGGCCCCGGGGTAATCTCGATGCGGCAGGTCAGCTCGGGGTCGTCCAGGCGCACGCGGACATCGCGGCCCGCAGCGCGCAAATGGCCGAGCAGATGCCGGCCGACGATTTTTTCAATTTCGAGCGAGGACGCGGCGAACGTCTTATCGCTCCTCTTCGCGCGCACGGCAAAGGTGGCGAATTTTTCCGGCTCGACTTCGTGCCAGGCGGCGTCGCAGATGGCTTCCAGGGCCGCTTCGGGGCGGCGGCTGATGGTTCGCGCCACGGCGTACGAAGAAATACCGGACACGCGGGCAAGCCGCGCCAGCGCTTCTGCAACCGGCGCGCCTTCGCCCAGCTCGACGATCATGCGGTCGCCCGGACGCCCAATCTTTGTGAACGCAATCCCTTCGAGCGCGCGCCGCAGCGCGATGGCCAGCTTGCCCAGAAAAAAATTGCGGTTCCGGCCCTTCAGCCAGAGTTCGTGGTAATGGACGACAATGACCGGCCGCGGCATTTGCATAAACTTTGTAATTCCAAGCGCGTCAAGCGCATGAGGATTCGGGATGCCTCAGTATAGCAGCCGCGTCACGGCGCTGTCATTCCGGGAAGCCGGGTTGCCGCCGGACCCCGCCGGCATTGGCAGGACCGGCACACACCCGAAACTAACCACCCCGTAACGGGTTGAAAACATCAGGGAGTGATATGTGGACGCCGCCTCAATATTGGAGTATAGGAATCCACGGATGGAGGCTTTTCAGACTGCGCCGAAGATACCCGGGAGGCCCTCGGCGCATCCAAGAAAGCAGGCAGCCCGTAGGAAAGAGGTAAAGGCGGGAGCAAGGTATGTGGGATAAGAACGACTGGCACCAATTCTTTCAAATCGCGCAACGCCCGTGGCGGCGTCGCCGGCCGCCCCGTCCTGTCTACCCGACCGGCGTGAACCGCATTCTTCCGGCCGTCGGCTTCAGCCTCTCGGAGCTGGATGACGCCGGCATTAACCTGGATCTCGCCGAAGTTCTTGGCCTGCCGGTGGACGCCAGCCGCGTGGGCGCCTACGGCCCGAACGTCTCCGCGCTGCGGGAGTTCGCGCGCTCGGCACGCCGCCCCGCTTGAAAAGCCTCACGGCCGGATTTTCTTCCCGTCGCTTTTACTCATGCGTTTCGAGAAAAGTACCCATGACCTTGGCGCAGTGTTCGCACAGCTCCCGGTCCTCCGGCCCAAAGGCGGAAAGAAAATGGCTGTCAATGTCCAGCTCCCCGGCGATTTTGCCGCGCACAAAGACCGGCACCACGATTTCGGACTTGGTTTCGAGCGAACACGCCAGATAGCGCGGGTCTTTGCTCACGTCGTCCACGACCACGGTGGCCCCGGTCGAAGCCGCGGCCCCGCAAATCCCCTGATTCAGCCGGATGCGCGTGTGCGGCGTCATGGCTCCCATAAACGGCTCGAGGACCAGCACGTCCGGCTCGTGCGCGTCCATCATGTAAAAGCCCACCCAGTTGTATTTGAGCATGCGCTCGTTGAGCTTCTTGCAGATGCTCTCCATTAATTCCTTGCCGATGAGACACGTCTTCGCCATCTCGTCAATTTCGCCTTTGACCTTCTTCACGTCCATCCCCGCGCTCCCCTTACCCTTGCACCATAAATAGAAAGCGATCCTCTCGCTCCGGGATTCTGCATCCACGAATTCCTACTCTCGCGGCTCAGGATGGCGCCGCATCCAATGGCAGGGGAGTTTGCGTGGCGCCCGCGGCCCAGCATCCGGCTTCGCGGACCGGCGCAAACGAAAAGCGGTGCAGCGGCGTCGCGCCGTGCCGCCGCAGCGCTTCGAGATGGCCGGCAGTGCCGTAACCCTTGTTTCGCGCCAGCCCGTACTGCGGATAGAGTTTGTCCAGCTCTTCGAGCCGCGCATCGCGCGCCACTTTGGCGATGATGGAAGCGGCCGCAATCGAAACCGAGCGCGCGTCGCCTTTGATCAGCGCGCGCTGCTCGATCAGCACGTCGAGATGCATGGCGTCAATCAGCAGAAAGTCGGGCGTGACGCGAAGCTGCCAGAGGGCGGCCTTCATCGCTTGCAGGCTGGCCTGGCGGATGTTCCAGGCGTCAATGCGCGGGGCGTCCACTTCGGCGACGGCCCAGGCAAGGGCGTGCTCGCGAATGCGTTCGGAAAGAATGGCACGGCGCGCGGAAGAAAGTTTTTTGGAGTCGTCGAGCCCGACAATTCGCCGCCGGGGATTGAGAATCACCGCGGCAGCGAAGACAGGGCCAAACAAGGAGCCGCGGCCGACTTCGTCGAGACCCGCGATGCGCGTCCAGCCGCGTTGCCGCGCTTCGCGCTCATAGCGTGTGCAACAGAGCCGCCCCATTGGCCCGCGATTCTAGCACAGCGCGCCGGGGTTTTCCGGTAAGGGTCCGGTAAGGGTTGCGCCTTTCGGCGCGTCCTTGACTCTCCATCGCCCGCCGTCGCACACTCGCTTCGCATTCAGGAGATGGAAATGGCGACAACTCGTTCCGACCCTGCCCGCGAACTGCTTCGCCACACCGTTGCGACCCTGGCGTATCGCGGGGGGAAAGTCCTTCGCGGCGCGCCGGAAGGGTTCGCCGAATTCAAAGCCGGGCCGACGTCGCGGACGGCGGGGCAGATTCTTGCGCACATTTGCGATTTGCTGGACT
>DASWCG010000092.1:0-30498 GCA_036390175.1 Candidatus Acidiferrales bacterium | reverse complement strand
AGACCTCCGCGCCGACCGCCAGCCCGAGCACACGCAGCTCGATTTGGAGATGTCGTTCCCCAGGCAGGAAGATATTTTTCATGTCGTCGAGCAGGCCATGGTGCGCGCCTGCGCGGTGGCCGGTGTCCAGGTGAAGGCGCCTTTCCGCCACATGCAGTACAAGGATGCCATCCGGCGGTATGGCAGCGACAAGCCCGACCTGCGGTTTGGCATGGGGCTGCGCGACGTCTCCGATTGTTTTCCGGCGGCGGCGCTTGAAACCTTGCGCATCGAAGGAAAAGTATTTGCGCTGGTGGCGCCGGGCGCTGCGAGTTATTCGCGAAAGCAACTCGACGAGTTGAGCGAGAAAGCGAAGTCGCTCGGCGCGCGAGGGTTGTACACCGTGAAGGTTGCGGCGGAAGGGAACAGCTCGCAGCTCGAAAAATTGCTCGGCGCCGGCGGTGTGAAGAAGCTCGCCGAGGCTGCGGGCGCGAAGGCCGGCGACCTGGTGGTCGCTGTGGCGGCGAAAGAACAGATTAAAGGCACCGAAGCGGCGGCGCTGGTTGCCGGGCAATTGCGGCTGCATCTCGCTGAGCAACTGAAACTCGTTCCCGCGAACCGCTGGGAATTTTTGTGGGTGACGGGATTTCCGCTGTTTGAATGGAGCGAGACGGACAAGCGCTGGGTCAGCGCGCAGCATCCGTTTACGGGAGTCGTCGAAGAAGACCTCGATCTTCTGGAGCAACCCGAGCGTCACGGTGAAATCCGCTCGAAGGGTTATGACCTGGTGCTCAACGGCGTGGAACTGGGTTCGGGGAGCATACGAATCCACCGCCAGGATATTCAGGAGCGCGTATTCAAGGCGCTGGGACTCACCGAAGAGCAGTTGCGGCGAAGGTTCGGCTTTTTCCTCGACGCGCTCACCTACGGGACGCCGCCGCACGGCGGGATGGGCTTGGGGATGGATCGCATTGTGATGCTCCTTGCGGGCGAAAAGTCCATCCGCGAAGTGATTGCGTTTGCGAAGACAACCGCCGCGCAGGACCTGATGGCGGAATCGCCGTCGGAAGTGAGCCGAGACCAACTCGATGAATTGGGGATTGCTCTGAAGAAATGAGCCAGATACGCATATTGCCGGAGGCGGTGGCCAACAAGATCGCTGCGGGCGAGGTGGTCGAGCGGCCGGCGTCGGTGGTGAAAGAGCTGCTCGAGAACGCGCTCGATGCGGGCGCGCATTCGATTCAGATCGAGGCCGAGGCCGGCGGCAGGCGCATGATTCGCGTGGTGGACGACGGCCACGGCATGAGGCACGACGACGCGCTGCTGGCCTTCGAGCGCCACGCCACGAGCAAGCTGCGCACCGCGGACGATCTGCTTTCCATCGCCACGCTGGGATTTCGCGGCGAGGCGCTGCCGTCGCTCGCGGCTGTGGCGCGGCTGCTGCTCGAGACGCGCGTGGAAGAAGATGCCGAAGGCACGCGCATTGAATTTGCAGGAGGCAAACTCATCGGCGTGAAGCCCGCCGGCTTGCCGGTGGGGACGGCGGTCAGCGTTGCGGACCTTTTCTATTGCGTCCCGGCGCGGCGGAAATTTCTCAAGTCGGACACCACCGAGCTGGGGCACATCGCTTCGCTGGTGACGCATTACGCTCTGGCGAATCCGGAAAAGCAGTTCGTTTTGAAGACGCCCACTCAGGAAATCATCAACGTCGCGAAGGTGGATGATCTGGCCTCGCGCGTATACCAACTTTTCGGCAGGCAGGCGCTCGATGAACTGCTGGAAATCCCAGCGGCGAGCGCACCGGTGCGCGCGGCGATCACCGAGCCGGAACTGGAAGCCGAGGAGCGCGCGGCGACGATTGCGGTGACGGGCTTTGCGTCGCGTCCCGAGGTGCAGCGCGCCAACCGCAACGGCGTTTACATCTTCGTGAACCGCAGGCTGGTGCGCGACCGCCTGCTGCTCCACGCGATTCACGAAGCCTACCGCAACATCATGCCGCCGCATGTGTTTCCGGCCGTGCTGCTGTTCCTGGAGATCCCCTACCAGGAAGTGGACGTCAACGTGCATCCCGCGAAAATCGAGGTGCGCTTCCGCCACCCGCAGTTTGCGCACGATTTCACGCGCGATGCCATCCGGCAGGCGCTCATGCGCGCGCGGCCCATTCCAAATTTTCCCGGCGCTGCGGCGGCTTCGCTCGTTCAGCCACTCGGCGGGCAAGCGGTGAGCGGCGCTGCCGAGGCCGCCGCCGCGGGCGCAGGAGTCGCAGGGTTGCCGCGCGCCGTCATTCCAGGCCCGGGACCATCCGCGATGCCGCTTGCAGGATTCGGCGCCGGTCTCGCCGAGGGATTCCAGTTGACGGAGATGCCGCTGCAGCCGGAAGCGCAGCGATTCGCGTTCGAACAAGCCTCGGCAATCGGCGGCACGCTGGAAATTCCAGGTGATTGCGGCGCGAGCGTCGCACCTACGGCGGCCAGCGGCGATGCCGCATCGCTCCCAGGTCCTGATGGCATCGCCGACTTGAAACCGCTGGGACAGGTCAGCTCGAGCTTCATTGTGGCGGTAAATGGGCAGGGATTGTGGATCGTGGACCAGCACGTGGCGCATGAGCGCGTGTTGTTTGAGCAGCACCTGGCCAAGCGGCGCGCGGGGCAAGTGCAAGGGCAGCGGCTGCTGGTGCCGCAGGTGATGGAACTCGGGCCGCGCCAAGTGGTCATTTTCGAGCGCATCGCGGAAGAGCTGCGCGAAAACGGATTTGAAGTGGAGCCGATGGGGCCGCGAAGCGTGGCCATTCAGGCGGCGCCCGCGGGGATTTCGAGCGCCGACGCGGAGAAGCTGCTGCTGGAAATTCTGGACGGCATCGAGCGGGAGTCCGCGGCGATTTCCATTGAAACGCTGCAAGCAAAAATCGCCGCGTCCACGGCATGTCACGCGGCGATCAAGGTGAACATGCCGCTCGATCAGGCCAAGATGGAATGGCTATTGGGAGAGCTGGCGCGCACCGATTGCCCGATGAGTTGCCCGCACGGAAGGCCGGTGGTGCTGCGTTATTCGGTGCGCGAAATCGAGAAGGCTTTCAAGAGAATCTGAACGGCGATCTCCGGAGGGAATGGCGATTCATGTCTGAACAAAATGCACCGCGCACGGCCGTCGTGTTCGGCGTTGCCAACAAGCGCAGCATCGCCTGGGCGATTGCGCAGCAGTTGCACTCGGCGGGATGGCAGCTCGCGATCACCTATCAGAACGAACGGCTGGCAGAGGAAGCCAGGGACATGATCCTCGGCCTGCCGGGCGCCGAGGCATTTCAATGCGACGTCTCCCGCGATGAGGAAATCGCGCAATTGTTCGAAACGCTGAAGACGCGCTACGGAACGCTGCATGCGCTGGTGCACAGCGTCGCGTTTGCTCCCGCCGAAGAGCTGAAATCCGATTTCTTGAACACGACGCGCGAAGGATTCCGCATCGCGCACGACGTGAGCGTCTATTCGCTGATCGCCCTGGCCCGCGCCGCGGCGCCGCTGATGACCGCGGGCGGAAGCATCCTGACGATGACGTACTACGGCTCGACGAAGGTTGTGCCGCACTACAACGTGATGGGGGTTGCCAAAGCGGCGCTCGAAGCGGCGGTCCGCTACCTGGCAAGCGAGCTCGGCGCGCGGAATATCCGCGTCAACGCGATTTCCGCCGGGCCGATCAAGACGCTCTCCGCGCGAGGCATCGGCGGGTTCGGCGACATGCTGAAAGCGCACGCCGAGCGCGCCCCGATGAAGCGCAACGTGGACGTCAACGAGGTGGGCGCGGCGGCGGCGTTTCTGGCTTCGGATGCGGCCGCAGCAATCACCGGCGAAGTGCTTTACGTGGACTGCGGCTACAGCATCATGGGTTTTTGAAACGTCCGCGGAAGCGATGCGCATGCCATTTTCTCCCGCATGAAAAAACTGACCATCGCCATTGACGGCCCGGTCGGCTCGGGAAAAAGCAGCGTCGCGCGCCGCGTGGCCGAACTGCTGGGCTACGCGTATCTCGATAGCGGCGCGATGTACCGAGCGCTGGCTTGGAAGGCGCTGGAACGCGGCGTGCCGCTCGAGTCCGAGCAGGAGTTGGAGGCGCTGGCGCGAGCCACGCGAATTGACCTGGAAACGGCGAGCGCGGCGGGACAACCCGCATCATCGAAGATCCGCGTTCGCGTGGACGGCGCCGACGTGACGGAGAAGATCCGCACGGCCGCGGCTTCGCAGGCCGCTTCGAAGGTGGCGGCGATTGCCGGCGTGCGGAGAGTGCTGGTTGCCGAACAGCAGCGCGCCGGACGCGGGGGCGGGGTGGTGATGGAGGGCCGCGACATCGGCACAGTGGTTTTCCCGGACGCGGACCTCAAGATCTTTCTCGACGCTTCCGTGGAGGTCCGCGCGGAGCGGCGATGGCGCGAACATCAGGAGCGAGGCGATGCGCTGCCGCTTGAAGAAGTCGCTGCGGAAGTCCGCGAACGCGACCGGCGCGACCGCGAGCGAAAAGTATCCCCGCTGGTCCGCGCTGCGGATGCGGTTCTAGTGGATAACACGGCGATGGGCGTCGAAGAGACGGCGCGGCTCATCGTCCTGCTTGCGCGCGAAAGAGAAACGGAACACGCGCGCCGCAGTGGCTCCTCTTCAGCCACGCGCACCTAGAAGTTCCAAAGGGGTTTGAAAATCTAGGTGGGGCTGGACATGGAAGCGAGGAACTCCGCGTTGGTCTTCGTTTTGGAGAGGCGGCCGCAGAGCAGTTCCATGGCTTCGACCGGGGAAAGCGGGTTGAGCACTTTGCGCAGCACCCAGACGCGGTTGAGTTCATCCGCGGGCATGAGCAACTCTTCTTTGCGCGTGCCGGAACGGTTGATGTCAATGGCCGGAAAGATGCGCTTGTCCACCAAGCGCCGGTCGAGATTGATTTCCATGTTGCCGGTGCCTTTGAACTCTTCGAAGATGACGTCGTCCATGCGGCTGCCGGTGTCAATCAAGGCCGTGGCGATGATGGTGAGCGAGCCGCCCTCCTCCACGTTGCGGGCGGCGGCAAAAAAGCGCCGCGGGCGCTGCAGCGCGTTGGCGTCAATGCCGCCGGAGAGAACTTTGCCCGAAGGCGGCGTGACCGCGTTGTAAGCGCGCGCCAGACGCGTGACGGAGTCGAGCAGGATGACGACGTCACGCTTGTGTTCCACCAGGCGCTTGGCCTTTTCCAAAACCATTTCGGCGACCTGGATGTGCCGCTGCGGCGGCTCGTCGAAGGTCGAGCTGATGACTTCGCCCTTGACGGTGCGCTGCATGTCGGTGACTTCTTCGGGCCGCTCGTCAATCAGGAGGACAATCAGCGCGACCTCCTGATGGTTGGTGGTGATGGAATTGGCGATGGACTGCAGCATCATGGTTTTGCCGGTGCGCGGCGGCGCCACGATCAGGCCGCGCTGGCCTTTGCCAACCGGGCAAAGCAAGTCGAGGACCCGCCCGGTGAGATTCTCCTTCGTGGACTCCATCTTCAAGCGGCCCGCGGGATAGAGCGGGGTCAGGTTGTCGAAGAAGATTTTGTTCCGCGCCACTTCCGGGTCTTCAAAGTTGACCGCTTCCACCTTGATCAATGCGAAGTAACGCTCGCCGTCCTTGGGCGGGCGCACCTGGCCGGAGACCGTGTCGCCGGTGCGCAAGTCGAACTTGCGGATCTGCGACGGGGAAACGTAGATGTCGTCCGGGCCGGGCAGATAGTTGTATTCAGGCGCGCGGAGAAAGCCGAAGCCGTCCGGCAGGCATTCCAGCACGCCTTCGGAGAAGATCAAGCCGTTCTTCTCCGTTTGCCCGCGCAGGATCTGGAAGATCAGCTCCTGCTTGCGCATGCCGCTCGCGCCGGGGATGTTCAATTCCTTGGCGATTTTCGCCAAGTCGGTGATGTTCTTATCTTTTAGTTCTGCAAGACTGACGCTCATGTTTTTTCCTTGATTGTGGCCTGAGTGTTCAGGCTGGGGATGTGGATACGCTCAATCCAGGCAGGCTGTGGGCACAACCGGTTCGAGCGGGCAAACAGCAAAATCGGGTCAACGCACTGATCCCGCCAGCCGCTTTCACTTCGAGTATTCGCAAGGAGTTCGGCGAGGCCGGCGGGAAATCATCCTCAGTTGGTCAATCCCTTGTCTTTCTCTGCTTCCGAAGAATACTTGGCGGCAACCTCCGGCACGGGAGCGAGCGCGGTCGGTTGCAAAGGGCTTTCGAGCGCAATCTTCAGCACGTCATCCATGGTTTCCACGAACAGGATGGCCAGATCCGCTTGCACCTCGGCGGGAATTTCCGCGAGATCTTTTTCATTATCTTTGGGCAGGATCACCGTGCGCAATCCCATGCGGTGGGCGGCCAGCAGCTTTTCCTTGACGCCGCCGATCGGGAGAACCTTGCCGCGGAGCGTGATTTCGCCGGTCATGGCCACGTCGCAGCGCACCGGCGTGCGCGTCAGGGTGCTGGCAATCGAAGTGGCAATGGTAATGCCGGCTGAGGGCCCGTCCTTCGGAATCGCGCCTTCCGGGACATGCACGTGAATGTCGAGGTGGCGGTAAAAATCTTTCGGCAGGCCGAAATTCGGCGTGCGCGACCGGATGTAGCTCATCGCCGCCTGCGCGGATTCCTGCATGACGTCGCCGAGCTTCCCGGTCAGCGTCAGGCGCCCTTTCCCCTCCATCAAAGTGGCTTCGGTGGCGAGGACTTGCCCGCCGACTTCGGTCCAGGCGAGGCCGGTGGCCAGGCCGATCTCATTTTTCTTTTCGAGCCAGATTTCGCGGTACTTGATGACGCCGAGGAACTCGTTGGCGTTGGCCGGAGAGATCTCCAGCTTGACTTCTTTGCCTTCCTTGACCACCCGGCGCGCGAGCTTGCGGCAGATGTTGGAGATTTCGCGCTCCAAGCTGCGCACGCCGGCCTCATGCGTGTAGTGCCGGATGATATGGCGCATGGCGTCGTCGGTAAACGTCAGGTTGCTCTCGGCGATGCCGGTGGCCTCAAAAGCTTTGCGCACCAGGAAGCGCTTGGCAATCTGCAGCTTTTCGATTTCGGTGTATCCCGGAATGCGCAGGATTTCCATGCGGTCCTGCAGAGGCTGCGGGATGGTGTGCAGCACGTTTGCCGTGCACACAAACATCACCTTCGAGAGATCGTATTCCACGTCGAGATAATGGTCGGTGAAGGAGCGGTTCAGCTCCGGATCGAGCACTTCCATCAGAGCCGCGGAAGGGTCGCCGCGGAAGTCCATGGACATTTTGTCCACTTCGTCCAGCACGAAAATGGGATTCACCGTGCCGGCCTTTTTCATCATCTGGATAATCTGGCCGGGAAGCGCTCCGATATAAGTGCGGCGGTGGCCGCGGATTTCCGCTTCATCGCGCACGCCGCCGAGCGAAACGCGCACAAATTTCCGGCCGGTGGCGCGGCCGATAGACATCGCCAGCGAGGTCTTGCCCACTCCCGGAGGGCCGACAAAGCACAGGATGGAGCCCTTCGGATTCTTCACCAACTGGCGGACCGCCAGGTATTCGAGGATGCGTTCCTTGATTTTCTCGAGCCCATAGTGATCTTCCTCGAGAATCTTTTCGGCCAGCGCGATGTCGCGAATCTCTTTGGATTTTTTCTTCCACGGCACGGCCAGGAGCCAGTCGAGATAATTCCGGCTGACGGTGGACTCCGCCGACATGGGCGGCATCATCTCCAGCCGCTTCAATTCCTGAATGGCCTTCTCGTGGACTTCTTTGGACATTCCGGCGGAATCAATCTTCTTCTTCAGCTCGTCAATTTCGTTCTTTTCGCCCCGGCCGAGTTCTTTCTGGATGGCCTTCATCTTTTCGTTGAGGTAGTACTCTTTTTGCGCGCGTTCCATCTGCCGCTTGACGCGCGTGTTGATGTTGCGGTCCACATTGAGCTTTTCCAGTTCGACCTCGAGGATCTCCGCCACGCGGTTGAGCCGCTCCAGGGGGTCGAACATTTCGAGCAGTTCCTGCTTTTCTTCGACCGGGATTTGCAGATTGGCGGCAATCGTGTCGGAAAGTTTGCCGGGATCGTCCACGCGGGCGGCGGCAATCATCGTGTCGTAGTTCAGGCTTTGGGAGAGCTTGACGTATTGCTCATAAAGACCGGTAACTTTCGCGACGCTCTGCTCGACCTGGGGCGTGGCTTCGACACGGGAGGGCAGAAGGCGCAGCGTCGCGCGGAGAAAGCCTTCCTCATTGCCGACCTGGACGATTTTCGCCCGTTCGGTCCCTTCGACGAGCACCTTGATGTTTCCGTCGGGATGTTTCACGCTCTGGACGATGTTGGCCAGTGTCCCAACGCTGTAAATCTCTTCGGGCTTGGGGTCATCCACCGAAGCGTCGTGCTGGGTGGCCAGGAAGATGCGCTTTTCGCCGGCCAGCGCCTCTTCCAGGGCGCGCACCGAGGCTTCGCGGCCGACGATGAACGGAACCATCTGCTGCGGGAATATGACCATCTCCCGCACCGGCATCATCGGTACGCGCTTGAGCTCCATTTTTTCCCGGTTAAACATGGTCACCCTGAAAACCCTCCAGGTCCCGGGGCCGGACTAGCCGGCCTTTTCAAGCAAGGACCAATTAATCTCCCGGCCGTGAACCATTTCGGCGTTGACAACGAAATCGCGCACCTTGCGCTGCGCGGGGAGGTGGTACATCAACTCCAGCATCAAATCTTCCAGGATCATGCGCAGCCCGCGCGCGCCGACCTTGCGCTGCATTGCCAGATCGGCGACGGTTTCCAGAGCTTCGTCGGTGAAGCGCAGCCGCACATTCTCCATCTCAAACAGCCGCTGGTACTGGCGGATGAGCGCGTTCTTGGGTTCGGTCAGGATGCGCATCAGCGCGCCCTTGTCCAGGTCGTTCATCACGCCCACAACCGGCAGGCGCCCCACGAATTCGGGAATCAGCCCGTAGCGGATCAGGTCGGTGGGCTGGACCTGCTCGAGAATCTCGACGTTGCGGCGGTTCGCCGTGGCCGGCTGGACGTCGGTGTGGAAGCCCAGCGACCGCTGGCCGGCGCGGCGCTCGATAATTTTTTCCAGCCCCACAAAGGCGCCCCCGCAGATGAACAGGATGTTGGTCGTGTCCACCGGAGTGAATTCCTGATGGGGATGCTTGCGCCCGCCCTGCGGCGGAACATTGGCGACTGTGCCTTCCAGAATCTTCAGCAAAGCCTGCTGGACGCCTTCTCCGGAAACATCGCGTGTAATCGAAGGGTTTTCGTCCTTTTTCGAGATCTTGTCAATCTCATCTATATAGATGATGCCTTGCTGGGCTTTGGTTACATCGCCGTCGGCCGCCTGGAGCAGCTTGAGGATGATATTCTCGACGTCTTCTCCGACGTAACCCGCCTCGGTCAGCGTGGTGGCGTCTACGATGGCGAAAGGCACATCGAGCATGCGCGAGAGGGTCTGCGCCAGTAATGTCTTGCCCGTGCCGGTTGGCCCGATCAGCAAAATATTCGATTTCGTCAGCTCGACATCGCCGGGCTGGCGGTTCAAGAAAATCCGCTTGTAGTGGTTATACACGGCGACGGCGAGTTTTTTCTTCGTGCGCTCCTGCCCGATGACGTAGCCATCGAGAAAGCCCTTGATTTCCGGCGGACGCGGCAGCCGGCGGTTGGACGGCGAGGCCTGCTCGCGCTTTTCATCTTCCAGAATGGTCTGGCAGACGCCCACGCATTCGTTGCAGATGTAGGCGCGCGGGTAGTCGGACGGCGAACTAATCAGCTTTTCCACCTGCTCCTGGGTCTTATGGCAGAAGGAGCAGCGTAGCGGTTCGTCCGTGCTGAATTTTCTCACGGGCTTGCTGGCCTCGCGCGGCCTCCCGTACCGGGAAGCCGGTCTTGTTCTATTCTAGGGCCGATTTCCGCGAAGTAAAACTATACTTTCGGGCCGCTGCTAACTTTTTGGTACAGGGAAACCGCCCCTCAGCGGTGCTTGTAAATGATTTCGTCAATCAAGCCATAGTCTTTGGCTTGCTGCGCCGACATGATGAAATCGCGCTCGACATCTTTTTCGAGTTTATCGAGCGGGTGGCCGCTGTGCTCGGCGAGCAGCTTGTTGATCACCGAACGCATCCGCAGAATCTCTTTCGCATGGATGTCAATGTCGGAGGCCTGACCGGACAAACCCGAAAGCCACGGCTGATGGATCAGAATGCGTGAATTGGGCAGCGCAAAACGCTTTTTGGGCGCGCCCGCGGTCAGCAGCAGCGCGGCGATGGAGGCGGCCTGTCCGATGCAGGTGGTCACCACGTCGGGTTTCACGAATTGCATGGTGTCGTAGATGGCCATTCCCGCGGTAATCGAGCCGCCGGGAGAATTGATGTAGAGCTGGATGTCCTTCTCCGGATCTTCGGCCTGCAGAAACAGCATCTGCGCGGTGGACAGGTTGGCTACGTGATCGTCAATCGGAGTGCCGATAAAGATGATGTGCTCTTTGAGCAAGCGCGAATAAATGTCGTAGGCGCGCTCGCCACGGTTAGTCTGTTCCACCACCATGGGGATGAGCGTTGTACCGCGCGGGCTCGAATCGTCTGAATATTTCATCGGAGAAATTTAGAACGCTCTGAGGAGCCAGGTGCGCTTTCCTCTATTTTCCAGCAGATGCTGCGCGGACCCGGGAATTCTGGTAGAGCCACTCGAGAGTCTTATCACTCCGGAGCTTCGATTTCATCCTATCGAGCGATCCCTGCTTTGTCAAGCGAGCGCGAAGGGTTGCCGCGGATTCGCCACTGTGCTCGGCCAGGCGCGCCATCTCGCGCTGCAGCTCTTCCTCGCTCACCTCGATGTTTTCCGCCGAGGCAATGCGGTCGAGCAGCAGTTCGGCCTTCACGTCTTCGATGGCACGGTCGCGCTGGCGGCGCCGCAGCGCCACCCAGTCCACGTTGACGGCGCGCGGGTCAACGCCCTGCGCGGCCAGAGACCGTACGGCCCGCTCCAAGCGGACATCCATCTGGCTTTCGGCAAGCACCTCGGGGATCGGAAAGTCGTGCGCGGCCACGAGCTTCTCGAGAATCTTGTTGCGCGCCAATTCCTTCTGGCGCTGTTCGCGAGCGGCTTCCAGACTCTTGCGGATGCGTTCGCGCAAATCCTCAAGCGTCGCCGCCTCACTCACATCTTTCGCGAACTCATCGTTCAACTCGGGAAGCTTCTTCGTCTTGATGCCGAGGACTTCGACGGAGTAATGAAAGGTCTTCCCGGCGAGCTTCGCGTCGGGGAAGTCGGCGGGATATACGACCTCGAATTTCTTGTGCTCCCCGGCGGTTGCGCCGCGAAGATTCTGATTAAACGCGTCAATGGTCTCTTCCGCGCCGATGTGGCAGAGGACATTGTCCGCCTGCAACGGCTCGCCGCCGCCCGCCGGGGCGCCCAGCAGCTTGAGCTGGGCGTAGTCGCCATTTTCAATGGCGCGGCCTTCCACGGGAACAAACGACGCGGCGCGCTCGCGCATCTCTTCGAGGGCCTTGTCCACGTCGGCGCCGGAGAGATCCTGCGGCTCGATCTCGACTTCAAGATTCTTGTATTCGCCAAGCTGAAAATCAGGCAGCACCTCGAAGGTGGCGCGAAATTTCAACGGGCCGGTCTCGGAAAAATCAATTTTCTCCACCTGCGGCTGCGAGACCGGCCTCAGATTCTTTTCCGTCACAGCTTTTTCGAGGTGCTCGGGCACGAGCGACTGCAGGACTTCGCTCTTGATGTCGCCGGCAAAGCGCCGCCGGATCAGCGTAACGGGCGCTTTCCCGGGGCGGAACCCCGGCACTCGGGCGATGCGCGCGAATTCTTTGGCGACGCGCTCGAGCGCCTTCTGCACTTCTTCGGCGGGGATCTCCAGATCCAATTCGCGCCGGCAGGTCGTTTCGCTCATCTGCATTTCACTATAGGGTAGCGACTGTGCGGCGTCAACCGAGCGCGCACGGGTTTATTCCGCAGCCGCAGCCGCTTGCGTCAGGTCGGCGTGCAGAAGCCGGTGAAAGAGATGTTCGCCGGCTTCGCGGCGCACGGAAAGCCTCCCCGCGCCGTAGGCGCGAGAGTGGAGACCGCGCTGCACCGCTTCGCAGATGGCGACGTCTTCGGCTTGCACTTTTTCACTCACGGCAATGCTTTCCCGGTGATGCGCCTGCGCTTCCGTGGCGATGCCTTTGAAATAGAAATCGAAGACCACAGCGCAGCGGTCAATCCCCAGAGGCAGGACAAGATTCGTGTCCATGACGCCCTCGTAGGCATTGATCATGAAGTTCGGATAAAGCCACAAATAAAAGGCGCGGCCTTGCCGCGTGGCAGCAGCGGCTGCATCGGAATCCGCATCGGAGCGCAACGGGCTGGACTGCACGCAATAGTGCTCAAAGTTTTCGATGGTGTAACGCGTGTAGTCGAGGACGCTGTTCAATCCCTTGTGGAGGTGGGGGACGTGATAGCCGCCGTCCAGATAGTTGTCCACATAGACCTTCCAATTGCATTGCAGCGTGTAGGTGCGGCGCTCGAAAAAGCGCAATTCGCCCAGGCCCAGCGGCTCGACCAGCGACACCAGCCCGCCGAGAAACTCTCGCAGCGGTTTCGCTTGGGAATCGAGATTGACGAAGACAAAGTTCTCCCAGATTTCCGCGCGAACGGGAAGCAGTCCGTTCTTCGCCCGGTCAAAATCGCAGACGCCTTCGAACTCGGGCACGCCTTTGAGAGCGCCGTCCATTCCGTAGGTCCAGCCGTGATACGGGCAGCGAAACTGCGCGGCGTGCCCTTGGGGTTCGGTGACCACGGCGGCCGCATGGTGGCGGCAAACGTTGAAGAAGCCGCGCACGACTCCGTCTTCACCGCGCACGACAACAATCGGCTCACCAGCCAGCTCCGCCGTCAGAAAATCTCCTTTCTCACGCAACTGATCCGCGCGGCCAACGGCTTGCCAGGCGCGGCCAAACACTGCCTGCCGCTCCAATTCGGCCACGCCCGGGTCAACGTACCACGGCGCGGGAATCGTGGAGGCTTGCGCGAGCGGCGCAGACGGGTCGTAGAGGTCAAGGATGCTTTTGAGCGTGCCATTCATGGGCGCGCTTGCGTCAGCCGACGAGGGCGAGTGGCGACGGTCGGACGAATTGTAGCTTGACGGTGCCCCCACCCCCACCTTTTTTTGGAAGTGTGTGAAACGAAAGGGTTTTAAGTCCTTTGTTTTGAAAGTGTGTGAAACGAAAGGGGTTACAGACGCATTTTTGCGAAAGTATGTGAATCTTAAGGGTTTAAGTAACATCCTGGCCTCGTTTTCAGTTTCCAGGTCCTTTGGCGGTCTCTCCGGCAGCCTTCTGAGCAAGCAGGGCGAGTTAGGAAGCGAAACTACCTAGCGGCACCCTTCGCGAAAAGCGCTCAGGGTAAACCTGGCGATTACTACAAAAGCGCTTATACCACAGTTGGCAACGAATGTCAAGGCCTATTTCTCGGGCGCATGCCGTTCGTGGTTGGTCCCAAACGCACAGAGCGGGCCGATTCGGAATCGGCCCGCTCTGCGCGGCAGGAGACGAATGGTTGTTAGGGCAGGACGTAACGCAGGCTCACGTACTGCATGAAGAGATGGGCATTCTTAGGCGCCCCGGCAAGCACAAACCACGGGGCACGGCTGACGTAAGAAGACTGCATGACCAGCAGCACGGCGCCGTACTGCGGGTTTTTCCAGAAGGTCTGGGTCCAGTCAAACGAGACCTCCTGAATGGCACGGTTGGCGGTGGTGGATGAGCCGGGGAAGCCAAAGCCAATGCAGGGTTTTGTCTGCGGGGGAGTACCTGGCGTGCAAGCAATGGGGATTGCCAGTGTGATGGGTGAGGTTAAGTCGGGAAAGGCGTTGCGCTGGAAGTACGCCGCGCCGCCATACAACCCGAACTGAGTCTTGGGGTGAGGCCGGATCTCAAACCCCACGATGGCATCGCCTGAGTGAACACCCGACGTGGCCACGTCGAAGCCGGTGCCGCTAACCACCGGCCGCACGACAAACTGTGGACCCATGCCGATCAGGTAGCGGCCCACACCGTAGCCGTACATGCCGCTACCGACGAACATGAAATCCCTGTTGTCCGAACCCTTCCACAGCTCAAAGTTCATAGCGGCGTCAACTCCTCCGCCCAAGGTGGAGTGCGATTTGAATGTGGATCCTGCGACCGTAGGCAACACAGTAACCTTTGCTGTCGTAAGCAAGCCGCCGGCTTCGAAGTGGAAGTGCTTGCCGCCCATAAAGTTGTTGTCATAGGCAAACTTGGAATGGAGGTCGGGCGCCAGATTGGGTGCGCCGGGCGTCCCGGCGTTGTCAACCTGGGTGCTAAGCGGAAGCGTAGGGGCGGGGTTGAAGGCAGCGGGGAAGATGACTTCTGCCGCGCCCTGGCCCACAAACTGCTGCGGGTTCTGGACCGCTACGGCCCATACAAAGTTATCGTTGAAGTGATAGGCCGCCCGGAACTCGGCCGCGCGCGTGTAGTTGAGGCCTACGTGAGTCTGGGCATCCTCGCCATAGGTGAGGGCCAGATCGGCAGGGTTAGGCGAGACGCCCACGCGGTTTGGTGTTTGCAGGCCCCAGGTTTGTCCACCCAGGAACTCCCACTTGCCCCGTTTCAGGTCCAGCCAGTAGAGGCGGAGGCGGTCCGTGTGGCCGTTGGAGGAGACAAATATGTTGCCCGCATCGTTGCCATTAAAGTCGAATTCTAAGTAGCCGGTGATGTCATTCTGGCCATACTTGGCATGGGTTTTGATGTTGAACCGGGAATACTGCGCCGTGGAGCGATATTCCGTGAGATGGCCGGCCGGGTTTGTGCTTGAGCCGCTGAACGGAATGGCCCAGAAGTTGGTCGCAGTCACGAAGCCGGTGTTGGTGGTGCGGAAGACGTTTTCAAAGTCCACGAACCCGCCGGGCGTGAAGTCGGCCTCACCAATCTTGAAGGACAGCGGCGATTCCTTCTTCTGCTCTTGCCCCATCCGATTGGGAGCTGGAGACGCAGCGGCGGCCGGCGTGTTGGTGTGCAGGGCGGCATCCATGATCCGCGGCGTGCCACTGGCGGCGTCGGCGGACACATCTTGCTTTGCTGCCTGCTGCTTCAGCCGGTCGATTTCCTGCTGCTGCCGGGCGATCTGCTTTTGCTGCTCGGCAAGAGCCTCCCGCAAGGCCTTCAGCTCATTGACAACGGTTGAATTGTCGGTGTTGGAATCAGGTTTTGGCGCGCTAGCCTGGGCCAGGATCAATCCTGGAGCCAGAAGCACAAGACAAATCGTAGTTAGAATTCTCATGGGAACTCTTTTACGCTCCTTGTCTCGAGTTTTTCGTTTTCCCTGGAAGTCTCGGGCGTCCTCGCACCCCCCCGCCTGTCCGAGACAGTAGAGTGTACACCTCAACCACGCATGAATGGCAAGTGAATATCGTGTGGTAGGCCGTAAGAGCCTTTCGACGCTCTATGCCGAGGGCAAGACCTTCCGAAGAGAAACTTTGGTGCGGAAGGAGGGAGTTGAACCCCCACGGCCTTGCGGCCACAGGATCCTAAGTCCTGCGCGTCTGCCAGTTCCGCCACTTCCGCACAGTGGAGACCCAACTGATTATACAAGCGTTGTGCTTTATGGTGTGTGCTCTCCGCTTGGCTGACCTGCTCAACTATGCAGACCTACTTGACGCCAGGATCGTGCCCATTCTAATGAAGAAGGGCCGGCAATTCGGTCCAATCCACCTCCCGCAGAACATCCTTGCACAGCAGCCCCGCGTTTTGATAGGCTTCGCCAGTTTCTCCCCACACTATTTCCAAGAAGGAGGCGGCGCATGGCTTTCTGCAGCAAATGCGGAGCGCAGTACGAAGGGCAAGCAGCCTTTTGCCCAAAGTGCGGTCAACCCGCTGGAGCGGCAGCAGGGGGTTTCGCTCCAGCGGCAAACCCTTCCGAGTCCGGGCTGAGCGAAAACGTTGCCGGGTTGCTTTGCTACGCGGTTGGCTGGATAACCGGGATCATTTTCCTGCTCATTGACAAGCGCCCATTTGTGCGTTTCCATGCGGCGCAATCGATAGTCACCTTCGGGGCGTTGACTCTCCTGTGGATCGTGATGACGATGTTTTTGGGCGGGACTCTCTTCTATGGCGGCTGGGGATTCATGGTGATGATTTTCCTCCTGGTGCGCCTGCTCGGGCTGGTCCTGTGGATCCTCCTGATGGTCAAGGCCTATCAGCATGAGAAATTCCGCCTGCCGCTGGTGGCCGAACTCGCCGACGGAATCGCAGGCAAATAGGAATCCAGGAGAAGAACCGCGCGGAAGATCGCGCTGGGGCCCGGCGCAACGAGATTGTGATTGTGCGGCTTAGTTGCTGCCGTGGGTGGCGCGCTCGATGTTATCGGCGATGCGAAACAGCGCCAGGACGCATTCCAAAGCGACGCGCGTAATCAGGATCCAAACCGACAACGCCACGACGCCGGCAACGAGCGCGAGCAGGCCCGTGGCGGTATCCACCCGCAGTTCGAGCACGACTTCGGCGACGACGGCAATTCCGCCGCCCACCAGGGCGATGATGTAAAGCAGCTTGACAATTTTCCGGCTGAGGAGTTGCTGGAAGGAAAAATCGAACAGGCCTGCGAATAGTCCTTTTTCTTCGGGCATTCGTGGTCTCCTTGGCGATTTCGCCGCGCGCGCCGCGGGCTGGGACCCGGAGCCTGCTCACTAGGTTAGCCGTCCTGTTGACGATGTCAAGCGTGCCAACCTGTCATGCAGCCGCCGGGAGCACTGCGTTCACCTGCCACCGGCGCGCGCGCCACGCGCCGCGGTTCGCCATCGTTCGTTTGGCATGGGCGGCTCCAAGTAGCTGTACTGGACGGGCCACAGGAGAATCCGTCCACAAATCTGATGGGGAGGAGTTGGCATGAGGAATCTGAGACGGATGGTGGGTTCGCTGGTGTGGGTCGCGGCGCTCGCCATTCCATTGATGTTTGGCGCAGACGTCGAGGCACAGACACTCAACGAGAATTCGCTTAAAGGGATGAAGTGGCGTGAGATAGGTCCGTTTCGCGGCGGCCGCGTTCTGGCGGTGGCCGGCGTCGCGGGCGATCCCAACACATATTATTTCGGGGCCGTGGCCGGCGGGGTCTGGAAGACCACCGATGGGGGCCTCACGTGGGCGCCGTTGACTGACCAGACCTCCATCATGTCGGTGGGCGCGATTGCCGTCGCGCCATCGGATGCAAACGTCATCTACGCCGGAACAGGAGAGTCTTGCATTCGAGGGAATATTTCTTACGGCGATGGAATGTACAAGTCCGTGGACGCGGGGAAGACCTGGACGCACATCGGCCTGGAGGACACCGAGCACATCTCCAGAGTCATGGTGGACCCGCAGAATCCCGACGTAGTCTTCGTCGCGGCCCTGGGACACGCCTACGGCAACAACGAGATGCGCGGCGTGTTTCGCTCCGACGACGGCGGAAAGACCTGGAGGAAAGTTCTGTATAAGGATGACAAGACCGGAGGAATCGATCTGGTCTTCGACCCTCATAATTCCCACGTTTTGTTTGCGGCGCTTTGGGAGGCGCACCGCACCCCGTGGAGCCTGGTCAGCGGCGGCCCCGGCAGCGGGCTCTACAAATCGAGCGATGGGGGAGCTACGTGGAAGCGCCTCGAAGGGCACGGCCTTCCGCCGGGGATTCTGGGACGCATCGGGGTCTCCGTATCCGGCGGAGACGGCAACAGCGTCTATGCCATCATCGAGGCCGAAAAGGGCGGCATCTACCGCTCCGAAGACGGCGGCGAGAGTTGGCACCTGGTGAACCCCAGCCATCAATTCACCCAGCGCGCCTGGTACTTCCATCACATCTTCGCGGACCCCAAGACCGTGGACACGGTCTACGTCCTGAACACGGGTCTCTACCGCTCGACCGATGGCGGGCGCAACTTCAGCCTGCTGCGCGCGCCGCATGGCGATCACCACGGACTCTGGATCGATCCCACCAATCCCAACTGGATCATCAATAGCAACGATGGGGGCGCGACCATCTCCCATAACGGCGGAATAACCTGGACCACAGAATCCAACCAGCCAACCGCGCAGTTCTATCATGTGGCCACCGACACCCACTTCCCCTATCGGGTGTATGGGGCGCAGCAGGACAACTCCACGGTAGCGATCGCCAGCCGCAGCGACCGCGGCGCGATTGACCGTCCCGATTGGTACGCCGTCGGCGGCGGCGAAGCCGGATACGTGGTTCCTTCTCCTGCCGACCCGGACATCGTTTATGCCGGCTCTTACGACGGGTTGATCACGCGTTACAACCACAAGAACGGGCAGATTCAAGACATCACTTCGTGGCCGCTCAACCCCATGGGCTCAGGCGCGGCCGAGCTGAAGCATCGCTTCCAATGGACCGCGCCCATCGCGCTCTCGCCTCACGACCCGAACATCCTGTATCACGGCGGGGAAAGAGTATTCATGTCCAGAGACGCGGGAATGAGCTGGACGGCCATCAGCGGCGACCTCACGCGGGACGATAAGAGCAAGCAGCGCTCTTCCGGCGGGCCCATCACGCAGGACAACACCAGCGTCGAGTATTACGACACGGTGTTTGCGATTGTCGAGTCGCCCGTCGAAAAGGGTGTGATCTGGGCCGGCACGGATGACGGATTGGTACAGCTCACGCGTGACGCCGGCCAGAATTGGTCCAACGTCACGCCAAGAGGCGTCCCGGAATGGAGCCTGATTAGCCTGATTGACGCCTCACCCCACGCAGGCGGAACCGCGTACGTTGCCGTGGATGCCCACAAGCTCGACGATTACCACCCCTACGTCTTCAAAACCACCGACTCTGGCAGGTCCTGGACGAAAATCACGAATGGCTTGCCGGACCACGTGTATGTGCACGCCGTCCACGAAGACCCCAAGCGAAAAGGCCTGCTTTTTGCCGGGACCGAAATGGGGATTTACGTTTCGTTCGATGATGGCGGCCATTGGCAATCGCTGCGACTCAACCTTCCAGCGACTCCGATTCACGATTTGACCATCAAAGACGACGATTTGCTGGCCGCCACGCACGGGCGATCCTTCTGGGTTCTTGACGACATCAACCCAATCCGCCAATTGACGTCCGACGTCGCCACCGAAGACGCGCATCTTTTCCAGCCCGCGCCAGCCGTGCGGTTCCGCGGGCCCAGCTTTAATGTCCCGCGGGGTCTGCCGGTTGGGGCAAATCCGCCCTCCGGAGCCATCGTCGACTATGCACTGAAAGCCGCTCCAAAAGAACCCATCACGCTTGAAATCTCGGATACCGGCGGAAGAGTCGTCCGCAAATTCTCCAGCAAGAAAGCGCAAGAGACGCCCGGTGCCACGGAAGACGAGTTTGGCCCTGCGGCCGCCAGGCGCGAACAATTGCCCACCGAGGTTGGCCTAAACCGCTTCGTGTGGGATTTGCGGTACGAGCCCCCCTCAAAGGTGCCCGGCTCGATTTCCTGGGGCGGTTCCCCAATCGGTCCCGTGGCAGTCCCCGGCAATCACCAGCTTAAGTTGACGGTCGAAGGCAAGGCCTACACGTCGCCGGTGGAAGTCAGGAAGGACCCGCGCGTGGAAGCTTCGCAAGCCGATCTGCAAAAGCAACTCGACCTGGCACTGCGCATCCGCGATCGTATTACCGTCGGCCACGACGCGGTCAACCAGATCCGCAGCGTGCGCGATCAACTCACCCTGCTCAAGAAACGCCTCGCCGGGGACAGCAACGCAAAGGCCGTCCTTGATGCAGCGGACGCGCTCAACAAGAAACTCGACGCCATCGAAGAGAAAATTATCCAGCCCAAATCGAAAACCGGCGAGGACCCGCTGAATTATCCCATCCAGGCCGCCGATCAACTGATGGCGCTGCAAGGCACGGTAGAAAGCGCAGACACCGCGCCGACCGCGCAGTCCTTCACCGTGTTCGAGGAGCTGAACGGACGGCTGGAGGCGCAACTGGCTGCGTGGCGGGACGTCCAATCGAAAGATATGGCCGCCCTCAACGAACTGATCCAGAAAAACAGCATCCCTGTGATTGCTCCGGCGAAAGCGGACAACCCGGCAAACGAAACATTGCGATAGAGGGCCTACGGTGGCGGCTTGCCGCAGGCCGCCTCCTGGCGAAAAACACGGCGGACGTTTCGCAACGGACCGCAGAAGCAGGGCCTTTTTGCTTGACTTTCCCCAAGCGCACGTCCATCTTAAATGGCTTTGCGCCCGCCGAAGTTCCGGGGTATTCGGCGAGGATTACCGGGGACCCTCTTGGGATGAGCAAGGTTCGGCTGTGCTTCCACGATCGCTGCTTTGACGGTGCCGCCTCGGCGGCGCTTTTCTACCGCTTCTACCGCGAGCAAATTCATCCCGGGGCGGAATTCCGCTTCACCGGAATGACGCATCGCGCCGCGCAGCCCTGGCAGGAAGGCATCTTCGACGGCGATGAAAACGCTATTGTGGACTTCAAGTACTCGAGCTCGCCGCGGGTCACCTGGTGGTTCGACCACCACCAGAGCGCTTTCCTCACTCCCGAGGACGCCGAACATTTCCGCAACGACCGCTCCGGCCACAAGTTTTACGACCCCGCGTACAAGTCGTGCACCAAACTGCTGGCCACGGTGGCGTACGAAAAATTCGGCTTTGACGCGCGCCCGATGGCGGAATTGGTTCATTGGGGCGACGTCATTGACGGGGCGCAATACGCGACGCCTGAATCGGCGGTGGAGCTGAACGAGCCCGCCACGCAACTTGCCCTGGTAATCGAAGCGGCGCCGGAGTCAGGTCTCGTGCCCAAGATTATTCCGGAGCTTGCCACTCGGTCTCTGGCAGAGATGGTGCGCCTGCCGATTGTCGCCAAGCACCTCGGCCCGCTTCTGGAGCGCCACGAGCGCTCGATTGACATTCTTCGCCAGCGTTCGGAGGCCCGCAACGGGGTCATCTTCTTCGACGTGAGCGACCTGGACCTCGAGGGATACAACAAGTTCATCCCCTATCTGCTGCACCCCGAGTGCCGCTATTCGGTGAGCGTGAGCGCCTCCGATGTCCGCGCAAAAGTTTCCATCGGCTCGAATCCTTGGAATCAGCATGCTGCGGAGAAGAATCTGGCCTCGCTCGCGGAAAAATACGGCGGCGGAGGGCATCCCCGGGTCGCCGCCATATCCTTCGAGGCGGGGGACTTGGTTCGCGCCCGCCAGATCGCAAAGGAAATCACGGCTACTCTTCGCGGTTGAATCCCCGGCCAAAGTCTTGGAGGAAGGGAGCAACCCTTCAGAGGCAGTTCGACAAATCTGCGCATTCTTTGTAAAATTCTAAAGCTTCGTGGGCCGCTAGCTCAATCGGTAGAGCAGCTGACTCTTAATCAGCGGGTTCCAGGTTCGAGTCCTGGGCGGCTCACCACTGATTCCCTAACCCGTGAAAACACTGTCAGTTAGTGCCCGCATGGTGCGCCTGCAAATGCGTTACTCAAACATCTGCCTAACATGGGCGGAAGTATGGGCGGATTCTTGCCTGGAGATTGGGGCGCTGAATGATGTCCTAGAGAGCTGTGGAAAGTGAAGTCCCGGCAGCGGCAAAGACGGTATCCATGTCCGCAACGGCGAGCGGGATGAACGCCCGGACGACAAGCGGATCGAATTGGGTCCCGCTTGACTCGTTGAGCCGTCGAATCGCTTCTTCCAGCGGGAGGCCCCTTCGGTACGGGCGTGAGGAAACCATGGCGTCAAAGGCATCAATTACGCACACAATCCGCGCACCGATGGGGATTTCAGTGCCCTGAAGCCCGCCAGGGTAGCCTTTGCCGTCGAGTCTCTCATGGTGGTGCAGGATGTACAGGCTTGCCAACTCCAGCCCGGGAAGTATGCGGAGAACTGCCCAGCCGTATTCCGGATGCTTCTTCATCAGTGCGTACTCATCCTCGTCCAATCGGGCGGGCTTGTTCAGGATCGAATCGGGCACGCCTATCTTGCCGATATCGTGCAAAAGCGCGGCCACTTCGATGTCATGCAGGCCAGACTCTTCGATGCCCATCTCCTGAGCAACGCGAATGGCCCACTCGGCGAGTCGCGTGCTGTGAACCCCCGTGCCGAGGTCTTTCAAGTCGAGGAGCTGATTCATCGAGCAGATCAGGGAGTTGTGGAGATTGGCCAGTTGTTCTTCGAGCTCTTTGAGCCGCAGAGCCTCCGGGCCCCATCGTGGGTCGGATCTTTGCGCACGTGCCGTCCGAATTGAAGGCACTGCCGCGCCGATTCCCGCTGGGGAGAGCCCGGGGGCGGCAGTGCCGATGACGGTTTTGATCGCGGTTGCCATAGACGATAGCCGTCCCGTTCCTACTGCTGCAAGCTGAGCAGCGCCCGGTAGAGGTCTATGCGCCCGTTGACCAGGTCGGGCGTGAGCAACTTTGCGTGAGCAATCGCCCAGGCGGCTTCGGTCGGCGTTAAATCATGATCGTAGTTCAGCAGCAACGCCATGCCGCCGGAGACGAACGGCGCGCTGAAAGAAGTGCCGGAGCCGGCAGCATAAGACCCGAAGGGATAAGTGGTAACGATCTGTTCGCCCGGGGCGGCCACCCAGACCACTTGGCTGCCATAGTTAGAAAACGTCGAGCGCGTGTCGAAGTCTGAGGTGGAGGCAACTCCCATGACGTTCTTGATCGAGGCGGGATAGACGGACTCCTGCTTTCCGTCGTTTCCGGCCGAAGCGACCAGGATGACGGAGTGGGCATTCGCGTAGTTGACGGCTTTGGTGAGTTCGTTGGAAGAGCTGGTGAAATCGAAGCTCATGTTTATGACATTTGCATTGTTTTGCACGGCATAATACATGGCGCGAAGAATGTCGGAGAGATAGCCGGTGCCGTTAGCGTGGAAGGCTTTCAGTGGGAGGATCTTTGCCTTCGGAGCCACGAGGTGAATGATGCCGACCACCTCGGTGCCGTGCCCGAAGGCGACGTACGGCGCGGTATCCACGATGGCCATCGAAGACTGATCCACAATGGCCATGCTCGATTGGTTCACATAGCCGGGGGCGCAGCTGCTGCAAGCCGCCGTCGAAGAATAGTAGTCCAGCAACTCAGAGGCACCGGGCTGGTTCCGTGTGAAATCGTAACCCTGCAGCAGGATGCCTTGCAGCGCCGGGTGCGTGGGGTCTACGCCGGTATCAATGTCTGCGACGATGCCGGTTCCGGCTACGTTGAATCCGATGTGGGCGTCCGGAACACGGACAATTTGGGCCGCCGGCTGCGAGGCGTAGCCATACCAGACTGAGGTCCCGTAGTAATTGATGGGGGTCCTCTGCGAGAGTTGCCCTGGGGCGTAAGGCATCAGAGGGGCCGTTCTGGGGATATTCAAGGTCTGGTCGACTTCAACGCTGACGATCCCCAATGACGCTTCCAAGAGGCTTACTGTGCTGCTTAACAGGTTTGTGGAGGACACAACCAGAAAGAGCTGGCCGATCGTGCCATCCAATCCGCCTTGAACCTGGCATCCTAGAAGTGAACAGAGATTCAGAACGGACAACAAGCCACCCGTGGAGCGGACGATATACCGCTGCGAGGAACTGGGGCTGGATAAGATCGATAGGAGCTGAGCTGGGGCTGGCCGTGCTCCGACAAAGAGAAATAGCACTAGCAGAAGTGAGAGGTAGCGCTTCATTTATGTAAAGCTCCTTTTTTATTCGTCGTTTGCTCGGACACCCGTAGTTGTCCCGGTTCAGCCTTTTTTATTCTGGTTCGGCCGTATTTCCGCGACAATAGTACGAGCGACCAATTCCGTCCTAGCCTCCTCCACTCACCCTTACCAGTACTTTCGAACTACCGGCAAGGTCCCCGCATCCAGAACCTGACGCGCCTTCCCGCTCGGTGAAGAGCCGGCCCCGGGCGCTAATCAGTCTCATTTTTCTGGTGCGATCATGCACGAAAGTCTGCCTCGTTGGCTAAGTCCAATGGAATGAGCACTTCCCGTCCCATATCAACTCTGACCGACAGCTTTTGGCTCACCCGCGGACATTCCAGATGAAACTCTCCGAATGAATTTGTCTGCGTCCGAGCAATCTCATCGCGATTGCCCAGGACTGCCACCGCAATGTCGAGCATGGGCTTGTTTGGTTTGGTGGCATCCAGAATCTGACCGTCAATCGAAAGGAGATCGGAGCCAGTTACCGGCTCCACAGTCAAATCGATTTGCAAACTGCCGTGCCGGTACAGCATTTTTCGGATTGTCACGCTCGTTGCCCGCACTCCTTCCAGGGAAGGTTGCCGAAAGCTATCGAATATCAATTCGGCCATTTCCGCGATGCGGCTCTTGGTCTGCTGGCGTCCATACATTGCAAAGGCCGCCTCGACCGACTTCACCGCACTGGATGGCGGATCGTAATTCGGCAGCCGGCGGGCTACGTTCGAGACCTTTTCCCAAGTCTGGAGGATTTTCCGGCACTTCTTGCACCCATCTTCGAGGTGCCGGTGCATGGCTGCAGCCTGCTCGGGAGAGGCCAGCTTGTTGGCAAAATCAACCCACTCTTCGGACGAAAAATGCTTCATTCCGATACTCCTCAGTAGTTCCATTTGGACTTGACCGGCCCCGTGCGCCAATCACTTTCAGCCTTCCTTGTCAATAAAGAGTGAAAACCCTCGCCAAAAATATAGGCCTAAGCAAAAATCAATGGTTCCCAAAGGACACCTCGATTATCAGGGAAAAACCTTTCCTACGAGCACAAACGGCGCCCAGTAATAGGGATGCGCATACCGCTCGCGCAATTCCTGCATGGCTCCTTGGAGCGAGGTAGCCTTGTCTTGCCCCCCACAAAAACGCCCGTAAAAACTCTTCATCAGGTCTGCGGTTGTACGGTCGTGGACGTCCCAAAGGCTGAGCAGCAGAGACCGCGCACCGGCAAACAGCAAACCTCGTATCAATCCCAACAATTCGTCGCCCGCCGCAACCACGTTGAGGCCTGTGGCGCACCCGCTCAGCGTAACCAGGTCCGCCTGCAAGTGGAGCTGATAGAGGTCGTAAAGACTCAGATAGGACTCCCCCAGCCGGATCCCCGAGAACATCGGGTTGTCCTGCCGGAAATTGCCGTGCGTGGCTATATGAATCGCCAGGCTGTGCCGCCCTTTTTTCCGCAACAGCGATTCGCTGGCTTCCGGACCGATGAACAATTCAGCACCGGGCAGAATGGCCGCAACAGAGCGCACCTCTTCGGAAATGAAAGGAGCTTTCTCATCCGGAACGCCGAGAACGAGGGAAGTGGCCTGCGCATTTTCAACTTTCCGTTGACACAGGGCAAAGACGCTGGCGCTGGGTGCGTAGGAAATCGTGAAAGAGTCAATGAGGTAGTTCTGCCCGTCGTGGAGCGCGTGGAACGGCAGGTAGTGGAGTACTCCATGGGGCACGAGGATGAGATGCCGGGCATCCAGGTCTTTGCGCAGGGGAGCGATCAGCTCCTCGTAAAGTTCCTTTAGGTGCGCGAGCGTAACATCCAAAAGCGGTTGGTGAAACGTCCGGACGTAATCCGCCCCCAGAAGGAACTTGGAAAGCTGCAGCCGCAGCAGGCGAAGGGCCGTCTGGACGCGCGCGACGACCGTCACCGGTACGATCTTCAAGCTCTCGCGGGTCACCAACGCAGCGACCAACCGGTCCCCCACAGAGAAGTATTCCGCTAAGACAGCATCGCGGGGCAGGCTCGCGCGGATCTCCTCCGAAGAGACGCACGCGGGCGCCTGCAGGCTGCTGCCCGGTCCGTCGGTGGGAAGTTCGCGCAAGGCGCGGAGGAAATCGTTTTCGCGATCTTTCGCCTGCTTCTGCAATTTCTCGATGACTTCCGTGGAGCGTTGTTCGGGGCGCAATTGTTCGTGTTCGATCCGGTGGTAATACCAGTTGAGCTCTTCGCGAAGGTCCTGAATCCTCCGCACCAACTCACTTTGCGTCGCGTCGCTTGGCGGCGCAGGGGAAGCGCCCTGGAGAATTAATTCTGTGAGGCTGCGCGATTTGGCCTGTTCTATGTAGCCGAGAGCTTCCTCAAGAGATTCCGGGCGATCGCCATTCCCCAGGCAGATTCCAACGAGGGATTCATAGACCTCCAGCCTGTTTTTCATAAAGGCGATCTTCAGTTCTTCGGCTTTTAGGCTGCTGCGCAGCGTTTCCAGAGCTGCCCGCGCCTTCTGGTAGGCGGCGTAGGCGCCCTGGCGATCACCCGCGGACTCATGGATTTGCCCCAGCAGGAAGTTAGCCTGATAGTGCAAGGCGGGCGTTTCGAGGCGGGCCAGCCGTTCCAAAGCGATCCCGCACTCGCGTTTGGGCTCCTCGATTTCCCCATTGCGGAGAGCCAGGCGCGCAAGCAAGAGGTGGCACAGAACGGCCTTGCCCGAAAGGATGGAGGAATCAAAGAATTTCACCGCGCCGGCGCAGAGGCGCCGCGCTTCAAACAGGCGGCCTTCGTTGAATAGGACCAGCGCCTGATAGAGGTCAATCAGCCAGGGCCAGACGAGATTTTTTTCCCGGACAAACAATGCGCGCGCGCGGGGAAAAAGCTCAAGCGATCGAAACGCCATTCCCTGCTGACCCAGAGCAATCGCCTCGTTGGCTAGCGTTTTGGCAGATTCGTAGCCCATACCCAGTTTCTGAAATTGCAGATAACCCTCATGAGCCATCTGCCGGGCTTCTTCGCTTAAGTTCAGCTCCAGATAGATTTCCGAGAGGTCGAGATGGCAGAGGGCAAAATGATAGGTATCGCCGTTGGACCGGCTCTGCTCCCGCGTGGCCTGCAACATCTGGATACTGCGGCTGTATTCGCCGCGGAAATAATACAGGTAAGCAATGTTGTAATCGGCCTGGTTGACGGCCAGCGGCAGCCTCTTTTCCTCGAAAAGCTTTCGGGCCCGCTGATAGCAATCCAGCGCTCTGGGAAAATCATTCACACTGATCAGGCACATGGCCATGTTGCTGAGCGCCATCGCCAGGCGTTCGGTATCCTGAAAGGGCAGGAGCTGTTGATAGGCGCGCTCATAGTGCGCCAGCGCCTCCTCGAAACGGTCCTGGCGATGGAAGATATTGCCGACGTTGTTCTCGAGGCTCGCCAGCCGCCGCCCCTCTCCCAGGCGCGTAAAAATTGCCCGCGCCTTTTCGGAAAAAGCAACGGCGCGATCGTATTCTCCCAGCAGGATGAGAGGCTGCAGCGATGCGCTCAACGTGCGGGCTTCTTCTGGTTCGTTGTGCAGAGTTTGAAAGATGCGGAGCGCTCGGTCGTGAAACACAACTGATTTCTTGTTTTCGCCCATTACCCATAAAGCGTTGGCCTTGGCGCGCAGACTGCGCGCCAGGTTTTCCTTGTCCTTCAGGCGCCGGGCGATTGCGATTGCCGACTCCGCCCAGCGGAGGGCGAGCCGCGTGTCCACATGGAGATTGTCATTGGCCGCCTGGGTCAACTCTGCGACGACTTCGGACCGCAGGAGCTTGCGGTGATCTTCCAGGAACTTCTTCCGGGCGGCTTCGTTGCGAAGTTCACCCAACTGTTTGAAAAGCTGCCCGGCGGCGATGGGCTTCCTAGGCTTCGATTTCACCGAACCCCATCTCGTCAAGGCGCCGCCGCAGGCGGTCCAGACAGCGCTGGCGGATGAACCCGATCGAACCCACTGCGACGCCCAGAGTAGCGGCGATATCTTGATAGGAACGAACCGGCTCTTCGAAAAAAAGCATCTGTACGAGCCGGCGGCAGCGCGGTGCGAGCCCGGTAAGCGCCTCGCGCACGATTTGCTCTTGCTCGGCCTCCAGGAGCAGCCGATCGGCGGCCGCCGGCACCTCGATTTCGGGGATCCCTGCGTCCTCTGAATCGGACGAGACGAGGCGCAGTTGCTGGCGCCTCCAGTGAAGGCACTTGTGGGCCGTCACCTGCATCAGCCACTTGGGCAAGGCACGAGGCTCCCGCAGTTTTGGGAGCTCGGAAAGCAACCCGAGACACACGCCCTGGAAAACATCGGCGGCATCGTCGCGCGAAAGCCCATACTTGATGGGGATGGAGAAGATCAGATTCTTGTATTTATGGATCAGCGCGGACCACGCCTCTTCGCGGCCCCGCAGGCAGTCGCGTACCAGGCGCACATCCGAGGAGGCCACGCGCTTCTCTTCTTTCATCTCACTCAGCGTCGCCATTAGGGGGCTGACTTGCCGCCCTTCTGCCCAGATCCTCGCGGGCGAAGATATAACTCTTCCACGTTCCAGAGTGTATAGGGATCGAGGATTGCCGGGCGGAAATTCCCCAAAGCGTCCTTCCCCCCGACCAGGATATTGCCACTCGCGAGGGGAATAAGCGGGAGATTTTCCGCCACGAGCTTTTGAACTTCGTCATAAAGTTTCTTACGGGCTCCGTACTTCAGGGTAGTCAATTGCTGTTCCATCAGTTGGTCCAGCCGCGCTTCCCAGGGAGTGGAAGGGTGGGGTTGGCCGAGATTCCAGAGGTGCGTGCTTCCATTTGATTCCCAAACATTCATTTCTGGAGTGGGGTCCGCGTCGCCGCTGGCGAGCCGCATCACGGACGCTTCATACTCGAATGTTTTCAGCACGCGGTCCAACTGGGCGCGGAACTCCAGCGGCACCACCTGTACGTTCATCCCCAACTGTTTCAGGTCGTCTTGAATAATAGTGGCCATCTTGAGCCGCTCCGCATTCGAAGAGCTGGAGATAATCGTGAACTCGACCGTCTGGCCTTGCGAGTCCGTCAGCGTGCCGTCGCTTTTCCAGGAGAAGCCGGCACTCTTCAGAAGCTCGCGCGCATGCTCAAGGGAACGTGGCGGCTTCGGGACCGCCGTATTCAGCCACAGGCGGTTCCCCGGCGTGACGGGTCCCCACAGAGGCGTGCCTCGGCCGGCGTAAACCAAACGAACGATGCCTTGGCGGTCTATGGCAGCCGAAACCGCTTGCCGGAACCTCACATCGCGGAACCAGGATTGCTTGCGGGCGATGCCAGGAAGCTGCTTCGCGCTGAGGTCGTCCAGATTGAAAAACAGAAAGTTGAATTCCAGCCCGGGCCCCAAATCATAGAGACGATAGCCGCGCTGCGCTTGCTCTCGTTCCAGCACGTTGTAATTCTCCGCGCTGATACGGTCCAGGACATCCGTGTCTCCCGCTTGAAAACGAATCACCTGCGCGTCCTGATTCGGAACGATGAGGAATTCAATTTCATTCAGGTAGGGCAGACGATTTCCTTTGCGGTCTTGTTTCCAGTAATAAGGGTTTCGTTCGAGGACCAGGCGTTGGCCCGCAACGTACTCTTTCATGCGGAACGGGCCCAGGCCGGCGAGTTGACCCGGCTCGGTATTGAGAGCCCAAGCTTGTGAGAACTTCCCTTCTTGATAGGGTTTCTCCAGAAGATGCCGCGGCAGCACGGCCAAACTGTCGAAAATGCGCTCGGCGGCAGCGTAGGGCTGTGCCAGCTCGAAGCGAACCGTTGTCGCGTCAACCTTCTCGACGCGGATGGGCTGGCCCCCGATGATCAGGAGATCGCGCTGCGGCGAATGAATCTTTTCATCTTGATACACCTGAAAGGTGAACACTACATCGCCGGCGTCGAGCGCGTGGCCGTCGGAAAAGCGCAGCCCGCTGCGGAGCTGCAAAGTGTACCGGCGCCCGTCCGGAGAAACCTTCCAGGATTTTGCGAGGGCCGGTTCGGTGCGTTGCGACAGGCGATTGATATGAATCAGGTCGGCATGCAGGCAGCGAATGACGTCGCGGGAGACTTGGTCCACGGCCAGGACTGGATTAAGGGTTTTGGGTTCGGCGAGGAGCGAGACAACAAGCCTCCCGCCCATCACGCCAATTTCGCTGGCCGTCGTGAGAAGCTCTTCCCGCGGCGCCTGAGGCCGGGCAGAAGCGGGCGGGGTCCCCCGCGCCAACATGGCGCCGAGGACCAATGCCGTCAAGCTGAACATCCCTCTTCCATTCATCGCATAATCCCGGCGTGTAGCGAGCCTCCCTCAGACAATCACGAGCCTTGCGCGCTCGTGCAGCGCATCGGCCAGAAGCTGGTAACCCAGAAACAGAGGGATCAGCGCCGCCGCGGGCAGATACATCCACCAGTAGGATGCAAGAACATGATACTCCTGCAAGCTCGCCAGCATGTTTCCCCAGCTCGGCGCAGGTTCCCCCACGCCTAGGCCCAGGAACGAAAGGGTGACCTCGGCAAGTATGAATTGCGGCATAAGCAGCGCCGCCTGCGTCAGCAGCACACCGGAAATCTGCGGCAGAATGTGCCGCCGCAGCAAGTAGAAATCAGAAGCGCCAAATCCGCGCGCCGCCAGGACGAAGTTCCGTTCCTTTGCGCTCAGCACGACTCCGCGGACCAACCGCGCCGGACGCGCCCATCCAACCAAGCCAATCACCGCGACGACCAGCAGAAATGCCCTCGCTGGGGTGATCTGCAATGGCAGAAAAGCCCGCACGGCAAACAAGAGATACAGCCAGGGCAACGCCAGAAAAAGCTCCCCGCCGCGCATAAGGATTTGATCCAGGGCCTTTCCGTAGAACCCCGAAAGCGAGCCGATCAGCGCG
>DASWCG010000091.1:0-4820 GCA_036390175.1 Candidatus Acidiferrales bacterium | reverse complement strand
GTGTTTTCCTCGAATTGCAGCAGTTCGCGCACTTCTTTGGCTTCTTTGCCGGGCATTTCCTCGAGAAGTTCTTGATACGTTTCCGGCGAGAGATCGGCGAGGACGTCGGCGGCCGCGTCCGGCGCCATCTCTTCCAGGATTTCCGCGGCCTTTTCGGGATCGAGCTTCTCGACGATTTGCGTGGTAAGGCGCGCGTCGAGTTCCGCCAGCACGGCCGCCGCGGTCTCTTCATCGAGCGAGGCGATGATGGACTGGCGCTCGGAAGCGGAAATGTCTTCCATGATGTCCGCGAGATCCGCGGGGTGGAGGTTCTCGAGCTTTTCGTGGGTGATGCGCAGCTTGATGCGGCGCAAAGGGTCCGGCTCGATCAAGTTGACGAATTCCCAGCGAATCAGCTTGGCCGGCAGTTTTTCCTGGAGACGCCGGATGCCCGATGACGACACGAGTCCCTGCAGGAGACGCCGCGCCGCGCCGGTAAGCCCGACGTCCACTTGCGTGACGCGCAGCTCAACGGTTCCATTCATGCGCTGCTCGGCTAAATCAACATCGTTCACGCGGACGACCTTGCGTCCGCTGGTGTCAATAATCTGCTGGTCGAGCAAGTCCTTGCGAACCGCCAGCCAACCCTCATTCGGCGAGTAGGTTTCCAGCGCGCGCTCCCCGCAGTTCAGGCGCACCGTCCCGGGCGCGACGAAAGCAACCTGGTCATAGCGCGCCACGAGGGGCTGGAATTTCCCGCGGCCCAGCAACAGGCGGCCGATGCGGTTGGGCTGCTCGGCCGGGTCAATGAATAGCTCCGTCAGCCGGCCGAGGAAGTTCCCGTGGGCATCGTAGGTTTCCGCACCCATCAGCTCGGTTGCGTGCAGCATATGTGCGCCTCCTTCCCGGGATACGTGCCGGAAGTCGCCTAAGTACGCAAAAAAATACCCGCGACCCTGAAAAACTTGGCGGCCGCGGGTAAACTCCGCAAAATCTTGGGCTTACCTTAGCCGCAGGCGGCTCCTCCCTGGCCGGTTTCCGCCATGTCGGTGCCCCTGCGGCCGGATTTCGAGGCCGCCGACGGCGCCATCACCGTAAACACAAGCTTGTCCCGGGTTCTACCCGGCCCGGGCTCGCGTTCACCGAGTTCACTCATGAAGCAGAATCCGCCTCTATGGTAGTAGTTAAAGGGAGACGCAAAGTTTGTCAAGAAAAGACTGAAGAAAATCGCAATTATTTTTCGGCGGAGAAGACCATATGGCCCGGCGTCGTCCCCCGGACCCGGCATTGCTCGAGATAAAGAGCGAGGTAGCTTTTCGTAATGTAGTCTTTCGGCCCGAATCCCAGAAGCTTCGCGGCGCGGTCAATAGCCTCCGAAGGCCCTTCCAATTCGACAAAGGCCCCGATGGGTGTCTCGTCCAGCTCGATGAGCAGGTCACTGGCCCAGCGGGCCGTCCCCGGGAAGCGATACATGGTGCGAAATTTCTCGTAGCGGAACCACCCGCGCATCCCCAGGGCTTCCAGAATGTGGGCCAGAGGTGCTGGCTCTGCGACCTCGACCTCAATCTCCTCGCGGACTTTGTGGCGTCCAATGGGAACGAATTGAGATGTCTCCCCAAGGGGGCCGGAAGGCAGGGGGTTGGCGGCGCCTTCCTCCAGAGCCGTGCCTTTGTAGGTGAGCACGGCGCGAAGAAAGCCGCCCGATGCCTCCCTCGAACGACCGCTGTCCTCGCTTTCGATGCGGACACGCAAAAGCTGCCCCTGCTTGGCCAAGGCGCTCTGCGGCGTATCGAAGAGGAAATTCATTTCGCGAACCCGCGGATTCGCACCCCTCTTTTTTTTCCTCTTCCCCGAGAGCAACGAAACGGGGGGGACGGGGCGGGCGTGGAGCCGTTTCAAGCCGCGCCGAAATGCAGCAAGGTCTCCGACACGGCATTTGATTTCGACTTCGCGGTGAACGGGCATGTCTGGGAAGCCTTTCCGCGCCAGGTCTGGTCTGCGGCGCGGAGATTCGTTAGTATAGCTCGGCGCTCGCGCAAGGCGCACGGCCGCTTGGGACCGCCGGCCGATAACCGCGGCCCAGAAACACCGCACCATGACCGAACCGACCACGCCGCTGATGCGGCAGTATCACGCCATCAAGACGCGCTATCCGCATGCGCTGCTGCTCTTCCGTCTGGGCGACTTCTACGAGCTCTTCTACGAAGACGCGCTGGTGGCATCGCGCGAGCTGCAGATCACCCTGACGGCGCGCAACCGCGAACGCGGCCAGCCCGTGCCGATGTGCGGAGTCCCCTATCACGCGGCGGAAACCTACATTGCGCGGCTGATCCGCGCCGGATACAAGGTGGCCATCTGCGACCAGATGGAGCAACCGGCGCCCGGAAAGAAGCTGGTGCGGCGCGAAGTGGTCCGCGTCATTACTCCCGGAACTGCCACCGACCTGCACGTTCTGGATGCCAAGGAGAACAATTTCCTCGCGGCGCTGGCGCGGCATCCTTCGGGCGCGCCCATCGGCCTGGCGTGCGTGGACATTTCCACGGGCGAATTTCAAGCCACCGAGTTTTCCGGGCCGCAGGCCGAAGAAACCCTGTGGGACGAGCTCCATCTGTTGCGGCCCCGGGAAACTCTCCTGCCGCGCCAGGAAAACCTCTTTGGCGCCGCGCCCACCGAGCTCGATGGGGCGGGGGGCGTCGAAACCCGCCTGGAAGGATGGCTCTTCCGCGAGGATTACGGCGAACGAATGCTGCGCGAACAGTTTGGCGTGGCCGGCCTGGAAGGCTTCGGCCTCGAGGGACACGGCCAGGCCACAGCAGCCGCCGGCGCGCTGGTTCACTACCTCCGCGAGACTTCGGGCCAGGGCGAAGGCACCGCAGCCGCGCTGCGGCACCTCAGTGGCGTGCGTTACTACGAGCAGGGCGATGCGCTGGTGCTGGATCCGGTTTCCGTGCGCAATCTCGAGCTGGTCGCCCCCATCTTTCCCGACGAGAGCGCGCGGGGAGCAAACACGACCCTGGTTGGCGTTCTCGGCGAAACCTGCACGAGCATGGGAGCGCGGCTGCTGCGCGGCTGGGTCCTGCGTCCGGAAATTTCCATCGAGGAGATTGAGGCGCGGCTGGAAGCCGTGGCGGTGATGAAGGGCCACACCGTATTGCGCGAGGAAATCCGCAAAGAGCTGCAAGGCGTTCTGGACCTTGAGCGCCTCACCAGCCGCATCACCCTGGGGGTGGCCGGCCCGCGCGAAATGCTGGCGCTCAGACAATCGCTCGCGCAGATTCCGCTGCTGCGGCGTTTTCTTGCGCCACCCGATTCCGGGGCAAGTTCGAGGCTGGCCGAGCTGCATCGCGGGCTGGATGAACTGGCGGACGTGCGCGAGCTTATCGAGCGCGCCATCGCCGAAGAGCCGCCCGCACAGGCAAGCGAGCCGGGAGTTATCCGCCGCGGCTACAACGCCGAGCTGGATGAGTTCCGCGACCTCAGCCAGCACAGCAAGCAGATTGTCGCCGCGATGGAAGAGCGCGAACGAAAACGCACGGGCATCGGCTCGCTGAAGATCCGCTTCAACCAGGTGTTCGGTTACTACATCGAAATTTCCAAGCCGAACCTGCACCTGGTGCCTCCGGACTTCGAGCGCAAGCAAACGCTGGTGAACGCCGAGCGCTTCACCGCTCCGGAGCTGAAAGAATACGAGCGAAAGATTCTGGCCGCGGAGGAGCGCATTCTGGAGATCGAGCGCAGACTCTTCCAAGAGGTGCGCGGGTCGGTAGCCGCGCAAGCGCACCGTTTGCAAAAAACCGCGGCGGCCATAGCGCAGCTCGATGTTCTGGTGAATTTCGCGCGGCTTGCAGCGGACCGCGATTACGTGCGCCCGGAATTCGGCGGCGATGGAGAACTGCTGCTCATCGGCGGCCGCCATCCGGTGGTCGAGCAACTGCTGTCGCAGCGCGGCGAGCGGTTCGTGCCCAACGATCTTTACCTCGATGCGTCCCAGCAGCAAATCCTGCTGATTACCGGGCCGAACATGGGCGGCAAGTCCACCTATTTGCGGCAAGCGGCGTTGATTGTCTTGATGGCGCAGATGGGTTCCTTCGTGCCCGCGCGGCGCGCCAAGCTGCCGCTGACCGACCGCATCTTCACGCGCATCGGCGCCTCGGACAACCTGGCGCGGGGCCGCTCCACGTTTCTGGTGGAGATGAGCGAGGTTGCGGCAATTCTGAACACCGCCACGCCATCGAGCCTGGTGCTTCTGGACGAAGTCGGCCGCGGGACGGCGACGTTTGACGGACTGTCCATCGCCTGGGCGGTGGTCGAACATCTGCAGCAGCACACGCGCGCGCGAACGCTGTTCGCGACGCACTATCACGAGTTGACCGAGCTGGCCGAGCTCTTGCCCGGGGTGAAGAACGTGCACGTCTCGGTGAAGGAAACGCCCAACGACATCGTGTTTCTGCGGCGCGTCGAGCCGGGTAGCGCCGATAAAAGTTACGGCATCGAGGTGGCGCGCCTCGCCGGGCTTCCCCGAAGCGTCATCGAGCGCGCCCGGGAAGTTCTCGAGCGCCACGAGCAGAGCGAACATCAGTTGAGCGGGAAACTGACTCCCGGCGCGGCGCAGGGCGCGGATTCGAACGGCAAACAGCAGGCGCTCTTTACGCCCCTTGACCGCGCCGTGCTCGAGGCGCTTCGCCAAGCCGATCTCGACCAATTGAAACCCGTCGAGGCGCTCAACTTGCTGGCCGAGTTGAAGAAACAGATTTCATGAGCGCGCGCTCGATGCTCGTCCTCGGTCTGATGTCGGGGACTTCCGCCGACGGAATTGACGTGGCGCTGGCGAAGATTGCGGG
>DASWCG010000090.1:0-1747 GCA_036390175.1 Candidatus Acidiferrales bacterium | reverse complement strand
GGCCGCGGTTCGGCATGTTATTTCAGGTTGCGGCGCGAGAACGCCGCCGCAGCCGCCAGGAGGACAATCGCCGCATACACGGCTGCATACAGCGTATTGTCCAGAATCAGCTTGGCGGGAACCGCCCGCCCATACGCCGCGGAGGCCGTGATATTGAAATTGTTGAAATTGGGAATCAGGTAAGAAAACGCCACGGCGATGGCGTCGAGCGCGCGGCTCCCGGTGATGTGTCCGAAGGTGCGGATATCGCTGGCGAACAGCCCGGCCACGTAGATGCCCACCGTGAACAAAATCGAAAGCAGCGGAGAGGAGAAGCAGGAGAAGAACAACGCGAGCGCCGTGATGAGCGCGAGCTTCAGCAGGATGAAATACACGGCCACCAGAATGGTGACGTCGGCCGCAGCGAAGGAATGCTTCACATAGAGCAGCGCCGCGGCAAGGCCCAGGGTCATCAAGGCGGTATTCACCAGAAGCGTGAGCAGCAACCCGGCAAATTTCCCGGTCAGGAATTCCCAGCGGCGGATGGGTTTCGAGAGCACCGCGTAGAGCGTGCGCTTGTCCATCTCTTTGTAAACCAAGCCGACGCCGATGAACACGGCCATCATCAGCCCGATGATGGAAATGGCGGAAAGCCCCAGATTGATGATGACCAGCGTCTCGATGCCGATGGAGATCTGTCCCACGAGGATCGCCGCAGCGATCATCAGCAGCGCGAAAAACAGCAGACTGTACAGGACGCGGTCGCGCACCGCTTCGCGGAACGTATTGACGGCGACCACCCCGGCAAGGCGCGTCATTTCTCGGATACCTCCACGGCGTGCGGGGTGGCGCCCTCCGCTCCCACCAAATCGAGGAAGTAATCCTCCAGCGTGGATTTAATTTGCGTCACCGAAAGCACGCTGGCCCCCGCGGTCTTCAATTGCTCGAGGGCACTATACAAGTCCGCTTCCGCAACCTCGATGCGGCGCCGGTTCCCGATTTGCGTGGCTTGGCCGGCCAAAGCCGCCGGGAGCGGCCTTGCGCCGCGCGGTTCGAAGAGAATCTCCATGCCGCGCACCTTTACCGAAACGATTTGATCGGGTGAGCCGACTCCCCGGAGTTTTCCCGCGACGACCACCGCCACGCGGTCGCAAATCATCTCCGCGTCGGGCAGAATGTGCGTGGAAAACAAGATGGTGCGGCCTTCGCGTTTCAGCTCGAGGATGATTTCCCGCACCTCGCGACGCCCCACCGGGTCCAGCCCCGACATCGGCTCGTCGAGGATGAGCACCTCCGGGTCGTGCAACATCGCTTGCGCGAGCCCCGCGCGCTGCAGCATCCCCTTGGAATACTTGCGAAGCTGAATCTTCCGGGTGCCGTCCAGACCCACCTTCTTCAAGAGGCGGTCCACCCGCTCGCGCCGATCCGCCGCAGGGAGGCCGAAAAAACGCGCGAAATAGTCAAGCAGTTCCGGCGCGGTCAAATAGTCGTAGAAGTAGGGCTGCTCCGGAAGAAAGCCGATCTTCCGGTGCATGCTCACATCAGAAATCGGATGCCCAAGGATGCGCGCCGTACCCGCCGTGGGGAAGATCAGCCCGACCAAAAGCTTGAGTGTGGTTGTCTTGCCGGCGCCGTTCGGACCCAAAAAACCCAGCACTTCGCCGGTCTCTACCTGCAGCGAGAGGTCGTCGAGGGCGCGGCGCTTCTTCGCCTGCCAGAAACCGACCGGGAAGTCCTTTGTCAGTCCTTCGATTTCGATTGCCGGAGA
>DASWCG010000089.1:0-9375 GCA_036390175.1 Candidatus Acidiferrales bacterium | reverse complement strand
CCCGCAAACGACGCGGGATTCCCACTTTCCCACAGCTCCGGCGACGGCGATCTCTTGTCACGCTGAGGGAGAAGAAAAACCAAATGCCAGCGGACATCTCACGTGCTCATAAAGGCGGACATCTCGACTTGCTAACAACAGGGCTGATTTGGGTGCGGTGCGGTGGAGAATTAATTCCTTAGGATTGAGGAAGTTAGCGCCGGAGGCTTGTGACCGTTACGCTCGTGCCGAGACGGAGGGTTGGATATATAGCTTTGAATGAGGAGCTTAGCGGGGAAGGGCAGAATGCCGCACATTTTCAATCAAGAGTTCCTGCGCGGGTTAGCCGACCGGGGAGCCGCTCCACGAAAGCTGCGGTGACTACACTGCAGATTGCACGGGGAGAATTCAATGTGAGGGGGTCCACACAGACACGCCGCAGAAGGGTATGCGAGGGTGTGCAGAAACCGCCTGTACCTTAGTACTACTCCTATCCCCCCACCTGTACTATCGACCTCGAGGTATCCCAAGTTGGATACTCGCAGCGCTGACAGACTTAATGAACAGGCCCCCCCGTCCCCCAGGGCCTTCCAAGTTATCTTAGGAGGCCAGCTGATGTCCGCCACATTTGAAACATCGCGATCCTCTAACGACAGCGTCCTGAAGACAACGACCTGGGGCGCGCGGGTCGCGCTGCTGGTTCTGATCACGCTGCTGGTTGCCGGACTATGCCTTGCTGATGGCAACAAGCCCAAGCTGTCGAAGGATCTGGAAGCTCTCAAAGGCCGCCCTAGCGGCGGCACGGTGGACGTGATCATCCAGTTCAACCAAACACCGACCGACGCCCAGCATCAGAGGGTGCAGAACAAGGGCGGTGTCCTGAAGACGAAACTGGACGTCATCAAGGGAGCGCATTACTCCGTCCCGGTTGAATCTCTGGACGCGCTTGCGGACGATCCCGATGTGGCTTATATCTCGCCCGACCGGCCAGTGAAGGACCTGCTCGACCTAACCGCAGCCGCGGTGAACGCAAAGGCCGCCTGGCAAGCCGGCTGGGATGGCACGGGAATAGGCGTGGCGGTGATTGACAGCGGCATCAGCTACCATACCGACCTAAATGGCACCACTGGCAGCGGCGGCAAGTTCCGCGTCCTTTACAGCCAAGATTTTGTCGGCGGAGGCACGAACGACTATTACGGGCACGGCGAACACGTCGCCGGAATCATCGCGGGGAGCGGGAAGGTTTCTAATTATTCGAGCTACACTCGCACCTTCAAAGGCATCGCGCCCAACGCAAACTTAATCAATCTTCGCGTTCTCGATCAGAACGGCCAGGGAACCGACAGCGGGGTGATCGCCGCAATCCAAGTAGCCATCAACTTCCAGAACAAATATCACATTCGGGTCATGAACCTCTCGCTCGGACGCCAGGTGTTCGAGAGCTATACGCTGGACCCCTTGTGCCAGGCCGTCGAAGCCGCCTGGAAGAAAGGGATCGTGGTTGTCGCCGCAGCCGGCAACTACGGCCGGGACAACTCCATGGGCACCGGCGGGTACGCGACCATCACTTCGCCGGGCAACGACCCTTACGTCATCACCGTGGGCGCCATGAAGACCGAAGGCAGCCCGCTGCCATCCAACTCCTTGATCGCCAGCTACAGCTCCAAGGGACCCACGCTGCTTGACCACGTGGTCAAGCCGGACATTGTGGCGCCTGGGAATCGGGTTGTTTCCTTGTATGCGCCAGCTTTCCTTAACCCTGCTACTGGGCTATGGACGCTTGAGCTGCTACCGCAAGCGTACCCCCAGAATTTAGTGACTTACAGTTATTTCTACCCTCCCGACACGTTGTCCACTTCGACTTCCTATTACTTTCTGAGCGGAACCAGCATGGCCACGCCGGTGGTAAGCGGAGCGGCTGCGCTCTTGGTACAGGCCCAGCCTAAGCTTACGCCGGACCAGGTGAAAGCGCGGTTGATGAAGACCGCCTATAAAGCGTTCCCCAGCACCAGCACTACCGTCGATCCCCTTACGGGTGCAATCTACGTCAGCGAGTACGATATTTTCACCGTCGGAGCCGGATATCTGGACATTGGTGCAGCTCTCGCGAACTCTGATGTAGCCACCGGCAACGCCCTTTCTCCGACCGCGGTGTATGACTCCACTCAGAATTCGGTCTATCTTGTGAACGCCGCTGGCTCCACTTGGGACAGTTCGGTTGTGTGGGGCACCTCAGTGGTCTGGGGAACGAACGTTTTCGTGAACGGTACGTCCGTGGTCTGGGGCACCAGCGTTTGCTGGGGCACCAGCACCGACGCTGGCTTCAGCGTGGTCTGGGGCACCAGTGTGGTCTGGGGCACCAGCAACCAAGTCGCTTCAGAAACCTCGAATGTTATTCTGGGCGAGAATTAGGGGCTGGCTCCTGCGGGACTCAGCCCACATCCTCACTCTGGATGTAATTTAGCTCTGCATCGCGGGTCTTGCCCGCCTACAACTGAGCCCACGGCGTAGTGAGGCAACGAGAAGATAAGAGAGAACCTCTCGCTCATTGCCCGTCAAATGCCCTCATACCACCACGCGGCGATCCGGTAAAAACCCTATGTGGATCTCAGTAGTTTGACCCTGGTTTTTACGGTATCTACCCGATTGCGTTGTACCAGTCTGGACCTTAGGCTAACGCCGTTTAACTAAGGTCAGGGAACTCAATAACCTTCCGAGGAAAAGCGGAGGCCTGAGAGACCCACAAGAAGGCGAGCGGCAGCAACTGACGGTCTTCTCTCGCTTTGCTGATTTCTCATCTGCCCAGTGATTCTCCCCAGCCTGAACAACAACCCCAACGGAGCGGCGGCCGAACCCAGAGCCGCGAGTCGCTCGAGGCACTCACCGGTGGGGGCCGATTAGGCACGCCACCGTTTCAGGCGACGGCAAGCTACATGGTTGGCCGCGGCCAGGAGACACGCATTCCTGCGCTCGAAGCTGACCTCGCTTGCCGAAGCCGAACCTTGCTGGCTTGGCTTGGAGTGAAGGCCAGCGCTTCCTACCCAGCCGGAAATCGTTCACGCGCAGCGTGAAAGCAAACTGGCGGCTCCCGCAGGAGTGCAAGCAAGTCTCCGGTTTTCGCATAGGGGCACGCATTCCCCGTGGTTGCCTTTCAGCGACAGCTTTCCATAGGGGTTTTTCTGATAACTAACCGAATCCCTTCCAAAGGAGGAAAGGAATATGTTCGACCACTTCCGCAAAGGACGAAAATGGTTTCTGGTGATCGTAGCTGGAGCAGTAGGAACCTTTACCGCGGTACAAGCAGGATATGCACAAGGCGGCACTTGGACACCGCTTGCCCCTGTCTCCCCTTCCCCCACGGAGGGCATGACCGTGGGAGGAGTTGGGCAAGTCATCGTAGGCGCCTACGGATTTTCCGGGGGGGCGTACACAAACCAAACGAGGCTGTACAACATCAACACTGACACCTGGAGCTTGGGAGGCGCGGCCCCTACGCCAGCTCGCGCTGGGGCAGCTTCTGGTGATACCACCCATGGGGGATTCTTATACGTGATCGGCGGCGAGAATTCCACAGGGGTCTTAGCCGATCTTCAACGCTACGATCCCGTCACGGATATGTGGACACCTCTTATGCCAATGACCACGGCCCGCGCCGGGGCGGCCGCTGCGGTGATTGATGACGGCATCTTCGTCATTGGAGGCCGGAAGAGTACCAATGGCCCCTGCAGCGGCGGACCTTACTTGCAGACCGTAGAAAAGTACGACATTGACACCGACACCTGGAGCCCCGTTGCGCAACTGCCAAGCGCGCGCTCTGACTTGGCGGCGGTCGCGCACGGAGGCAAGATATTCGTCTTTGGTGGATGCGATAGTACGGGCGTCACGGACGAGGTCGATATGTACGACCCGCAGACGAACACTTGGACGACTGGACTGACGCCTATGCTAACCAAGCGCGCCAGTCTTGTGGCAGGCCACTCGGGCGACAACGTATATGCCATTGGCGGAACAAATGGGGTTTTGGCATCGAATGCAAACGAGGTGTACGATGTCGCCCACAACACCTGGTCTAACAACATGCTGATGACAACGGCCCGGCAGGAAGCTGGTGTCAATTCCCATGGCGGCAGGATATACGTTGTCGGCGGCAGCACTACATTCGGCACTTCCACGCCTGCCAACGAGGTGTTCAAGCCCTGATCCATAGCGAGAACTTGAGGTAACGCACGGCGTGCTCTTCGCTGAGGGCGCTCAGTGCAAGCGGAATGACAAGGTGGAGGAGCGGGCGCCGGAATTGAACGGAGAGGTGTGGACGCTCCGTCCTACCGAGAAGCCACAGGCTGAAGCCTGTGTTACTTGCGGGCCGGAACTCTACCGCTACACTCCATAAAACAACAGAGCTGTGCCGGGCTAAAGCCCGGCTCTACATATGGGCGTGAAGGGAGCGAGGCTCGCGGATGCTTATTGCGTGGCGGCGATGAGCGTGCAATTTTCCACGCACTTCACGGCCTGAAACTCGATTTCGGCCTTTTTGTGATGGGGGATGTTGGCCCCGGGCTCCGGAACAACGACGAGCGACTGCGGGCCGTCGGCCAGGTTGAAGGTGCACTGGAACTGCAACGACTGAACGCCGCGTTGCTGGCAGGGGTTTTTCTCCAGCGCCGCTTCGAGCTGCTCCGGCCTGGAATGGAGCTGGTCGGCGACTTGCGAAGGCAGCATGGCGACGACCATGGGCACGGGGCTCTTGATTCTTATGCTGACCGGCCCGCCATCGTGGTCGGGTACGAAGCCGCCATAAACCTTCAGGAAGGAAGTGATCTCGTACTTTTCCTTGAACTGGAGAATCCACCGAAACTCCGGCTGGACGCAGTTTTCCATGCAGATCCAGCGGTAATACTGGATATGCACGTCGTTGGGAGAGACGAAATGCCGCATGACCGGGCCCCGGGCTGACAATACCGCGGCGATTCCCGTACCGACGGCGCGATCGACCTTATTGCTGGGGTCCAGAACCGCGCCGAGTCCGGCAAAAACGGCGGGCTCGAGGCTGCTGCGGTCGTCGCGGATGATGAGGGTCCAAGGCTCGGGAGGAAGGTCGCAGAGAAGCGTGGTTTCGACCACATGCTCATGGAGGCACAGTGTGCGCAGGTGGGCGATAGACTCGGGATGCTGCAACCCTTCGTTCCATTGCCCAGCCGGAGCCAAGAATATGGTGACAGGCTGCTGCGCCTTGATGTCCACGTGAATGTTTCCGCCGTTGGGGCCCGGGTGGTAAGTCTGCCCGGCGTGATAGTTGGCGGGGTCCAGCCGAACGCTCTCGTCATTGCCAGGAGTCCAGTTGAAGACTCTTTGCTGGCCAAAGGACGGCGCGGCCAACGCGGAAGCAAGCACAAACGTGAGAATTCCAGCGATTCCAAGGTTTTTCATAGTAGCTCCATTGGAACGCAGGGAGGATTCGGAGGCAACATCGGAGTTGAAGACGCGTTTCCTCAGAGTATCCTGTCCGAAAGGGCAGATTGCGGATCCAGGGATAGGGAGCAGCGGCTTCTTAAGGGGACAAAGGCTAGTACCAAAGTACTACTTGGGAGTACGCCTGCGATGGAACGATTGCTCCATTTTATTCGGGCATCGGTGGGAGATATGCTTTGCATGCAAGGAGTTAATTCTGAGGGGCGGTGCCATGCAAATTGGACGGTACGAGATCATCAAGATTATCGGGGAAGGGGCCTCGGGCCGCGTGGCCCGGGCGTACGACCCGCTCATCGGGCGCACAGTCGCCGTGAAGCTGCTTCCGCGGCAATTCGCGAGCGGCCCGGCGCATGACAAATTCATCCAGGAAGCGCGCGTCATCGGGCAGCTCTCGCATCCCTCGATCATTACGCTGCACGACATGGGTGTGGATTGTCCCACATCGACGCCTTACCTGGTGATGGAATTCATCGAAGGGCAGTCGCTCGACAAGGTTATCGCCAAGGGCTGCGTGCCGTTTCCAAAAGCGTGCGCGTGGGCGGGCGATATTGCCACGGCGCTCGCCGCGGTGCACCGCAAAGGAGTGTTTCACGGGGACGTAAAGCCCGCCAACATTTTCGTCACCGACGAGAATCGCGTGAAACTGGCCGATTTCGGGATAGCGCGGCTGCAGAACCGCGATGCCGTCGGCGCGCCGCTGCTGGGGACTCCTGCCTACTGGTGCCCGGAGCAGCTTCTGGGCAAACCGCAGGACGCGCGCTCCGACCTGTTTTCGCTCGGCGCGGTGCTGTTTGAAATGGTGACCGGAAAACGGCCGTTCAAGGGAGAAACCCCTCAGGAGGCGTGCGGGCAGATCCTGAATGCCAAGGCGCCCCGGGCATCGCACGTGAATTCCAGCGTCCCGGTTCCGCTGGACGCAATCATTGAGAAGTGCCTCTCGAAAGACCCGGCGGGACGTTATGAAAACGGCGACGACCTCGCAGCCGATCTTTGGCCGCTCGCGCGGCGCAAGATGCCGAAGCTGGTTGCGGGAGCGCAGTTGGTTGGCGCCGGACGCCCGGCTCTTGCAAAAAGCTTCAGCTAACCTGACGGCATCACACCTCAATCTGGCTCCTCCGCCCAGTTTGTAACTGCTTTAGACCCAAGAACCAGCCCACAAATTCGAAGCGAGGCGCTTCAGCGGGAGAAGGGGTACATGGCCCAGCCGATGGCCACGCCAATCAAGATGAACATGAAGAAGGCCCAGACGGCGTACTTCACGCGGTCGGGCAATTTGCGTTTGCTGAGGAAACCAAAGGCAATGGAAATGACCAGGGCGAACAGGAGCATGGCTTGGAAGTGGTTGAGCTTCATGTCCGGTCAGTTTCCGATGGGAGCCTGCTGAAGGCTCGTCAGGGTTTTCGCCTCCGCGCAATTTCGTAGGCTTCAAGGATACAGAGCAGGTTGAGAACGCCGGCGGTGGCCAGGAAGCGCGTGCCGTAGTCGCCAGAGGCATGCGCGGCGTCGGCGGCGCCAGAGGCAATCGGCCGGGCGATGAAGTAAAAAAGACCGGCGCCGAGATTCGAGAGGTAGCCGAGGAAATCAAACGCGTCGGCGGCGCCCTCGGAAGTGAACAGGGTGCCGTGCATGGTGATTCCGACGGCCACCAGAGCGGCCACGGTGACGAAGTACACCACGGCGCGCGCCCACTTGCGCTGGAGCGCGTGGCCCAGGCCGGGAACAAGCCACGCGGCACCAGCAACGATCCAGGCCTTGGCTTCGCTTCTGCCGGCGGCGGAGGAAACAGACGCGGATTGTTTCGGGTCAGGCATAGCTCAGGCCAGCAGCGGCAAGACCTCGTCCTGAACGGCGCCGGTGACGCAAGCCTCGCGGTCGCCCACGTAAACGTTCACTTCGCTGCGAATTCCGAATTCCGGCAGATAAATTCCCGGCTCGATGGAAAAGCAGGTGCGCGGAATGATGCGGCGAATGTCTTTGGTTTCGAGTCCGTCCATGTTGGCGCCGTTGCCGTGGACACGCTCGCCGATGCTGTGTCCGGTGCGGTGAAAGAAATACTTTCCGTAACCGGCTTTGGTGATGACGTCGCGGGCCACTTTGTCCACCTGCCATCCGGCGATGGACTTGCCCGCGGCGACACCCTCTTTGACAAAGGCGATGGCGCGGTCGCGGGCTTCCCGAACGATCGCGAAAATCGCGGCGTGCTTTTCGGGAACGGTGGCGCCGAGAAAGCCGATCCACGTAACGTCATAATAGACGCTGCCGGGCGCTTTCGTTTTTCCCCAGACGTCGAGCAGAAGCAGGTCGCCTTCCTGGATGGGCGAAGACTTGGCGGGCTCAGCCTGATAGTGAGGATCGCTGGCATTGGCGTTGACAGCGATGTCGGGGCCTTCGTCGGTGACGATTCCGGCGGCTTGGTACTGCTGCAAAATCCATTGCTTCAGGTCGTATTCGGTCAGGGTGCGGCGTTCGCGCACGGCGCGCGCCGCCTGCTGAAACGCTTCTTTCACAACGCGGTCGATCACTTTTCCCGCGGCACGATGCGATTCCAGTTGCGCGGCCGACCAACTCGCTTCAAAGCGCTGCACCAAGTCCGCCGAGCTGACCACCTTCCGGCGCAGGCTGCGGACCATCTCAACCGTGCCGGCATCCACGTTGGAAACGTAAGGGATGGCGTTTTTCGGCGAATACTGCATGGCGATGGTTTTGGCGCGGCCCAGAATCTTCGCGAGATTCTTGTCGAGCTCCTGGTGGGCCGAGTAGTGCAGCTTTTCGCCGGGAAGGGTGTCCAGCGACGGCGACTCGATTCGGTGCACCAGCTTTCGGGGCGCGCCCTTCGCGGGCACGAAGTAATACCAGCGGCGCGTGCGCATCCCTTCGGGCAGGTTGAGTATGCGCGTGGCGATAGGGTCGCGGCCGCGAAAATCGTAGAAGAGCCAGCCGTCGAGCTTGGCGGCGCGAAGTTCGGATTGAATTTCGGCGATGTCGGGCACTTATGCGTGACTCGTGAATCGTGATTTGTGACCCGTGGCCTGAACTAAGGAAAGCCGCGCCACGCGAGACTTAACTGTCGTGAATCAAGAGCCCCTGAATCTGCGCTGCGGTGACTCCCCGGATTTCGACGCGCTTGGTGCGGCTGCGTTCTCCCGAAAGAATTCTAACAGCCGAAGCGGGGATTTTCAAAATTTCAGCGAGAAAGCGGCAGAGGGCTTCATTGGCGCGCCCTTCGAGCGGCGGAGCCTGGAGACGAATCTTGAGACCGCCCTGCCATTCGCCCGAGATTTCGTCGCGACTGGAGCGGGGCTGGACGCGCACGGCGAAGACGATGGCGTTTTCGCGCTGCCGGATTTCGATCATTGGCGCCCCCGATTGTGCTCCTTGACCGCATGGAAAGAGAAGATTTCAGGCTAAGTTTGTTGTCCGGCTCCCAAAGAGCGCAGTGCCGACGCGGATTTCCGTCGCACCCTCTTCGATGGCCACTTCGAAATCCTGAGACATCCCCATGGAGAGAACCGGCAGCGCGCGGCCCACACGCTTGGCCAGAGAGTCGCGGACTTCGCGCAGCTTTGCGAAATAGGGGCGCGTGCGCCCGGCGTCTCCGAGAAGCGGCGGGATGCACATCAGGCCGTTGAGTTCGAGGCGGGGCAGCGCGAGGACTCCTTCGGCAAGGGCGGGGAGCTCCGCTTCCGACGCGCCGCTCTTGGTTTCTTCCGGGGCGAGGCGGACTTCGATCAAAATGCGCAGGCGCTCGGGAACACTTCGTTCTCCCGGGGCGGAGAGGGCGCGGTCGAGCTTTTGCGCGAGCGCGAGGCTGTCCACGGAGTCCACGGTGTGGAACAGATGCGCGGCGCGGGCAGCTTTGTTGCTCTGGAGATGGCCGATGAGATGCCAGGTGGCGTCGAGATTCGACAGCAATGGGTGCTTGCTTTC
>DASWCG010000088.1:0-2281 GCA_036390175.1 Candidatus Acidiferrales bacterium | reverse complement strand
TTCGGTCCGATCGCTTCCAAGCCGCGATCGGCTTCTTCCGAAATCTGGGATTCCGGATAGTCCTTCTTGATCTGATTGAAGAGTTTGACGGCCTCTTGAGGGTTCGTGCGGCTCAGGCCGGCGGCAAGCTGTAATTGTACCAGCGGTTTGGGGACCAGGGCCGTGGGCTTGTCAGCCAATTGCCGGTAGAGCTTGATGGCCTCGTCCGTCTTTCCGGTTCTCCCCAGCACCTGCGCCAACTGAAAACGAGCCAGCGCGGCGAGCTCTGCATCGCTGCTGTCGGCGATCTTCTGCAGGTATTCTTGCGCCTGGTTGAAGCGCCCAAGGTTCTCCAGACTCAGCGCGGCATAATACACTGCCAGCCGGCCGGGCTCCGTTCGCGGGTAGGATTTTGCGATGTCGCTGAATTTTCTTGCCGCATCCTCAAACTTGTTCTTCTCGTCCACATACGTGACTTCGCCTGGTTCGGCCGGCTCACCCGGCGCGCGGATGCGGGCCGTGAACACCTTCATCGCGCCGTCGAGCGCCACCGAAGCTTTCACGGTCTGCCGCTCTGTGTAAAACCGCCAGCCCAGCACGCCCGCCGCCACCACCGCCGCCACCAGGATGACCAGGGAAATCACGCGCTGGTGCGAAATCACGGCCTCGGCGCCGTGTTCGAACGACTCGCGGATTTTGTCCTGCTTCAGTTCTTTGCGGGAGATGTGCGCCACAATTACGCTCCTGCGGGGCCTTCAAACTCGTCATCCTATCACACTTCGCCGGTGCGGCGGGCCGCCCGGATGCAGCGGGGCCTCAGCCGAAGGACGCGGTTCGGCCCCTTTTTTTCTGCCTGTCCACGCTCCTTCTTTCCAGAGGTAATTCTCAGGGCGCAGCGCCCGCCGGGCTGATTCTCTTCGCGGCCAACGCGTGCTAAATTGCAAGATTGTGCAAGCTGCGTGCTCCCATTGCGGAACCGAACACGTCCTGAATGAGGCGCAACTCTCCGGTCACACCCACGTGCAGTTTCGCTGCTCGAAGTGCGGCCGGCCGTCGGTCGTGGAGGTCATCCAAAAAGCGGATCGCACCGTGGCCATTTCCCCGCTTCCATCCTTTGCGCGAGCGGAGGGAACAGGCAGCAGCCGGAGGCTGGTGGAAGGCCAGTATGAAGGTCTTGCGCTCCCCACCAACGCGCGCATCATCCTCACGGTAATCGCGGGTCCTGCCAAAGGAAACGTTTACAAGATGGAAAAACCGCGCGTGGTCATCGGAAGGACGGACGCAGACATTGTTCTGAACGATACCGAAGTTTCCCGCTGGCATTGCTCGGTCGAAGTAAAAGGCAAGATCGTCCGCTTGCGTGATCTCGACTCGACCAATGGGACCTATTTCGAAGAGGAGCGCGCCCGCGTCGCCGAGCTGCAAAACAACGCTGAATTCCGCGTCGGCTCCAGCATCATTCGCCTGACCATCGAACCAAAATAAAGCGCACAGAACTGTCCGGAAAAAGTCGCCGGGAAGCTTCTTCCGGAGCCACACGGCACTTGGATCTCTTTTTGCTTCCTGCTTATTGATCAAACGGGTCCGACAAGGACTGTATGACCCATCGTCCATCGGGCTCGAGAAACTCCACACCGACGGCGTAGCCGGTTTCGCGGAGGGATTGGCAATAAGCGACTCGAGCGGTCGAGCGAAAGTCTCCGGCGCGAGAAGCGAGAGTCAACCTGTCGTTGGTGTCCCAGCGGCGGATGCTGACGACGCGAGCGCCGCGCGCGCTGACGTTTTCGGTGAACGTGCTCTCGATTCCCGGGGTGGCTTTGTGCCCCGAAAGCAGCACCGCGACTTCCATCGGAATGCGTTTGTCACTGCGGTGGGCGGCAAACTGTTTCGGCACGCTTCCCCCTCGGGATGAAGAGCTTACAAGCAAGCGGCGATGCGAGAAAGCTTGGCCGGTCCGCTGCCCCGGTTCTTCATTTGATAGAGCGCACGGTCGGCTGCGCCCAGCAACTTTTCGGTGGAGTCGCCGTCTTCCGGATAGAAGGCGGCTCCCGAGCTGACAGAAACCGCGGGCAGTTCCCCATCGTTGGCCAGCCGCGCGCGGATGCGCCGAATGACGCGGTCGGTGACTTCCGGGCTGGCTTCAGGCAGCACCAGGGCAAATTCATCCCCGCCGTACCGCGCGGCGGTGTCGGTAGCGCGGCAGTGCATTCGCAGCACTTGCCCCAGGCGGCAGAGAGCCCGGCTCCCCACCAGGTGACCGTGACGGTCGTTGATCTGCTTCAACCCGTCCATGTCAAACAGC
>DASWCG010000087.1:0-26789 GCA_036390175.1 Candidatus Acidiferrales bacterium | reverse complement strand
TTGCCATCGAGGTCGGGATGCTTTTCCAGAAGCGTCAGTGTTTCGTCCAGAAGCTCCGCCATATTCACTTCCCGGAATTCGTAAGTCTTTTCGCGGGAATAATTCAGGAAATCGGTGATGATGTGGTTCAGACGTTGTGATTCCCGGATCACGATTTCCACCAGATGCCGGTCGTCCTCTTCCAGGGGAACCAGCCGGCCAAGCTCGTTTACAGCGCCGGCCATTGCCGTGAGCGGCTGGCGAATCTCATGAGCGATGGCTGCAGACAAACGGCCGAGGGCCGCCATGCGATCCTTCGTGGCGACCTCCTGTTCAAGCCGGTGGAGGTCGGTCAGGTCCTGGAAATTGAAAACATACCCGGTGCGGCTGCGGTCCCGGGTCCGGAGAGGCGAAACAGAGATGCCCAGGAAGCGTTCCTGGCCAGCCGCGGTGCGGAAGTCTATTTCCTTGCGTTGTACGGGCCCGCCGCCTGAAGTTTGCTGGCCGGGCAGCCAGAAATCAGGAAATGCCTCCGCAAGATTTCGTCCGCGCAGTTCATGGAACGGGAAGCCGATGATTTCTTCTCCGGTGCGGTTCAGCAGGAGGATTCGGCCCTCCAAGTCGGTAGTCAACAGTCCGCCCCGCATCGAATGGATGATGTCTTCATTGAACGCCTGCAGGTCCTGAAGCTCTTCGCTCTTTTCCTCGAGCTCGCGCCCCTTGCGGCGAAGGGATTGAGCGAGAGAGCTCGACAGATACCCAACCGTCAAAAACGCGACGAGGTTGCTGAACAACCAGGTCCGGAGTGAGTTCAGCGTCGGCGTGTAGAGCCAGGTCCGCGGTATCTTCTCGTAAAAAGAGAGCTCCGTCAGGCTGCCCAGGAGAACAAAGCTGAAACCGGCGACGATGTACGTGCCGCGGGGAGAAAAGAGAATGCTGGCGACGATGATCGCCAGAAGGTACAGAGAGATGAAGTAACTTTCCTGTGTTCCGGTCACATAGACCAGCGCCGTGGCCATCAATAAATCCAGTACCATCTGCATGGGCGCGTGCCAGGTCGCTTTGGGAATCCACTGCAGAAGGATGGCGGTGAAAAACGCCAGCATATACCACAAGACGATCAGCGGAATGCAGTACCGCGTGGGAACTACCAACTGGACGTATTGGGGCAGAACCAGCAGGACCGCCAGGATGACCGTGATCATCACGAAGCGGACCCGGGCCAGCCAGGAAAGCCAATCCCGCACGTTTTGTCTGAGTTCCATCCGGGAGGAGCTGCTTAGCGCCTTCCCCAACCCGCGAGGCGCCAGCCCGTTCACTTCGCTCAATTTCTCGGGCGGGTTGTCTTCGGTCCCGCCCGCCGCACGACAGCCTATCCCGCAGCTCGAAATTAATGCAAGGTGCTGAGTTTTCCGATCAGCGTGAACAGCGGCAGGTACATCGAAATGACCACGCCGCCAACGACCACGCCCAGAACCACAATCAAGAGCGGCTCCATAGCGGTCAACAGGTCCTTCACGGAAGCATCCACTTCTTCTTCATAGAAGTCCGCAATCTTCTGGAGCATCGCGTCCATGGCTCCGGTCTGTTCGCCCACGCCAATCATCTGCGTGACCATGCCGGGGAATACCTCCGTTTCCTTCAGCGGCTCGGCGAGCGTCCGTCCCGCCTCAAGCTGCTTGCGAACGTGCAACAATGCCTTTTCAACGACGGCGTTGCCGGAGGTTCGCGCGGTGATATCCAACCCCTCCAGGATCGGCACGCCGCTGGCGATCAGAGTGCCCAGCGTCCGCGTGAAACGAGCCACGGCAATCTTTCGCAGCAGGATCCCGAGAAGCGGAAGCTTCAGCAAAAGGCTATCAAGGGCCATGCGCCCCTGCTTGGTGCCATACCACACTTTCACCATGATAATGGCGCCCACCAGCAGCACGACGATCAGAAGCCCGTAGATGCTGCCGACGAAATTACTGAGCTGAATCACGACACGTGTGGGAAGCGGCAGGTCCGCCCCCAGTCCGATAAACAACGTAGCGAAGATCGGCACCACCTTCCAGAGCAACAGAGTGATAACACCGGCGGCAACCGACAGCACGCCGACGGGGTAGACCATCGCAGACTTGACGGCCCGCTTCAACTTCACATTTTTCTCGATGTACGTGGAGAGGCGCTGCAAAATGGTGTCCAGGATACCGCCCGTTTCGCCGGCTTCGACCATGTTCACGTAAAGAGCGTCGAATACTTTCGGGTAGAGCTTCATCGCCGCGGAAAGCGTGGTGCCTCCCTCCACAGAGGAACGCGTGCCGGTGAGCACTTTTTGAAACGTCTTGTTCTCCTGCTGATTTGCCAGGATTTCCAGACACTGCACCAGCGGCAATCCGGCGTCAATCATCACGGAGAACTGCCGGGTGAAAATGGCGAGTTCCTTCGCCGTCACCTTCCCGCCAAACGTCGGGAAGTTGAATTCCCTTCCCTTCTCGGACATCTTGGAAATGTTGATCTGCTGGCGGCGGAGCAGCGTGGCAAGCTCATTCTTGTTGCTTGCGGCCATCTCCCCGCTGACGCTTGCTCCCGCGCGGTTCGTTCCGCGATAGGTGTAAACCGGCATAACCTTTCTCCCTCCCCGTCCTAGGACGGCCTTTCCAATTCTCCCGCGACCCAGACTCTAAAGACCGGATTCACCTCTTCCCCTGTACTTTGACTGGGGAGCCCGGTGAGGTGACACCCCGGGTGATCATATCTTGCAGTTCGTCCTGATTCGACGAACGGGACAGCGCCATTTCCAAAGTAATCGTCTTTTGGAAAAACGCGTTGGCCAGCGATTGGTTGAAGGTTTGCATTCCCGTCTGCCCGGTGCCCGTCTGCATCGCCGAATAAATCTGGTGAACCTTGTCTTCGCGGATCAAGTTGCGGATGGCGGCGTTGGGCACAAGCACTTCCATCACCATCACTCGTCCGCGGCCATCCCCGCGGGGCAGCAAAGCCTGGCAAAGAATGCCTTCCAGCACCATGGAGAGTTGCGCCCGAATCTGCGGCTGCTGGTGCGCGGGAAACGCGTCCAGGATACGGTTGATCGTCGAGACCGCCGAGTTGGTGTGCAGCGTGGCGAAAGTCAAGTGGCCCGTCTCGGCAATGCGGAGCGCGGATTCGATGGTTTCCAAGTCGCGCATTTCTCCGATCAGCACCACGTCAGGATCTTCGCGCAGCGCGGCGCGAAGCGAATTGGCAAACGAATGGGTGTCCGAGTGAATTTCACGCTGGTTCACCAAGCATTTCTTGTGATTGTGAAGGAATTCGATGGGGTCCTCGATGGTGATCAGGTGCTCTTCGCGTTCGCTATTGATTTTGTCGAGCATCGCGGCGAGCGTCGTGGATTTGCCAGAACCCGTCGGGCCGGTCACCAGCACCAGTCCGCGCGGCTTGTCGCAAAGTGACTTCACGATCGTGGGCAGGCCCAGGGCCTCAAAACCCTTGATCTCCCACGGAATCGTCCGGAAGACCGAGCCGACGGCGCCGCGCTGATGAAACAAGTTGCCGCGGAAGCGGGCCAGACTTTTTAAACCGAAGGAAAAGTCCAGCTCGAGGTTTTCCTCGAAGCGATGCTTCTGGGCATCCGTAAGGACACTGTAAGCCAGCGATTTCGTATCCGCCGCAGTGAGCGGAGGCATGTCAATGGGCCGCAGCTTGCCGTGAACCCGGACACGCGGCGCGCTGTTGGTGGTCAGGTGCAGGTCGCTGCCCCCCATTTCGATCATCTTCTTTAGTAATTCGCTTAGCGTGATGCCAGCCATGACGATTCCTTCCTTCCAAGCCCCTAGAGAACCGTTTCGCGCAAGACTTCCTCAATCGTGGTGACTCCGGCCGCCACTTTAATCAGGCCGCTGCGGCGCAGTGTGAGCATCCCCTGCTCCATGGCTTTTTTCTTAAGCTCGAGTGACGACGCGCCTACCAGGATCAGCTCCCGCAATTCGTCGTTGATTTCCATGACTTCGTACAAACCCGCGCGGCCCTTGTAGCCTCCCTTGCTACAAACCGAACAGCCCTTGCCTTTGTAAATCTTTGTCGCTTTCGCTTCTTCCGGAGGGAAGCCGGCGTCAATCAGCGCCTGCTGCGGCACGTCAACTTGTTCTTTGCAATTGGAACAAATCCTCCGGACCAACCGCTGGGCGCAGATGAGGTTGACCGAGGTGGCCACCAGAAACGGCTCGATGCCCATGTTCATCAGACGGCTGATGGTGGAAGGAGCGTCGTTGGTGTGCAGGGTGGAAAGCACAAGGTGCCCCGTGAGTGCGGCCTTCACGGCGATTTCCGCGGTCTCGAAGTCGCGAATCTCTCCGACCAGAATAATGTTGGGGTCCTGCCGGAGGAAGGCGCGCAGGGCCGCAGCAAAGTTTAACCCAATTTGCTCCTTCATTTGCACTTGGTTGATGCCATTCAATTGGAACTCCACCGGGTCCTCGGCAGTCATGATGTTGGTATCGAGCGTGTTTAAGCGGGACACCGAGGAGTACAGCGTGTTTGTCTTTCCGGACCCTGTCGGGCCGGTCACCAGCACCATCCCGTAAGGTTTCAGAATCTGGCGCTCAAACTTGGCAAGCGACTCCGGCTCGAAGCCGAGCTTGGTCATATCGAGCCGCAGGTTTTCTTTGTCCAGGAGCCGCAGAACCACTTTTTCGCCGTACAAGGTCGGCACCGTGGAGACGCGAAAGTCCAGTTCCTTGCGTTTGCCGTCTTGTCTGTACTTGATCATGATGCGGCCATCTTGTGGCAGCCGCTTCTCGCTGATATCCAGCTTGGCCATGATCTTCATGCGGCTGGTAATGGCATCCTTCAACTTGAAGGGCGGCGACATCACGGACTGCAGCATGCCGTCAATCCGGAAGCGGACGCGCAGGTCGGTTTCGTAAGGTTCCACGTGGATGTCGCTGGCGCCCCGCTTGACGGCGTCCGTGAGAACCAGGTTGACCAGTTTAATGATGGGTGCTTCTTCCGCTGCCTTTTCCAGTGCCGCGGCATCCAAGTCCTCCTGGTCACTGGACAGTTCGAGGTCGGCATCTTCCTGGTCAGCAAGGTCCTTCATCACCTGGCTGAGCGCTTCATCGTTACTCGAGTCGCCGTAGAACTTCGCAATGGCTTCGGAAATAGCGGACTCCGAGGCCACTACCGGCTCGACATTGAACCCGGTCATAAACTTGATATCGTCCATCGCGAAGACGTTGGTGGGATCGGTCATGGCGATGGTGAGGGTCGAGCCGACGCGCGACAGCGGCACAATTTGATACCGGACGGCGGTGTCCTGGGGGATCAGCTTGATGACATTCTGGTCCACTTCGTAGTATTTCAGATTGATGGAGGGCACACCGTACTGGCGCGAGAGCACGCCGGTAATCTGGTCGTCAGTGATGTAGCCCAGCTTCATCAAGACGCTGCCCAGTTTGCCGCCGTTATGCCGCTGATGCTCCAGAGCTTTCTTAAGCTGCTCTGTCGTAATCAGGTTCTCTTTGACTAGGATTTCGCCTAAACGGACCGACATTCAAAGACTCCCGGCGCACACGCACCCGAACTAAAAAGCTAGCAGAAAGAGCAAGGGGTTGCGTGTTCCAATTTAGGGCGGCGTGGTGAAACAAACACTCCCCTGTACGAAAGTACTAGTTTTGCCCCCGAGGACAGTGGCAAACCTTGACTTGGTCCGAACCGCTCGATATCTTGCGGGTAGGTCGTCTTGGCAAGTTCATGAAGCATACGAACGGTTCACGCATCCGCCGATATGCAGCGGCCTCGGAAGAGTTGGCTGGGAATGCGGCGTCCGCTTTGCCGCACTACTACGAAGCGCTCTTCTCCGCGCTCGGGCCACGAAATTGGTGGCCGGCGAAGACGCCGTTTGAGGTGATCGTTGGCGCCATCCTCACTCAAAATACCTCCTGGGTGAACGTGGAACGAGCCATTGAGAACCTGCGACGCGAGGGGATGCTGTCTGTTCGCTCGATAGAGCGGGCGCCGCTCGGAAAGCTCGAGTATCTGGTCCGCTCTTCCGGATATTTCCGGCAGAAGGCGAGGAACCTCAAGGTTTTTGCTCAGTTTTTGCGGACCAGCTTTGGAGGCTCCTTGACGAGAATGTTCCGCGCACCCGTCCCTGAACTCCGGGAAAAACTCCTGGCGGTTCGCGGGATCGGCCCGGAAACGGCGGATTCCATTTTGCTCTATGCCGGCCGACACCCCGTGTTTGTCGTAGATGCGTACACGAGGCGCATTCTCGAGCGGCACGCGCTGATCCCAAGTGGACGGCTCGCCTACGAAGAAATTCGCAGCGTGTTTGAAACGAGCCTCCCTCGCGATATGCAACTCTACAACGAATTCCACGCTCTGATTGTAGACGTCGGCAAGAAGTGGTGCCGGAAGAAAAACCCGCGGTGTGAGGAGTGCCCTCTGAGACCGTTTCTTCCCGTAGAGAAGGCTGTTCGTGCTCCCGAGATATCCCCTGCAGTGGAGGCCGTACCATGACGCCGCGGAGCCGCAAGAACCGTCTTTGGCTTGCCTTTGGCGGCCTGCTGATTGTGCTCCTTGCGGCGGGGGTTTTTACGCTGGGCTCGCTGGATGTCCCGTTTAAGCCAAAAAGCTGGCGCGACGTCCTGGTCCTGTATGCCCTCTCGACATTTATCGTTGCAACGCTGCTGATATTCGGGCTGATCCTCACGCGCAGTCTCCTGCGCACCTGGGCCGAAGGAGGCGCGAGACAACTTGGGTCACGCTTCAAACAAAAGATGGTTCTTGGGGCGATGAGCATTTCCCTGCTGCCGGTGGTCTTCATGTTCATCGTCAGCTACGGGCTGATCAATCGGACATTGGCCCGCTGGTTCCCCGCGCCGCTGGAAATTGCCGCCAAAGAGAGCCAGGACCTTATCAATGATCTGGGGAGGTCCGGCCGAACCCGAATGGAAGCCCTCGCGGCGGAGACCGTTGCCGCAAAGGATCCTGCGCCGCGCGGCGGCTCTCCTGCCGACACTGTTCTCGCGGCAATCAAAAACGGTGCAGACGCCGCTTGGATCCTCTCCGGAAAGCAACCTACGCACGGACTCGCTGAAGTAAAGAGGACATCGGGTGCCTCCGTTCAAGCGCATGGAGCCGAGACCGAAGGAATTGCGCCGCAATTAGTGCGGACAATTCCCAGCGGAGCCGAAGTGTGGGAGGCAAAAGGGCGCCTTTACGTCACCGGGCGCGCCCCCATGGAAACCGGCGCTCTCGTCGCGGCTCGGCGCGTCCCGGAAACTTTTCTTCCGCACTTAACGGCCATCGAAACCCAGTTGCGTGCGTACGACCAGGAGAAGCAGGATTACCGCGTCTTCAAACGTGTGATGCAACTCGTCCTGCTGATGTCCACTGTGTTGCTGCTGTGCGCCGGCACTTGGGTCGCTCTGTTTCTCGCGAAGCAGGTGACCGTGCCTATTCAAGCCCTCGCGGAAGGCACGCGCGAAGTAATGGCCGGCAATCTGGCTTACCAGGTTCCCGAGCAGGTGCAGGATGAGCTCGGAATTCTGGTGCGCTCCTTCAACCAGATGACCGCGCAGCTCAGCGACAGCCGCCGGCAAATCGATGAGTTCACGCACAGCCTGCAGCAAGCCGTCCAAGAGCTGGAGCGGCGGCGAAAGCTGATGGAGACGATTCTCGAGAATATTCCAACCGGCGTCATTTCGCTCGACGAGACCGGCGCGATCGTGCGCGTCAATTCCGCGACGCTCAGGATCTTTGGGGAATCAGCCAGGAACGCGAAGACGCTCGAGCAACTGGCCGGGGCCGATGCCGCGCGGGGATTGCTGAACCTGATGCGGCGGACGTTGCGCATGGGCGTGGTCAGCAAAGAGCTGGAGATATCGCTGGCGGGACGCGTGCTTCACGCCGCTGTGACGGTGAGTTCGCTCGGACCGCGCCGCGCTAATCTGGGCTACGTTTTCGTCGTGGATGACCTTACCGAATTGCTTCGCGCGCAAAAGGCCGCTGCGTGGCAAGAAGTGGCGCGGCGCATCGCGCATGAAATCAAGAATCCCTTGACGCCCATCCAGCTCTCTGCGCAACGGCTCAACCGGTATCTGGACCGGCGCGCGGCGCAACCCGGCGTTGCTTCATCCGGTGCTCCTGAGGGCGGCGAACTCTCCCGTCTGGTGCGCGAATGTGCCGGACTCATCGAACGAGAAGTGTCTTCGCTCGCGTCGCTGGTGGACGAGTTCTCGCAATTCGTGCGATTCCCCACGGCGCGTCTGGCATCCACGGATCCCAATGCCCTGGTGGCCAATGCGCTCGCGGTGTTTGCCGGGCGCCTGGACGGAATCGCGGTGCGAACCTCGCTGGCGCAGGGGCTGCCCTGCATCAAGGCCGATGCCGATCTTTTGTGCCGCGTAATGGTGAACTTGATAGACAACGCGGCCGAAGCGATGGAGGGATCGTCGGCAAAAGAGCTGCGGCTTTCCACGCGGCTGCTCCCCGACGGCGAAGCCATTGAGATCACCATCGCCGACACCGGAAACGGCATTTCCCCGGAAGACAAAGATAAACTCTTCCTGCCGCATTTTTCCACGAAGGACCGCGGAACGGGCCTGGGGCTGGCGATTGCGGCGCGCATCGTTGCCGAACACCTGGGCACGATTCGCGCGGAAGATAATTCTCCGATGGGAACGCGGTTTGTCATCGAGCTCCCGGTCCTCGAAGCGCAACCTGTGCCTCTGGCGGCGGAAAGTTAGCGGGCGCCCAATTCCCCCATGACACATTCGATTCTGATTGTGGACGACGAAGCCGGTATCCGCGAATCGTTGTGCTCGATTCTCGCGGAGGAGGGATATCGCCCCGAAGCCGTAGGTTCGGCCGAAGAAGCGCTCGCGATTGTGGATCGCGGGGGGGTTGACATCGTCCTGATGGACATCTGGCTTCCGGGAATGGACGGCATGGAAGCGCTGGAGCGCCTGCAGGCGTTGGCGCGTCCTCCTGTGGTGGTGATGATCACGGGCCACGGCAATATCGAAACCGCCGTGCGCGCGACCAAGCTCGGCGCCTTCGATTTCATCGAGAAGCCGCTCTCCCTCGAGAAGATCATCGTGGTCATCAAGAACTCCATGGCCCGCCTGCGCCTGGAGGAGGAAAACCGGCGACTCCGCGCGGAGCTCGAACAGCGCTATCAGGTCATCGGCGAAAGCGTGCCGATGAAGGCGCTGCGGCAGCAAATTGCGGTGACCGCTCCGACCAACGGCCGCGTGCTGATTTACGGCGAAAGCGGGACCGGAAAAGAGCTCGTCGCGCATGCGCTTCACGTCGCCAGCCGAAGGAGCAATCAGCCCTTTGTGGAAGTGAATTGCGCCGCGATTCCCGAGGAACTGATCGAGTCGGAGCTTTTCGGCCACATCAAAGGAAGTTTCACGGGCGCGAGCGAAGACAAGACCGGAAAGTTCCAGAAGGCCGACGGCGGAACCCTGTTCCTCGACGAAGTCGGCGACATGAGCCTGAAGACGCAATCCAAGGTGCTGCGAGTCCTCGAAGAGCAGCGCTTCGAACCGGTCGGCTCCAATGCCGCGGTAAAAGTGGACGTCCGCGTGATCGCCGCGACGAACAAGAAACTCGAAGAGGAAATCGCCCGCGGAAGTTTCCGCGAGGACCTTTTCTATCGCTTGAACGTGATCCCTTTTTCTGTGCCTCCTCTGCGCGAGCGTCCCGAGGACATCCCCATCCTGGCGCGCTTCTTTCTTTCCGAGTTCAGCTCGGCGTATGGCCGCAGGACCAAGGAGCTGAGCAGCGCGGCGCTCGACGTTCTGATGCGCTATCCCTGGCCCGGCAACGTGCGCGAACTGCGCAACCTTATCGAGCGGCTCGTCATCATTTGTCCGCAGCAGCGCATCGAACCGCAGCATCTTCCGCCGGAAGTGTTCCGCGGCGCGGCGCGCAGCCCGCAACAGCCTTACTCGACGCTGCATGAAGCGCGCAGCGCGTATGAGCGCGAATTCATCTTGCGCAAGCTCCAGGAAAATCAATGGAACATGACGCACACGGCCGCGGCGCTGGGGCTGGAGCGCAGCCACCTGTACCGCAAGATGAAGACGCTGGGTATCTCGGCCGAAGAATAGCCCTCACCGCCGGGCCCAATTCTGCGCGCGCGGAATTCATTGCTCTTCTCCCTCCGAAGGACTTTGCCCGGATAACTCCTGCAATTGACGGCGCCAATCGAGCTGGCGGACTTTCACAGGATCGTCGCGCCAGTTGCGCTGGACATGGACGACCAATGCAAGAAAGATCTTTATTCCGAGAATTTCTTCGAGCTCAAGCCGCGCCTCCGTGCCGATTTTCTTCATCTTCTCGCCGCCGCGGCCAATGAGGATGCCTTTCTGGGCGTCTCTCTCGACGTGGACGACGGCGTGGATTCGAAGCAGGTCCGGTTTTTCTTCGAAGCGTTCGACGAAGACGGCGACCGCATGGGGAACTTCGTGGCGGGTGTTGGCGATGACCTTTTCCCGGACAATTTCGGCGGCCAGAAATCGCTCGGGCTGATCGGTCACCTGCTCCGGAGGAAAATACGGCTGCCCTTCGGGAAGCTGCTTCACCAAAGCGTCCACCAGACGCGGGCATCCGGAACCGGTCCTGGCGGAGATGGGAATAATCTCTGCAAATTCCGCTTTGCGGCTGCATTGGTCAATCATGGGCAGAAGTTTCGGCTTGTCCACGCGGTCCACTTTATTCAGCAAGAGAATTTTCGGACCGTGAAAATTTTGCGCGCGCTGGAAGACATATTCTTCCGCGCGTCCGATGTTGTCCGTGGCGTCGAGCATCACGACCAGGACATCAATGCCTTCGAGCGCTTGCGCGACTTCTTCCATCATTTGGCGGCCGAGAGCGGAATCCGGGCGGTGCACTCCGGGCGTGTCAATCAGAACGATCTGCGCCTGCGGGAGATTGATGATCCCCTGGATGCGGTTGCGCGTGGTTTGCGGCCTGGGCGACACAATCGCCACTTTCTGGCCGACCAGCCGATTCACGAGCGTGGATTTGCCGACGTTGGGAAGCCCGACGATGGCTGCGAACCCGGAGCGAAAACTCATCGCGGAGCCATCATACACTTGGGAAAGATTAGCGGACATAGCGCGCGGCGAAAATCCGGTCCTCGAGGCGCGTAACGAAGCGCCGCGGTCCGGTGTGCTACACTTCGGGTTCGTTTGACGGCGTGAATTCATCCACTTTGTGCCGGGTCTCAAACGGAAACAGGAGACTAGAGAATGCCTGCGACTCCTCACATAGAAGCACATTTCACGTCCAGCGCGATGGTGCGCGACGTGGTCATCGGGATGGCCGACGGGTTGACGGTGCCGTTCGCGCTGGCGGCGGGAATCTCGGGAGCGGTGGCGGCAAGCCGGCTGGTGGTCACCGCAGGGTTTGCCGAGATCGCCGCGGGTTCGATTGCCATGGGCCTGGGAGGGTACCTGGCCGCGAGAACCGACGCGGAGCATTACGAATCCGAGCGCGAGCGTGAGATTCGGGAGACGGTCGAGCTGCGCGACCACGAAATCGAAGAAGTGGCTCACGTGTTCCGTTCGTACGGCATGACCGAGGAGCAGATGGCGCCGGTGGTGAAAGCTATCACGTCGGACCAGAAGCGCTGGGTGAATTTCATGATGCGCTTCGAGCTGGGTCTGGAAGAGCCCGACCCGAAACGCGCGGTGCGCAGCGCGCTGACCATCGCCGGCGCGTACATTTTCGGCGGGCTGATTCCGCTGGCTCCGTATATGACGTCGGCGAGCGTGCGAACTGGATTGCTGATTTCGATTGCCATCACGCTGCTCGCGCTCTATGTGTTCGGCGCGGTGAAAGGGCACTACACGGGAATCAGTCCGTGGCGCGGAGGGATGCAGACGACGATCACCGGCGGGCTGGCCGCGGCGGCAGCATTCTTTATCGCGAAGTTGATCTCTTAGCGGTATCATTGTGAGACCCGAATGGGGTTTTGGCCCTCCGCGGTGGGGGTACCCCACCCTTTTTTTGAAAGTATGTGATTCTAAAGGGTTTTAAGTCCTTTGTTTTGAAAGTGTGTGAAACGAAAGGGGTTACAGACGCATTTTCGCGAAACTGTGTCATTCTAAAGAGGTTAGCGGTCATCTTTTCCTTCTTTCGCGTTCCTGACAGCCTCAGGACTCCCTAGCGGCCCTCACACGCGGCGTTATTGGCAGGCCCTTTCCAACCCTTCACAGACGACGTTGAAGGGTAGGCGATGATACTGAGAGACTTATTACCATAATTGCCAACAAATGTCAAGGCCTAATTTGGGGGGTGGGCCGCCCGAGGGGCGAGCCGGAGTTGTTGGGGCCTGCGGCAGCGCGGGGCCAACGGTCCGGGGCGACAGCGGAGAATTTGTAAGGGCGGACTCTGGGCCCGCCCTTACCGAAACGAGCAGTCCCCACTGAGACGATCTAATCGGGAAAGCGCATCAGGCGACGGTGCGCCCGAGGAACGCCACTACCCGTCGCCTCGCGTTAGCTATTGCCCGACGTGGAAGCTCGTGCGGTTGGCATTTACGCCCGGAGCAGGTGGTTGGGCGGTCCAGTAGGTCACGAAGTCCTTGGTTGCAATCACCCCCTCCTGAATGCCGGCAGGCGCTCCAGGACCGTGGCAGCCGACGCCCAGGATGCCATCGCTCCCGTCCGAGTATTGGATCCTCAGAATCACATTCCCGTTAGCCCCACCACTGCCGATCAAATCAGTATTTACACCGGGAGTCTGTAAATTTGCGAATTGCCAACTGGCAAGACTGGTGACGACGTATGTGCCGCTACCGGTCGAGACGCCGCTCGTGAAGGTCTCCCAGGTGCCATCACCGGTGGTGACAGCGCTGGATGTCCCGCCGCTTGCGGGCGCGACGAAGGTTCCGGTGCCGGTGAGTCTGATCGTGAGACTCGCGTTAGCGGACGCGAATGCTATTCCACCCGCGCTAACCGTGTTGGGGGCCGGGGGAATGCCGAAGGCGACGCTGACGATGTCCCAGCGGACATGGTCAGCCGAGCCCTGCACCACTGGGAGACCAACTGTTATGCACAACAACACCGCCAAAGATAGAACGGTAATTGCCGAAATCCATCTTGCTGGGATTTTCATGTTCGTGCTCCTTAGTTTGGTTGATCCACTGGGTAAAAACTTGGTGTGGCAACCCTTTCCTGAGCGAGGACGAACGCATCCTACTCCAGATTTTTCAGACGAGTCAAGTACCAGAACTTGCCAGGATACGGGGAGATGCCTTTACAGGGGGAAGGGTGTAGAAGATCTACTTTGATTCCTTCTTGGTGGCGGTGAAAGTGCCGCTGGCCTGGCCGCCGTAGTCGCAGGTGCCTTCGATCTTCTTGCCGTCCTTATCCACTTTTCCGGCGTAGTGGATTTGCGCGCCCGAGGCTTCGAAGTCTATGGTGACATCGCTGCCCTTGACCGTGCCGGTGACGGGGGCGTCGCCCAGCGCGCCGGAGTAGGTGCCGGTGAGCTTCTCGCCCTGCTGCTTGAGAACGAAGGTGGGGGTGCCGGACTGCTCGCCCAGGACGACCTTGCAGTTCCACGTGCCGGTGAGATCAACGGCGGCGAGAACCGAGGTGGCCAGGAGCGCGATGACCGCCAAAAGAAGGATGGATGTTTTTTTCATGCGCGGGAGAATAGCACCGGATTGCGGAATAGGCAACACGGGCAGTGGCTGAGAAAGAAGGAACGCAGAGACGCCCCGACCCCGACGGAGTCGGGGCAGGCGCCGGGGCTCGGGGCAGGCGCCGAGCGCAGAGAGAATCACACAAGAATGCACGGCGTGAGGCCCTTCACAAGAGATCTTCGGGCAAAGCAAGGGCGGAATCTTTGACCTGCGGCATCAAGACGAACGCGCGGCGCTGGCGGCGCGGCGGCGGGCGCGAAGACGGAGGACTTTGCGCTGGTTGGCTTCGAGGACTTCGAACTGCAGGCCGCCGTGTTCGATGCGTTCTCCGGAGAGCGGCACATGTCCGGCAAGAAGATTCAGAAGGCCGGCAACAGTTGTGGCGGCGCCATCGGGCGCGCCGGAAAACTCCACGCCGAGGAGATCGCGGAGCCTGTCCACCGACAGGCTGCCGCGGAGGATGAAGCCGCCATCGGGTTCGCGGACGATGTCCGGCGAGGGATGGCGGTCCTGTTCGCCGATTTCGCCGACAATTTCTTCGACGAGGTCTTCGATGGTCGCGAGCCCCGCGACGGAGCCATATTCGTCCACGACGATGGCCATGTGCTGATTTTTCTGGCGCATTTCTTTGAGAAGCTCGGAGCCCAGCTTGCTTTCCGGAACGAACAGCGCGGGACGCACCAGTTCGCGGACGCGGCGGGAGGCGGTGTCGCGCTCCGCGATTTGCAGGAGGTCGTGGGCAAAAACGACGCCGATGATGTCTTCGAGCGAGCCTTCGTAAACGGGCAGGCGCGAGAATCTCGTTTCCACAACCAGCTTGCGAAGCGCTTCGACAGTGGCGCCGGCTTGAATGGCAACGATGTCCGGGCGGGGCGTCATCACTTCGCGGACGCGCTTGTCGCTGAACTCGACGATCTGCTCGAACAAGTCGGCCTGGCCGGGCTCGATGATTCCCTCTTCCTCCGCGGCTTCGACCAGCGCTTCGATTCCTTCGGAGTCCGCGCGGGAGTTGGCGGCGGCGTCCGGCTCCTCCTCGGAAATGCGCGCGAGGGTTGTGGCCAGGTCCAGCAAGGCGCGGAGCGGCCAGACCAGCAGCGCCGCCGCGCGAAGAACGGGGATCAGAGGAAGAAGCCAGCGGCCGGTGGTCCGCGCGAGAAAGAAATCAGGAATGAAATGCATGCCGACGGCAACTTCCAAACCGAGAAAGACAAAAAGCTCGAGGGTGGCTTCGGGGACGTCGGGGACAAAATAAAAAACACCGCGCGCGGTTTCGAGGACGATCAGAGCCAGCCAAAGATGCGGGAGCAGATTAAAAGTGAGCGCGGCCTGTCTTCGATGGAGGTGCAGGCGGGGTTCGATTTCCGCTTCAAAAATCTCGAGGTGTTCGCGCAAGCGGCCCGTGGAGACACGGCCGAGGCGGCGATAAATATGGTCGAGATAGGAAAAGACCGGCAGGCCGACGGCGAGAAGGACGATGGCAAATGCGTAGAGCCAGATCATTGGTCAGGGCAGCCTTTGACCGCGGCGCAGACCCAGGCGGCGGCGCAAGCGGCGCTCCATGCGGTGCATCTCGCCGCGGTCGGCCTCGTGATCGTAACCCAACAGATGGAGAAGGCCATGCAGAATCAGAATGCGGAGTTCGAGGGGCAGCGAGCGGCCCAAGCGGCGCGCGTTGCGCCGAGCGGTTTCCGGCGCAATGGCGATGTCGCCGAGATAGCTTGCAGCGGAATTTTCCTCCGCGAAAGGATCCAGGAGCGGCGATTTTTTCCGCGGGGCGTTCCCGTTCAGCGGGAATGAGAGGACGTCAGTTGCGCCGGGCTTGCCGCGGTAGGTCTGATTCATGCGCGCCATCGCGGAATCGCTGACGAGAGATACCGAGACATCCTGCTCCACCCGAAGAGATAACTTGACGTCAGACAAGAACTTTTCGAGCGGCGGGACGGCCACGGGGACGCGGCGCTGGCGATTGACGACCATGGCAGCAGGCGGGGCTCTACTTGCCGGACTCCTGCCGGCCGTTTTCGGAAGTTGCAGGCGCCCCGGAACGGGCGGCCTGGGTGGCGTCAAACTCTTCGTAGGCTTTGATGATTTGCTGGACCAGGTTGTGACGGACGACGTCGCGCTCGTTGAAATGAACGAAGGCGATGCCGCCGATTTTTCCGCAGACGTCCACGGCCTCGAGCAATCCGGAGCGGCGGCTGCTGGGGAGGTCAATCTGCGTGATGTCGCCGGTGATCACAGCTTTGGAATTGAAGCCGAGGCGCGTCAGAAACATTTTCATCTGCTCGCTGGTGGTGTTCTGGGCCTCGTCGAGAATGACGAAGGAATCGTTGAGCGTGCGGCCGCGCATGAAGGCCAGCGGCGCGACTTCGATGATGCCTTTTTCGAGGAAGCGCTCGAGCTTATCGGCGTCGAGCATGTCGTAGAGGGCGTCGTACAGAGGGCGCATGTAGGGGTCAATTTTTTCCTGCAGAGTCCCGGGGAGAAAACCGAGGCGCTCGCCGGCTTCGACGGCGGGGCGGGCGAGAATGATGCGGTTCACCTGCTTGGTCAGAAGCGAAGAGACGGCCATGGCGACGGCGAGGTAGGTCTTGCCGGTGCCGCCGGGGCCGATGGCGAAGACCATGTCGTGGCGCTCAATGTCTTCCATGTAGCGGCGCTGGTTGGCGCTTTTCGGGGTGACATTTTTCTTGCCGAAGACGCGCGGGCGGCCGTGCTGGAACATTTCCCGCGCCGGCGTGGCGGGATCGTCCGAGCCGATGCGGATGAGGGCCTTGACTTCGCCGCTATCGAGCACGTGTCCTTCGCGGACGAGATAGTTGTATTCGTCGAGCAGACGGACGGCGCGCTCGACGTGGGCGGGTTCGCCTTCGATGGCCAGGCGGCCGTCGTGCAATTCCGTGGTGACGCGGAACGTGGATTCCAAAAGCTTGAGATTTTCGTCGAGCGTGCCGAACAAGGATTCGACACCGCCGGAGATTTGTACCGTGCGTCGCATTGCGTTGATGGGCGCCGCGCGAAACGGCAGCCCCGGAGAGCCAGTCCTCCTCGAATGAAGCTAACTTCCCGCGCCATCAGCGTATCGCAGCGGCCGGGGAGGGTCAAGACGCTGCGACCTGCGTGAAAACACGCCGGGTTTCGGCGCGTGCGATGACGGCCGGGCGCGAACCATTATTGCTTTGGCGCCGGGAATTGGACTTTGGGCGCCTGCCGGGAGCCTTCTTGCGCTTGGAAATAGGCGTCGTTTTTCTTGAAGCCTGCCCAGGCGGCGAAAAGGCTGTTGGGAAAAACACCGATGTAATTGTTGTAGTCGAGAACCGCGTCGTTGTAACGCTTGCGTTCGACGGCGATACGGTTTTCCGTTCCGGCAAGCTCGTCCTGCAGGCGCAGAAAATTCTCGTTGGACTTGAGCTGCGGATAGTTTTCCACGATGACGAGCAAGCGGCCGAGGGCGCCATCGAGCTGATTGTTGGCGGAGATGCGATCCGCGGGTGTGCGCGCCGAGAGCAATTGCGAGCGCGCTTTGGCGATGTCGCCAAAGACAGTCTGTTCCTGCGCGGCAATGCCCTTCACCGTTTCGACGAGATTGGGGATCAAGTCGGCGCGGCGCTGCAGGACGATGTCCACCTGCGACCACGAGGCCTGAACCGCGTTGCCCTTGAGGATCATTTGATTCCGGCGGCTGATGTACATGCCGCCGAACAACGCGGCCACCAGCGCCAGCACGAGCACAACTGCCAAAAGCTGTTTCATGGCGAATCCTCCTCCGTCTAGTGCGAGCAGATTCCGAGCGGCTCCCCGCCCGGATGATGGAGACTATTCCGGCTTGCTGAAGCGCCGGTCCACTTCTTCCACAACATGCGTGACAGCCCCCAAATAGGCATGAAAGATGCGCGCGAGTTCGGCGCCCGAGGGAGCGCGACCCCGCTCGCGCAATTGCAGCACGTTCAGGACTCCTGCGGCGTCGAAGCCGAGGCGCAACGCCAACTGGTCAACGACGGCGCGGCGATTGTCCGGGACCGGTTCGCCCATGGCCCGAAGGGCGTGGCGAAACAGGACAAGGAACGAGGGCGCGGACTCGATCATCAGGAGACGAACAGCGGCGTCCCGCCGCGCCGCGACGAGGTACCGCTGCCGCAGGCGAACCAAGTTGGTCCGCAGTTCGCGTTCCACCTGTTCGCGATGCAGGCGCAGGGGCACGCGCATGCCCGCGAAAATATTTGCGCCGAAGAGCAGACGGTGCTTCTCCTGAATGTCGAGCAACTCGATGGCAAAAACGTCCGCAGCGCGCTGCAGCTCCTCGAGCCCGAAAACGAGGGGCGCGGGATGACCTTTTTTCTCCCACCGGCGCGCGGTTGGGCCGAGCTTCTGCAATTCGGCGCCGTCGAGGCGGTCGAGGACGCACAGGACGTTCAGGTCGGAATGCTGCGGCTGAAAATCGCCTGCGGCCGCCGAGCCGTAAAGAACAACGGTCTTCAAATTCGCGCCGATCGCAGATTTCAGCCGTTCGACAAGCTCTGCCAAATCTTTTTCCATGAATTCCTCTCCGTCCGGCTACCAACCTCCGCCCGCGCCGCCGCCACCCGTCGAGCCGCCGCCAAATCCGCCGAAGCCACCGCCGCCACCGAATCCGCCACCACCCCAACTCCCACCACCTGAGCCACCTCCGCCGCCGCCCAGAAGCCACCACCACCCCAATCCTCTTGCCCTTTGCCGGTATCGAGGGCCGCCCCGAAGAAAACGAAATGCACTCGCGATCAAATGAAAAATCACGACGATCACACCGAAGAATAGATAGGCAATGATCCTTGCCGGAAAGGGAGTGCCACGACTTCCAGCGGGCGCGGAAGTTATGGGCCGTGCGTTATCGAGGGTGACGCCGCGATCCTGGGCAATCACAGAGGCGATTTGATTGCCGATTTGAAGCAAGGCGCCGCTGTAATCGCCCTGCTGGAGGAAAGGGCGCATGTCCCGGCCGAAGCCGCCGACCTTGCCATCGGGAAGAATGGGCTCCAGACCATAGCCGACCGTTGTCCAATACTTTCGATCGGCAACGGCCAAAAGGACTAACACGCCGCGGTCTTCGCCTTTTTTGCCGATGCCCCAGCGCTGGTAGAGGTCCACGCCAAATTGTTCGATGGGCGTTCCTTCGGTGGAACGGATGGTGACGACGACAAGGGCGGCGCCGGCCTTCTCGTACAGCTCGTTGCAGAGGCTGCCGATGCGCACCTGTGCATCGGAGTTCAGCACTTGCGCGAAATCGTTGACACAGCCCCGGTGCTTGAGATCAGAAACCTTTTCGGCGCGGAGCGGACTTGCAAGCGCCAAAAGAAGTGCGATAAAGAGCCCGAGGCGGGGTGTTTGACAAAGAAGTGGGCCTCGGCTAGTGTAGAGAATTTGAGTTTGACCAAGAAGGAGCACTGAATGCCTCAGGGTACGCCAACAAAGGTCAAGAAGCGCAAGAAATCGGTCCTAAAGCGCGCCAGGCAGTCTCTGGAGCGCGCCGCGGTGAACCGCGCCAACCGCACGCGGGTGCGCACGATGATGAAACGCATGCGAACGGCAATCACCGCCGGCGACGCGACCGCGGCTGGAAATCTACTGCGGCCGACGCTGTCGGCCATTGACCGCGCCATCAGCAAAGGCATCCTGCGAGAGAATACGGGGAACCGGTACAAATCACGCCTCCATAACGCGTTTAACGCAATCAGCGCCGCAAGAACAGCTTAGTCTCATTCCTGCGCCCGGGCGGCAGCTTGAAACCGTTCAGCCTCCGCTCCGTTTGGCTTCTGTGCAAGCATTACCCACTCGCCGAATGCGTTGATGCTGCGCCTGCAAGCCTCGTAACGAGGAACTCCATCACCGCGCGCGGATTCTGATTCCCCGATTTAACGCGGCTGTCGGCCTCGTAAAGCGCCCGGAGGCCGTCGAGGATTTGCGCTCTGGACATCCTTCGGGCGTTGGGCACGGCCTTTTCGGCGGTGTCGAGCCTCATGCCGAGGGCGCGGGCCGCCTGCCATCCGGAAACGCCGGGGGCGAGCTCCTTGGCCTCAAGAAGCTTCCGGTACATCCACGCGATTGCCCCGATCATTCCGGCCGGCTCTTCTCCCTGCCGCAGGACTCCGTCGAGGAATTCGAGGGCCTTTTCGGGCCGGCGGTCGGCCAAAATCTCCGCCAGGTTCCAGACGGTTTCCTTCTTTTCTCCCACCACAAGAGTTTCTACGTCTTGTATCGTGATTTTCTTTCGCTCGCCGGCAAATGTGGCCAGCTTTTCGAGCTCGGTGCGAATGTGAAGCAGGTCAGCGTTCAGAATGTCGACGAGTTCTTCCGCCGCGGCTTGCTCAATTTGCGCGCCCAGGTCTCTGGCCAAGCGGACGGTGATCGGCACGGCGAGCTGCCGGCGCTCTTCGGGGTCCTCGCTGAGCGAACCATTTACGACGAGGGCCTTCTCCCCCAGGAGTTTGGCCGGCCTCATGCGCTGGTCGAGAGATTCCGCTTGCAGGACGAGAACCGTAAAAGGTGCGGGGTCGTCCAGGTATGCGGCGAGGCGCGCCAGGATTTCATCCCGGGCGGCATCGCCCAAACGTTCGAGCGCATCGAACTCGTCAACAAAGACCACCTGGCGAGGACAGAGCATCGGCAACGATTGCGCCTGGCCGAGCGCGGCATCGAGGTCCCCATCGGCGGCGGAATAGCGGGACACCGCCCACTCGCGCGTGCCTTCTTGGACAGAGTGTTCGAGGATCGCCTCCCTGCAAAGGTCCCGCAAATAGAGATCCTCGCCGAGGAGAAGAATGGCGGGGATATGCTGGCCCTTGGCCAAGCGGTCCAGTAAAGCCTGAGCAGACGCCTGCGCCATCAGAAGTTCTCCAGGATTGCGGAGACCAGGCGGGAGGCGAAGTCGCGGGCCAGTCGATCGAGCGCGGGGTCCTGCTCCTCGAAGAAACTGTTGAGATCGGTGGAGATTTCATATTCATTGCGAAACAGAAAGTTGTCGTTGCGGTAGAGCGGGGTTTTTGTGGCCCGGTCTTCGAGGAGAATTTCACAGCGAACCGTGACGAGCATGGTGGTGGCGCGTCCGGTGGCGGCGTCGAAGAGAATTGCGTTGGTTTCGAGGCCGGTGATGCGGCCGGTCAAGACGGCGTCAGCATTCGAGGCATCGGAGACGATGCGATATCTTGCGCGGGTGAGAAATTCGTGGACCAGGGCGGCGGTCATGCGCTGCTCGACGCGGTAGCGCGGCGTGCGATTCTCGAGCGCCAGCACCGCGATGGTCTTCACGCTGGGTGGGAGACTCGAAGTCCGGCCGGCGACGTGATAGCCGCATCCCCCCGCGAGGGCGCTGAGGGCCAGAGCGAACGGCGGGACAATGCGGATTGGCGCGCTCATGCGAGCTTCTCTCCAATGCGCACGGCATTGGCCGCAGCCAGGCGAAAATTGTCGGCTGCGCCCCAGAGCCAGAACCCTCCGGCGAGGCGCGGGTCGCGGGCCGGCAAGCTCATCGAGATTCGGTCTTCTCCGGCCACGCTCAGATTCGACACGGCGGGGCCGTCCGGCGGCGGAACGTGAACCCCCGCCTTTTGCAGCGCTTGCCCGATGGCGGAAGCATCCGGCGCGCCGGGCAGCTCTACATAGGCGGTGAACGCATGCGCATAAAACACGGGCGCATGCAAGAGCTGGATTGCCGGGACGACGGCTCTACCGTTCAAGCAGGTGTGCGCTTCTCGTGAAATACGCTGGCGAACCGAGGAAAGTTTCTCGGAGCTCGCGGAGCCGTATTCGTCGAGGAGATTGAAGGCAACCTGCGTGTCGAAGACTTCCTCACCGATGGGCTGAAACGACAGCAGCCGGGTGCTCTGGCTTTCCAGCTCTTCCACACCGGCCTGACCCGCTTCCGAAACCGGTTGGAAGAATACGAACGCCAGCCGCTCGATTCTCAATGGCGCGAGAGCTGCCGAAACGGTGCAGGCTACAATCGCGGGCGTCGAAGGGGAAAGGAAAACTCTGTTTGCCGATGCTTCGGCGGAGGAGGGGGAAGGAAGCACGGTGTCGAGGGAAGGGATCCAAAGTTTGGCCCCAGGAAAATCCGCCAGACCGCCGGAGAGGTCAATGACGCGAGCGCCAGCGCGGAGGGCGGAATCGGCGTGGCGCAGCGCGAAAGCCGCCGAACCTGTGAAGAAGACAAGCTGGGCACCTTCAAAGCTGTCGTCATCTGCGGCCTGAATGACGGCAGGCTCGCCGGCCAGTTCCGTCAAGGTCCCAGCGGCAAGCTCCTCATCCACCAGACGGATATCGGAGGAAGCGAAGCGCCCCTTCTCCAGCATTTGCTTGAGTTCGCGGCCGCGTAACGAGGAGGCTCCCGCGATCGCCAGGCGGCAGGTCTTGGTGTCCAGGGGCATGGATCAGGCAGTGCGCGAAACCAAGCGATGGCGGACGACGCGAACAATGTGAAAAACGATTCCGGCGGCCGCGTAAGATGCAGCTAAAACCAGTAAGACCACTTTCGAGTAAAAGAAGATAGCTCCGAAGAGCAGAGCCACGAGAACAATGGCCAGCGAAGGCTGGCGGCGCGTCCAGGCAACGTCTTTGAAGCTGTAATAACGGACCGTGCTGGTCATCAGCGCGGCGAGAACGGCGGCAAGTCCCATCCAGGCCATGGACCAGCGCCAATCTTTGATGAGCGCAACTTTCCACGCATAGGCATGAACGACGGCGGCAATGACGACCGCGGCGGCCGGTGTGGGCAAGCCCACAAAATAGCGCGAGCCACCCGGCGCCATCCCGTGCACATTAAAGCGCGCCAGCCGCCAGGCGCAGCAGATGACAAAGGCCAGTCCTACGAACCATCCGAGCTGCGCGACTTGGGCCGCGTAAACGTCATCGCCGTTCATCAGGCCGCGTACTCCCCAAGCATAGGCAAGCACGGCCGGTGCGATGCCAAAACTGATCACGTCGGCCAGGGAGTCGAACTGTTTGCCGAACTCCGTGTTCGTGCCCGTCAGGCGCGCGATCCGGCCGTCCAGCGAATCAAACAGAAAGGCGAATCCAATGGCGCGCGCGGCGTAGTCAAAATTATCAGCGCCGCCGTGGAGAGCGGCCAACACGGCATAATACCCGCACAGGAGATTAAGAACCGTAAGGATGCTGGGCAAGAGATAGATGCCGCGGCGCAAACGGTGATTGCGCGGGCGGAAACCTTCGAGGCCGAGTTCGTGCTGGTCGAACTCTCGCATGGGCGGGTCTTATTGTGCTCCTTTTGCAGGCCAGCGCGCCAGCACGCTGGCTCCCCCGGAAACATGCTGGCCAGTGCGGACGAGGATTTCGGCGTCGGCGGGAAGCCACAGATCCACGCGCGAGCCGAACCGCACAATGCCAATCCTCTCGCCGCGGGCCAGGACGTCCCCTACGCGCTTCCAGCATACCACCCGGCGGGCAATCCATCCGGCAATCTGCTTGAAGACGATTTCGCCGGCGCCGGTGGAGAGATGGATGACGTTCTGCTCATTCTCAGCCGAGGCGCTCGCGCGCATGGCGGCATGAAAACGGCCCGGCTTGTATTCGAGCTTGGTGATGCGCCCGGCCAAAGGCGAACGATTTACATGGACATTCCAAACCGCCAAGAAAATGCTGATGCGCTTCCCGGAGCGGCCGTCGAGCGCTTCGTCGGTCACAACAACGACTCGTCCATCTGCCGGCGAGACAACGGCACCGGGTTCGGAGGGAACGACGCGTTCAGGGTCGCGGAAGAAATACAAAATGAAAGCCGCCAGAAGGAAAAGGACAGCAGCCGCCCAGTTCGCCTTCAGCAGCAGCGCGACGCCGCCCAGAACGAAAGGCCCCGAGGCAAACAGGTATCCTTCTTTTACCATCTCAATTCAGGGAAGAGTGGGTGCGCTCCGTCGAGACACACCTCTATTCTACGATAGAACGCCGCAGCCAGCGCGTGTCAGGTTTGGTTGGGAGACTGCGCGTATCGCGAAAAGACGCGTTCCATTTTGTCTTTTACGTGAAGCTTGAGTTTTTTCAGCTTGGTTTCTTCCTGGAGATCTTCCGAACTGAGGTAGGGATTCTTGGAGAGCCGTTCGAGTTCTGCTTCGTATCGGGAGTGCTCTTGCGCCAGCCGTTGGTACTCCGCATCGGACTGAATCAAAATCTCCCGAGGATTCTGCGGCAAGATGGCCATCCGGGACCTCCTCAATGGAATTTTGGCTTACATAGGGCGTAACCTAACACAGCGCGGCCTCAACCGCCAAGAGGAAATTGGGTTTTTCGTTCCAAGTCGCAAGTCATCAGCAAAGCGTCCTCGACGGGAGCCGTGTAGTAGTTTCGCCGCCGCCCCGTAGGAGAGAACCCGGCGGCCTGATACAAAGATATGGCGGGGGCGTTGGACGCACGAACTTCGAGGAATGCCCGGCGTGCACCGCCCGAAACTGCTCCCAGGAAGGCCGCCGTCAACAGAGCCGCGGCCACTCCGCGGCGGCGGAAGTCCTGTGCCGTGCCCAGTTTCAAAACCTCCATTTCATCGGACACGCAGCGCGTCAGAACGAAGCCCGCGATTGTTCCATTGCAGTCTGCGATCCACCCCTCAAAACCCGCCTCCTGGATACATTCGTAAACCGAGAGTGGCCAGGGATTCAGCTCTGGAATCGCGGCGGAAAGTTTGGAGACCGCTTCCGCATCGTCTTTGTGGAAGCGGCGAATCTTGAAGTCTTCTTTCATTCTCGCGGCAACGGGATCAGGCGCGGCTTGCTCTTGAGGCGGGGCCTTTCCAGAGAAGTTCAGCATCGGAGCGGCGAACGTAATTAGCGTCCAACGAGTAGGCATCCACGAGTTCCTTGCGCATCGCCCTGTCATTGCCCAGTTTGCCGATAACCGGTGCTAGGACTCCCGAAACCGACTCCACAGTTGAGGCATAGAAAGCAGAGTTTTTCAGCGCCGCGCCCAGCGCGTCCGGCGTGGAAGAAACCAGAGTAACGGGCACACCGCGACTTTCCGCCGACACGTATTGGAGAAACTCCTCCGCGGAAAGGACCACTTCGTCTGCCTGGCGTACCAAGCGTCCTCTCTCGCGCGCGTACAGACCGCCGAAAACCTGGCCGCGGCCTGCGGCGAAAAATGGCGCCAGCAGCCCGGCCGAACCTTTCGACTGAGCCGCGATGGCTTCGAGCGTGCTGATAGCCGCAATCGGTTTACGGAACACCTCCGCCCAGGCTTTGACTGCGGTCAATCCAACGCGCAAGCCCGTGAAGGAACCCGGACCCGTCGCAACGGCGAAGAGGTCAATCTGATGGAGATCCAGTTTTAGTTCCCCAAGCACCCCAGAAAGAGAGCGAAATAATCCCGACGAATGAGGCTCCTCTTCGTGCGACGCGACGGCGGCTAACGGCATTTCTCCGCGCAACACGGCCAGGCTGCTGCTTCGAGTGCTTGTGTCAACGGCGAGAATCAGCATCAATAGGAATGATACCGTGGGTTATGCAGAAAAATCTCACCGGAAGGGATATTCAAAGAGCACTTTTCGAGTGCCGATGCAAGCAATCCGAGTGCCAACCGCGAAGGAAAATTCACGTTAACTTGCTGATTTTATGAGATATATCTTGACTTGTGAATGCAGCGTTTCTTAAACTTGAAGTGCTCTCTGGGGGAAATCCAACGATGGACTATAAGATCGGTGAAAAGGTCGTCTATCCGAACCACGGGGTCGGGATCATCGAGCAAATCAATTTTGGAGTCCTGAACGGCAGAACCGAAAAATACTACATGTTGCGGATTCTTTCGAGCGGCTTGAAAGTGATGGTGCCGCAAAGCAATGCGCCGGCGGTGGGTTTGCGGCCGGTGATTCGTCCCGTGGAAACCTGCAAGGTTCTCGGGTTCCTCGAAAAAGGCAAGTTCAATTCCCACCATGATTGGAAACACCGGTTCAAGGAAAACTCGGAGCGAATGCGCACCGGGTCGCTCATCGAAGTGGCCGCAGTCCTGAAGAGCCTGGTGTCCCTGAGCCGCAGCAAGCCGCTGTCGTTCCGCGAAAAGAAGATGCTCGAGCGGGCGAAGTTCCTTCTGGTGAGCGAACTGGCCACGGCGCGCAACACCAGCTCGGAAAATATGGAAGGCGCCCTGGTGAAATCGCTGGCGAAAGCCAAGCTGCAAATGCCCGAGATCGTGGAAAAGTTCGAGTAGCAAAACCTGGATTCTTTCAAGGCGAGCGGTCCCAAGCGGGGCCGCTCGCTTTTGTGTTTCTACTGGCGGCCCTTCCTCCGCACGCTATCCCGCCCTAATGGCACAGGCGCAAGCTACAACAAAGTGCATTCACTTTCATAGCCCGGGGAGAGCGCTGAGCGTAACGCCGGCTTGGCGCAGCGTCTGGGCCACAGTTGCGGCGATCCCCGGCGCGCCCGGAGTGTCCCCATGGATGCAGATGGTCTGCGCATTCACGGCGACTTCGGCGCCGCCACGCGCAATCACCATCCCTTGTTCGACGATGCGCAAAGCCTGTCGGCCAGCTTCCGCAGGATCGCGGATTAGCGCGTCCTCAAATTTGCGCGAGCGCAAAGTTCCGTCCGGCTCGTACCGCCGGTCGGCGAATGCTTCGGCGGCAACTTCGAAACCAGCTTCCCGAAAGACGTCCAGCATCGGCGATCCAGCCAGGCCCACGAGGACGACATCGAGGCCCCATCGAGCGACCCCCCTGGCAATCGCTTCCGCTAGATCGCGATTGTGCACTGCCTGGTTGTAAAGCGCACCGTGCGGTTTAACATGCACCACCCGGGCACCGCGGTCGGCGGCAACCTCGGCGAGTGCCCGGACCTGCTCAAATACGGAGTCGGCGACCGCATCCGCGGGAAGGTTCAACTCCCGCCGCCCGAAATTCCTGCGATCGGCATAGCCGGGATGCGCCCCCAACGCGAGCTTCCAGCGAAGCGCCTGCTCGATCGTGGTCTTCATGGTTTGCGCGTCGCCCGCATGGCCCCCGCAGGCGATGTTGACCGAAGTGAGCGAAGGCATCAGCGCTTCCTGAGTCCCGTCGGCAATGGCCTCCGGCAGCTCACCCATATCGCAATTCAGATCCACGCGCTTCATCCCAAAATCAACTCCTCCGCTGCCAGCAGTTTTTCCTGTTCCTGGAGCAGAGATCGCGCCTGTTCCCAGCCGATCGGTTCAAATCGAA
>DASWCG010000086.1:0-36082 GCA_036390175.1 Candidatus Acidiferrales bacterium | reverse complement strand
ATCATCTTCGACCGGAATCGGCTCACCGGCAGCTTTTACGTCTTCCAGATAGAGCTCGATTGCTTCTTCGATGTTTCGGAGGAGTTCTTCCCGGGAATCACCTTGGGAAACACAGCCGGGCAGAGCCGGAACAGTGCCCACGTAACCCCCGTCGCCCTCTCGCTGTAGGATGACTGTATACTTCATCTGCAGCCTCCCCTGATATCGCGTGGAAACCCTATCCTATCACAAGGCGCGAATCACGCCGCCGAGGGCGCCCTTGCCTTACTCCTCTTTGACCAGCGTCCAGCTCGGGTCCGGGTCGTATTCGGTGATGGCGGCGGCAATTGCCGCAGTATTCGGGCCGAGGTTTTTCTCGTAGATCCGGCCCTGGTTATTGACGATGAAGGTCATCACGCCGGAGCTGCCCCACTTGGCGGGCCACGCGATCAGCGCGTAGCCGGCGATCATGTTGCCGTTGATGATGTAGCTGAATCTTCCTCCCGGAGCATGCGGGCCCTGGCGCGTAAGGATTTTAAAGAAGTACCCGTGATACGGCGAACGGGGCTGCTGCGGAGCATCATCGCTTGCCCCGGCGGCCGTTGGGGTTTCCCCGCCAGTCCGTTGTTGTCCCGGTGTGTAACCCTCCGCGCGCGCGTGGGCCACCAACGCGCCCAGCGGACTCGGCTCTTCGTTCAGGGCGGTGTCCCAGTAGAGGCCGTCGTGCGTGCCGGGCGTGCTCAGGAATTTCTGCGCGTACACGGCCAGCCCGTCTTTGGCAGTGTCCTTCGATTCCGTGTAATACTGCCACTGCGCCAGAACGTACGCGCGGCACGTCAGAATCGCCGACAGTTCATTCTCTCCGATGCGCCGGTTCAGGAGTTCCTCGAGCCCGGCCGCTGTGTCGAACCGCCATTGCTCCCCTTGTTTGACTAGGGGAATGGGAAACGGGTATTTTTCGGCGCCGACCACGAGCGTATACTTCGAATCATTCACCTTCTTCAGCGTCGCGGATTCCGCGAGGCGCAATGCGAAATTGTCCAGCGCGTTGTTGTCTTCCACGGCATCGCCCGACTCCAGTTTCTCGTTGTCCGGCCCGAAGATGGCCCCCAGCGCCGCCCTGTCTTTGGCTTTCACCGCAGACTCGAGCGCCTGCAGCGCCTCTTCGGGAAAAGAAAAGAGTTTTTGCGCCGGAGGCGCTGTATTCTGCCCGCCCATCTGCGCAGCGCGCGCTGTGTGGACGCCGCCGAAGCTCAAGCACAACAACAGTGCGGCGATCATGAGCTTGCTGTGAGAAGCAAATTGCGGTCGTAGCGTGTTCGTCGCGCTCATTGTTTCCTCCCGCCTTTTCCTTTGTTGTCGCCGCCCGATTTCCCACCGCCGCGATTCGGCGGCGGTCCGGAAGGTTTGCTCATCTCGTTCCGACTGTTTTGACCGCGCCGGCTGGCATCGTTCGCGTTGATTGGCCCGCGCCCGCCGCCGTACACCGAAGTATTCGGCCGGTCGGGAACTCGCGGCACCGGCTGGTAGGTGGAGCGGTTCGGCGGGGGTGGCGGCGGATTCGCGTTCGTGCGATTCCGATCGGAACGCACGTCTTCGCTGCGCTGCGGCATCGGTGTTACGGGCACTTGCCCGGGCCGATCCGTGCGCACGTCTTCGCCGCGCTGCGGCATCCCTGTCACAGGGACGTGTCCGCGGTAGGTGTCGATTCTCGGGTCGCGCGTATTGATGTTGCGGTCGATGATTTTGTTGTTGGCGCCGTTGCCGCGCCCCTGATTCCCGGGGTTGCCCGGATTGACGCGATCGTCGCGTCCGCGCCCGCGATCGTCCGGCCGCCCCGCGCCGTTGTCGGGAGCTCCGCCGGGGCCTCTCCGGGCGCGCACGTCGTCATAGTGGACGTCGCGGTGCACGGCATTGTACCGGTTCAGCGAAGTGTAATTCACGGTGTTGTTGATCACCGTTTGGTTGACGGTGACGTTCACGTAGGTCCGGTTGACGTACACGTTGTTGATTTGCACGAACGGCCGGCTGCGCCGCTCCCAGCCGTCATCGCGGTCCCAGCCGTGATAGAACACGCGGCGCTCGCGCCAGTCGCAGTCATGGTTGAGCCACGCGCCGATGACGAAGCGCGTTCCAAAGCCGATCACCAGTCCCGTAAAAAATCCCCGCCGGGGGAAAAACACCACCGCGGGATCGTACACCGGCACGTAGATGTAGCGCGGCTGCGCCGGCCAGACGTAGATGTAACCGTCGGTTTCGACCACTTCCATCTGCTGCGTGGTCACCAGATATCCGGCCTCGCGAGACCGTCTGCGGAGCCGCTGCACCGCCGCCATCACGTCGGTGGATTGGCTGACGTAGGCCTGGCCGAGCGAGGTCGTCCAGTCCAGCTTGTCGGCCATCATGTGCAGCACGGCCGGGTAATGCGCCACGGCCTTGACGCTGACGTCCCAGGGCGCGTAGTCCACGTTGTAGTGGTCGTAGCTGGCGCGCATTTCGCGGTCGGCTTCGTCAATCTGGTCCGGGAAGGTGGCTGCCAGCAGAACCTGTGCCAGCAGCGGATCGGGGTAGAGTGCGATCGGCGCCAGCAGGTTATCCAGTTGTTCCGGCGAGAAATACCCGCCGGCATCGCCTTCGTATTGCACGGCGGAGACGGCCGCGGGCGGGGCAGGGAATTCCCCCGCGCCTGCCGCGACGGAATCAAGCTGCCCGGCGCACTCCGCCAGCGGTGCGTACGCCGCAAAACTAAAGCCCAGTAAGACGGCCAGGAACTTTCGCATGGCTGCACCTCCCGGTGCGACTCTTTTCCCGTGGAGCTCCTCACTAAGATAGAACACTGCCGAGCAGCCAGAGTTTCGAACGAGTTTCTTGTGTGCAACGGGTCAATAGGAATCAGCGGCTAGGCGGCCTCATCCTAGTTCAATTCCCGCCGCATGTCACCGTTCACTAAGAATCACACCGCTCACCAATCGCGAGTCCCGTCATTTATGCTCAACATCGCGCAACTCGCCCCTATCAAAGACCGCGACCCGTACCTCTACGAATCGCTCACGAAGATTGTCTCCGCCGTGAACGCCCTCGGCAACAAGGCGGGCCTGGACGCGCAGGCGCCGGCCGCAGCGCCCGCGCGCATCGCCTCGCTTGCCGTGCAGGCTTCCAACGGCTGGTTCGACCTGGCCATCACCGACAACGCCGACGCGCGCCCCGGCCTTTTTTACTTCGCCGAATCAGACACCACGCTGGCGTTTGCCGCGCCGCGCGTCTATTTTCTCGGCGCCTCGCGCAACATCTATATCCAGCTTGGCAACCAGACCCTGTACTGGCGCGCCTATTCGCAATACATCGGCTCAAACCCGTCGCCGCCGGTGGCGTTCGGTTCGCCGCCCGCCGCAGTCGTCGGAGGCGGCTCTTCGGGGCCCGCGCCGCTTCCCTCCACCGGCAGCGGCGCGTTCTCCGGCATCGGCGGACTCGGCGGCAACGGATTCGGCCGTATCGGCGGCTCGCGCATCTCCCCGGCTTTTTTGTAAGACGCCCAGAGGAGATCGAGGACGTAAAGGAAGTAGAGGAAGCAAAGGAATCCGAGATAAGCGAATCCTTTACCTCCTTTACCTCCTCAGCCTCCTTTGCTTGCTCCACACATGCTCATCCGCGAATACACTCCAACAGATCTCGATGCCTTGCGCGCCTTGCACGCCGCACAGGGCTTCGACTACGCATTTCCTGATCTCGCCGACCCGCTGTTTGTTTCCAAGCTGGTCCTTGAAGAGGAACCGGGGGCGCAGACTATGGTCTGTGTCCCTTCGCAAACCGCACAGGCTGAAGCCTGTGCTACTGCGCCGCGCATCCGCGCCGCCGCTCTGCTTCGGCTGACCTGCGAAGCGTACCTGCTGCTCGACCCGCGCGATGCCGCCCCGCGCGAGCGCTGGGCGCGCATTGTCGCCCTGCAGGAGGCCGCCTCGCGCGACGCCTGGGCCAAAGGCCTCGCCGACGTTCACTGCTGGCTTCCGCCTCGCATCGCGCGTCGCTTCGGACGCCGCCTCGAATCTCTCGGCTGGGTCCGCGACGATTCCTGGACGCCGTTCTGCAAGAGGTTAGAGGGCAGAGGTTAAAAATTAGACCTTGGCTCATCGCGCCCTCCCTCGCAATGCGCATCTTGTCTGCTCCAATTTCTAATCTCCAACCTCGCTCCAGCCTCGAACCTCAAGGGGGTCTCCATGGGACATCAGGCGCCGCGGAAGCGCACAGGACGGGGGCGCCCCTTGCGCGGGCGCCTGTAAGTAGTATAAAGTCATTGACAGGAGATGGTCACGTGTTGTAAATGAGTCCCTGTCCCAACCGAGAGGCTCGGATGGAGAGGGATAAATCATACCTAGAAAGGTAGTGGTAACGGCGTCTAAAGATGTGGGCGATTTTGCTTAACCTCGCTATTATGAAGCACATCCGGCTTGGCAACTGAAGTGCTGCGCATAACCCCGTAGCAGTCTGCGCCACATCTAAAAGCAGGGGCTTGACTACCATGGGCCCCGAGGAGATTTGGATAATGAGCGCCCCACTTCAAGTCGTCGACCTGAGCAATGAGGACGAAGTCCGCGCATACTTCGAGCGCCTTCAGCAGGAGTACCCGCAGGTGTTTGAGGCCATGCGAGTCATGAACATTTCCTATCGACAATATCTTGCTGCCCTTCAAGCCATGAACCAGCGCTCGTCCGTCTCGACGAATTCCACACGCCTGAGCCTCTAGATGCCCGCGTCAGCCTGGAATCGCATCCTCCAAGACGTCATCCGCCTTCAACAAGAAGACCAACAGCAGCCAGCGGCTCCTGGCCAGCCTTCCCGACAAGACCACTATCGTCGTTCCAAGATTGCCGCTGTCGAGAAGGTGACTGGGCGTCGCTTAATTGTTTACGCGAGCGCTTGCACGTCTCCGGCGAAAGCAGTGTCTATCGACATGCTTATGATGGACCCCAGCGACAAGATTGGGTTCAAGGCGGTGACCGAGAACATCCCAGGCCCCAACTTAGATGTTTTATTGCATAGCCCCGGCGGCTATCCGGACGCCGTCGAATCGCTCGTTCAGCAGCTCCGCGGAAAATATACGAGCGTGCGTTTTATCGTACCCTCTTACGCGAAAAGCGCGGCAACAATGTTGGCGATGTCTGGCAATGAGATCCTGATGGATACGGATGCCGAACTTGGTCCAATTGACCCTCAGATGCGGACCCAGACCGGTGCGTCCCCCGCCGAGGCCATCTTGGAGCAATTCCAAAAAGCGCAAGCGGAATTACAGCAGGATGCGACCAAGCTGCCTGGCTGGATGCCGATTCTATCGCAACTTGGACCTTCGCTCCTCGTGGACTGCGGTCATGCGATAGACCTTGCCAAGATTCTCGTCAAAGACTGGACGAAGAGGTACATGCTGAGCGACGACCCTGACGCCGAAGTGAAGTCCACAAGAATTGCGGACTACCTGAGCGACCATGGCAGGTTCAAGTCGCATGGGCGACCCATTAAGATTCCCGACCTTCAGCCACTGGGTGTCAGAGTAGGCGATACGCGGACGAACCCCGCCCTGCAGACGGCTGTAAACGAGCTTTATTGTTGCCTGGATATTCTCCTTGGAAATTCCCCCGTCTTTAAACTGTTTGAGAACAGCGCAGGCGACGCGCTGATACGCCAAACGGCGACATTTCAGGCGCAGTTCATTCAAGCGATACCGGCCCCGCCTCCGGTTGCACCCCCACGGCCGCTAAGTGCCGGGGCAATTAGGGTTGTTGATTCGGTGCTGCGTGCCCGGGTGCCCGAATCTGCCATCCGGCGAGATTAGAGAGGGAGAGTCGTAATATTGTATCTCGTTCGCGGTGCCCAAGGCTTTGATGATGCCGCTTTAAGGCAGGGAGATATCCTCGCGGGTATCCCATACCCCTTGTTAGAGCACGGCAAGACGCATGTCTTGGGTGAAATCGCACAGGACTATGACTATGCGGCCCTGCCAAACATTTCTTCCAAGACGCACGACCACCGTGGTGAAACAGGGTGGGTTACGATACAAGTCCCGGCACGATTCTGTTTTTGTGCCGTTCTCTCAAATTGCTGTGACCTTGAGCCACGCGGTGGAAGAATACGAGCACACGCCGTCCCGCTAGCTCGTTTAAAGACTATCAGCGACGACATTCGGAACGCTGCTGAACGGTTTAACAGTTTGAAAGCCAATAAAGATCCCCGTGACCCGGACGACCCCGGCTACATTGATTACTTCTACCTACAACCACATCCGCTATTGCAAGACCAAGGTTGGTCTGTAGACTTCAGCCAAATAGTCACGCTGCCGACAGCGGACATTGCTTTGTTGCTCCGGAAGAAAATCATTCAACTGGATGACAGAACGCGCATGAAGTTCAAAATCAAACTGGCATTTACACTCGGCCGTCCAAACGATGATGAGTTGGACGCTGGGCTGGAGAATCCTTGGATTGAATTGGCTGCCGTTGCCCCTGTAGTTGCTGCGGCCCCCGCTGCTCCCGCCGTTGATGTCGCTCCAGCTCCCGAGGTTCCTCCCGGACAACCTGTGTAGAACTATGGAAGGCCACAGCCGATTTCGGCGCCCCTACGATTGAAAGCCACCGTGAAATGGTCGGCCTCCGATCATAGCGCCACACCTTCCGGCCGGATCTTTTTCTGACTTCCGATTCCCGACTTCTGACTTCGAATTTCCAATCTCAATCCTCCAGGAGGTCCCCATGGGACGCGGAGCACAAGCATCAACCATCAGAGCTTCCGATCAGGAGCGCGCCGCCGCGGACGCTTTCAATCAGCAGCTTCAGGCGCAGCTGGGACAATCGCGCAACATCCTGCTGCCGCAATATCAGAATATTCTCAACAATCCCGGCCTGTCCGCGGCCGACAAAGCTGCGGTCACCAGCGGCTCACTCGGATCGCTCGCCAGCGCCTTCGACGCGCTGCAGCAATCCGCGGCGAACCGCCTGGCGCGCACGCGCAACTCCGCCGGCTTCGGCGAACTCGCCGACGAGCTGGCGCGCTCGCAGGGCAGGGAAGCGGCCGGCGCCGCGCAGCAAAACGAGCTGGCCTTCTCCAACACGGCGTTCAACCGGCAGATGGCTGCGCTGCAAGGCATCGCCGGACTGTATGGCGTGGACACCGGCTTGCTCGGCCGCGCCCTGGGAATCCCCGCGGAGTTGCTCAATGTCCGCGCCAACGCCGCGCGTCCTTCGGGATTTTTCTCCTCGCTGGGCAGTTCCCTCGGCTCGACGCTCGGCGCCCTCCCCGGCGCACTGTTCTGAGGCTCGAAATGTGGTACCCGCTGCGGAGTGGTACGAAAGGACTATAACTTTGCCCCTAACTCATAAGGGCTTTGGTACCGAGGTCATGTTGACGCCGGTGCCGCCGGGGGACACAATGGTCGCCTGCAATTTCGGCGCGTTCCGGCCGCAAGGACTCCATGGCCTCCAAGAAGCGTCTGGGCGATGTTCTCCGCGAACGGGGGAAGATTTCCGCCGAAGACCTGACCCAAGCGGTTTCCGACCAGCAAGGCAAAGTCCTGAAGCTTGGCGAGCTGCTGCTGGCGCGCGGGACGCTCGACAGAGCCGACTTGATCAGCGCGCTCGAAGAAGTCACCCGCGTCCCCTACCATAATCTCCGCGAATTTCCTCCTTCGGTGGAAGCGCTCGAGTACGTTCCCCGCGAGACGGCGCTGCGCTACTGCGCGGTGCCCTACGATTACGACGATCGCTCCCTGACCGTGGTGATGGCCGAGCCGCAGAACCTCCGCACGCTCGATGAACTGCGCTTCCTGACCGGCAAACTCATCTCCCCGCGCCTGGGCTTCCGCGACGAAATCCTCGCCGCCATTGAAAAACATTACGCCTCGGCCGCCGAAGAGGAAGCCGAAGCCGCGGCCATGGTGGAGTCCAAAGACCCCTCGGACGACACCGGCAAAGACGACGTCGGCGAGATCGAATTCATCTCCGTCAGCTCGCGCGAATCGGCGCGCGAAGCGATGGCCGAGTTTCAGGCCGAGTTGACACACCGCCGCACCCCGGCCGTGCGCCTGGTTTCCCGCATCATCGCCCGCGCGGCCGCCCGCCGCTGCAGCGACATCCACATCGAGCCGATGTCTTCGGCCACCATGGTGCGCATCCGCGTGGACGGCGTGCTGCGCGAACTGATGCAGGTCAAGGGCAAGCTCCAAAATTCGCTGGTGTCGCGCATCAAGGTCCTCTCGGACATGGACATCGCCGAGCGCCGCGCCCCGCAGGACGGCCGTTTCATGGTCAACCTCGCCGGGCGAAAAATCGATTTCCGGATCTCCACGCTTCCCACCAATCACGGCGAAAAAGTCGTGATGCGCCTGCTCGAAGCCACTTCGGCGCTGAGCGCCTTTTCGGATATGGGCATGGACGAGGAAGTCATCGCCGCGCTCAAAAAAATTCTCGCGCAGCCCCAGGGAATGTTGCTGGTCACCGGGCCCACCGGCTCGGGAAAGTCCACCACGCTGTACGCCTCGCTCAATCATCTCCGCCGCCCGGCCGTGAACATCATCACCGTGGAAGACCCGGTGGAATACATGCTCGACGGCGTCAATCAGGTGCAGGTGCACACCAAAGCCGGGCTGACGTTTGCCAGCGCGCTCCGCTCCATTCTTCGCCAGGACCCCAACATCATCATGGTCGGCGAAATCCGCGACGCGGAGACCGCCGAAATCGCGCTGAAGGCTTCGCAGACCGGCCACCTGGTGCTCTCCACGCTGCACACCAACGACAGCGTGAGCGCCATCGTCCGCCTGGTGGACCTGGGCATCCCCGAATACCTGATTGCCAGTTCGCTGAGCGGCATCGTCGCGCAGCGCCTGGTGCGCCGCTTGTGCCGCTGCAAAGCGGCCATGCCGGTTTCGCCGGAGCTGCGCGCGCGCCTGGTGTCCCACGGGCTGGACGACGCTGGAGCCACCGTGTTCGCGCCTATTGGCTGCCCCGAGTGCGGCCGCACCGGCTATCGCGGCCGCGTCGGCGTGTACGAAGTGCTGTCGCTCGATGAGCCCCTCCGCCGCGCCGTTCGCGCCAAAGCCCCGGTCGAAGTCATCCGCCAGCTCGCGCGCTCCGCCGGAATCAAATGGATGCAGGAGGCCGCGCTCGAAAAAGTCCGCGCCGGGCTCACCACGCTCGAGGAAATCCAGCGGGTTATCGCCTTTGACGACCACCGTCCCGACCACTGCGGGAATTGCGGCAAGGAAATCGCTCCCACGTTCTTGTTCTGCCCGTTCTGCGCCACGCGCCGCATCGCCACGGCCCCGGCGGGCGAGTCGCCCGCACGCGTCGCTGCAACTGGCGGCGTCCCGCAGGTCGCGCTGCGTACTCCTCCGGGCGTTACGCCCGATGTGGCGCAGGCGCTGGCACCGTCCCCGACAAGTCGGGGCCCGTCCGCGGTTCCGGACAAGCCTCGGCAGGGCTCCGGAGATGCAGGCAACGGCGAGCCGGCGCATGCGGGGAAATCCGGGAAGTCTGACTTCGCCGAGGTTTCCGCCGAAGTGCAGGACGACGAGGTGGAAGTGGTTCCAGACCGCGACGCCGATCCGGCGGAGTCGGTGGTCCGCGAATTTCGCCGCACCTTCTTTCCGCGCCGGAGGAAACATTGAGCGCGAAGTTCGAAACGCGAAGCTCGCCCTCGCAAAAAGCCCTGGTTTTCGTATTTCGAGTTTCGAATTTCCAGCGAGGCTTTTCGACATGAGCCGTCGTAAAACCGCAACCCGCAAACGCGCCGCCCGCGCCAAACGTCCGCGGCCCGCCGCAAAAACAGCCTCCGGCGGTAATCATCAACCGCACGGCGGGCCATTTTCGTCGCCGCGCGCGACGTTGCGTTTCCCCGCGATCCGTGATCTCACCGTGCTCTACGAAGGCTCCTCGCGCCCCATCAATCTGCGCACGCCCGACATCTCCACGCGCGGCATGTTCATCAATACGGGCGAGCAGTTTCCCCAGGGCGCTGTCCTGCGGCTCAGTTTCCGGCTGCCGCGCTCGCAGCGCCTCATCGAAACGCGCTGTGAAGTGCGCTACTGCCTCCCCGGCGTCGGCATCGGCGTCGAATACGTGGACCTCGGGGATTCTTCCCGCCTCGCCATCGAAGACGAACTCCGACGTATCTAGTGGCACAGGCCTCCCCAAGCCTGTCCCGTTCACGATTGGGAATCGGTTGTCGCGTGAGCGTTTGAACTCTGACCTCCAAGTTCCAAGACCCATGTCTCCTCTCACCCTCACGCTGCTCAACGGTCATCGCCGCCGCGATCTGTAGTCCGCGTCTGTCATCCCGAACCTCCTCGCACCTCCAGAGTCCATGCCTCCCACCCCACTCATCGCTCTCGCGCGGCGCATCGCCGCCGCCCACGCGCTCGATCCGGCGCTGGTGTGCGCCGTCATCGAACAGGAATCCTCCTGGAATCCTTACGCCATGCGCTACGAGCCGACGTTCTTTTCGCGCTACGTCGCGCCGCTTTACACCAACAACAAAATCACTGCATCCGAAGCCTGGGCGCGCGGCTTTTCCTGGGGACTCATGCAGGTGATGGGGCAGGTCGCGCGCGAACATGGCTTCGCGGCCAGTGAACATCCGTTTCTTTCCGAGTTGTGCGATCCGGAGCAGGGAATTGCGGTCGGTTGCCGCGTCCTCTCCGCCAAGCTCGCGCTCGCCGCCAACGACTTCCCCCGCAACGCCGTGCGCGGCTCTGTTTCTGTCAACCCGAGCAGCTATGAGGTCATTCCGAGCGAGCGGAGCGAGTCGAGGAATCCCTCTGCGTCCCCGGCTTCCTCTCCCTCCTCAACCTCCTCTATTTCCTCTGTTTCCTCAGCCTCCTCTACGTCCTCTATCCCCTCTGCCTCTTCTCTCGACCCCGCGCTCCTTACCCGCGCGCTTCTTCTCTGGAACGGCGGCGGCAATCCCAATTACCCCGCGCAAGTCCTCGCACGCCTCCCTCGCTACTCCTAATGCCGGGCTTGCTGTCATCGAAAAACGAAGGGCGCCTCGGAATCGCATTTGAACAATCGCAATTCACAAATCACGAGTCATGACCATGATCTTAGAACTTCTCGCCATGCCGCTTGCTCGGCGCATCCTGGGCGCAGCTCTCGTTTTTGCTGCCCTCGCCGCCATTGTCTTCGCCATTTATCATGCCGGGACGCATGCCGGCGCCACGGCCGAAGCTTCGCGTCAAGTTGCCGCCGGAAAAGCGTCCTTCGAACGCATCGAAGCCGACGTCCGCGGGCGCCTCGACGCCGCCTCCGCCCGCGAACAGCAACTCGCCGCACTCGTGGACAAACTCACGTCGGATTCCGCCGTCGCCTCCGGCCGCGCCACCGCCGCGCAATCCACCGCCGCCGCTGATCGTGCGCGCATCGCTGCGCTCTCCGACTCCGCATTGCGCTCCGATCTCGCCCAGCGCCTCGGTGGTGTCATTCCGAGCGGAGAGCCGATGGGTCTTATCGGCCCGCAGTCGAGGAATCCCTCCGTTTCCGCAGGCAACCCCTCCGCAGCAGGGAAGTACCCCGGAGAAGGGAGCTCGCTTCTCTGGAATTCTGTCAACTCTCCCGCCGCGCTCCGCGCTATTGACGCGCGCCTTTCTGATTGCGAGCATCTCTCCGAGCAAACCGCCGCACTCACGCAGCAGGTCGGCGCACTCACCGCGCGCGATGCCGCGCGGGACGCTCAGCTCGCCGCCACCGCCTCCGAACGCGACGCCGCCCTCGACGCCTACAACCAGCTTGTGCCCTTATATGCCCAAGCGTTTCGAGCCGCCACGCAACGCCGCCGTCGTTGGTTCTGCCTGTTCCTGTGCGCCACCGGGCCCCGGCTGACTTTGCCCCCTCCGCTGACTCTGCGCCCCGCGCTGTCCCCGCCACCACACCAACCTCACGCAAACTGACCCTTCCCTCGCGCCACTGGCAGCCGCCGAGCCCGTGTTGCCCCATCTCGTGCCATCCCGGTGGCTCCCCGGCGCAACTTGACCCTTCCCCTTGCACCGCCTACGGACGCCCGCTACCGCAGGGTGTGTATTGAGCAAGACATGCAATGAGATGTGGCTCCGGCCAAAAATTTGCGAACCCCAGCAAAAACCCTCTCGTCGATAAACCGCGATGAGGGTCTGCGCAGATCACAATTGTCAGACGACCCCCGCCACATCCGCCAAGCGCGCCCGTCCTTCTCTCCATGTGTCATTTTGGTGTCATTGGGCTCTATGACGGAAAACGACGAAATATCGAGAATTCTCTTGACACGCCGTCCCGGTTAGCCCACACTGTATAGGTCCTATAAGTTATATTATGTCGACTAGGACGAAAATGAGGCGTGAAGTTGATTACGGAAGCGCAAATAGGGATCCCCGGAATCGGAAGGTTTCCTTACGGGGAATGGATGTCTTTACCTGTTCCCTGCCGGAACCAGTGAGCCTATAAGTTCTCAAGCCAATGTAGCAAGAGGATCCCACTGAGATCTTCAGATTTGCCAGGGGGAGGTAGCGACGACCCGCTGTTAACGTAAAGCATGGCGGTCTCCCGTTTGGCTGTCCGTTGCTCGACGGAGGTCTCATAGAAGCCAGGGATCGCAGTTTTGTTCAGCGGGCAAATTGCAGATGGAGTTCCGGCCCCCATTCATACAGATGCCGAAGATGAGATTCAATGCGTGACTCTAGCCCCCTTGCTTGTGGGGTTTCGGAACTGGGCGAAGACGCGGAAGCTTGCGATCAGAGGGCCGGGGGCAGGTCGCCGCCCGGTTGGCACCTCAGCAAGAATTAGCATTCCCGCAACAAGAAAGCACATTTCTCGACCAATCTGATTGTTTATCTACCGGTCCGGACTAAGTCCTCTTCTAGGTGTCAACGCGACACGGACGTCATGGCACGAAGCGCTGCGCAATCGGAAACGGGCGCCCGAAGCCGAAGGCTCGTGATGTAATCTTCAAACCGGGCGGAGCCTGCTTGCGTTTGTACTCGTTTCGGTCCACACGGAGAGCCACTTCCCTTACCAGCGCCAGATCAAAGCCATAGTGGTCGGCAATTTCCTGCGGACTGTGTAAATCTTCGATGTACGCTTTGAGGATCCGGTCGAGCACATCGTATGGCGGAAGCGAGTCCTGATCGGTCTGATTCGGGCGAAGCTCTGCCGATGGGGGCTTCTCAATCGTGGCGCGGGGGATGAGTTCCCTTTCCTGATTGATGAATTTGGCGAGCTCGTAGACCATTGTCTTCGGGACGTCCGAGATGGCCGCCAGACCGCCGCACATATCGCCGTAGAGGGTGCAGTATCCGACCGCGAGTTCAGACTTGTTTCCCGTGCTTAACACCATCGCGCCAAACTTATTGGACAAAGCCATCAAGTAATTACCCCGGATCCGTGCCTGCAGATTTTCCTCGGTGACGTCTTCCGGGCGGCCCGCGAAAGCAGGCTGAAGAGCGTGGCGATAGGAACGAAAGACATCATCAATGGGGATCTTGAGGAACTCGATGCCGAGGTTCTTGGCGAGGAGACAGGCGTCGCGGGCGCTCCCCTCCGAAGAGTAAGGACCGGGCATACTCACGCCGGTGACATTCTCTGGGCCCAGGGCGGCAACGGCAATACAGCCGACTACTGCGGAGTCGATCCCGCCGCTCAAGCCGACCAGAACTTTGCGGAATCCGCATTTCCGAACATAGTCGCGCGTGCCGCAAACCAAGGCGAGGTAGGCGTATTCCAATTCGCCAGAGGGTTGCGGATGGATGTCTCCGGCACCGGTCAACGTATCGAACAGAACGATATCTTCTTCAAAAGCGCGAGCCTGCGCCGCCACCTGGCCACTTGCCGCGATGGCGATACTACCGCCGTCAAAAACGAGACTATCATCTCCCCCGACTTGGTTTACGTACAGAACCGGGCGGTGATGTGTCGAAGCAATGGACTGGAGCATTTCCCGACGCAGGCTGCGCTTATCAATGGTATAGGGCGAGGCGGAGATATTCAGAAGCACCGTAGTTCCCTGTCCGATCAATTCTACGACCGGGTCTCGGTCGTAGAGGCGCTTGGCCCAGAAATTCTTGTCATTCCAGATATCCTCACAAATGGTGATGCCGAGATTCTCGCCATCGAACGAAAACGCACGTTGCGTTTTTGCAGGCTGGAAATAGCGCGACTCGTCAAAGACATCGTACGTGGGCAAGAGCATCTTGCTCTGCTCGAAGACCACCCGCCCGCCGGCGACGAGCGCGGCGGAATTGGCTACCGGTTTGCCCGTGTTGTCAGCAGCGCGACCGACATAACCGATGACCGCAGGAATCGGGAGTTGTTTGGCGAGAGAGGCAAGCTCGGTGCGGTTGCGGTCCACAAAAGCAGGCCGTTCGATGAGGTCCTGCGGCAGGTAACCGCACAGGCACAGCTCGGAGAAAACCGCAAGCTGCGCACCCCGCCGCTGAGCCTCCTGAGTGAAATCGCGAATGCAGGCGGCATTGCCGGAGAAATCACCGACCGTGGGATTCAGTTGCGCCAGAGCGATTTTCATGCTCGAAGGAATAGAATACGGTCTCCCCGAAAGGATTGCAAATTCAAGCGAACCGGTCAGCTCGTTTTGCGCGCCAGAATCGAGGCAATTCCCTTCCCGGCAGACATCTCGCGGTAGAAGAGAGTTGTGAGGTCCGGGAATGATTCGCGGAGTTCTCCCGGATTCAAAAGGAATTCCCGGTTGCGGGGACCGGCAGCGAACTGTAGCTGATCGCGGGTAAAAGTTTCATAAAGAAGAACACCTCCCCCGCGAAGAGCGGCTTCGACCTGGCGGAACAGCGAGCGTTGCAGGTAGTTCGTGCAGAGAATGAGATTGAACGCTTGCCTCGGGAGCGACAACTTTTCAAGATCCCCGTCAATAAGATGGAGGCCAGGGAGCTGTCGCGGCGGTTCCGCAAAGGTCCTTTCCCAGGCGGCACGGATGCCCGCAGCTTGGGCGGCGGAGCAGGCAAGAGCCAGCGCCGCGGACGAGAAGTCCACGGCTGTGACATCCCAGCCGCGCATGGCGAGAAAGATGGCGTTGCCGCCGGCTCCGCAAGCAATGTCGAGAGCACGGCCACGGGGCAAAAGAGGGAGCACCTCGGCGAGGATGGCGGCAGGCCGGTCAGGTAAGGGCCGAGCCGGTTCCCGGTACCGCGCGTCCCAGTCTTCGATTAGCGAAGGCATGATTAAAGAAAAAGGGCCTTCGGCAGAGCCGAAAGCCCAAGCTGCTCTTTCCCAGGAATCCCGGGGGCGACCACCGGCACCAAAGCAATACGTTACACGCTAAAGGAACTGCCGCAACCGCAGGTGCTCTTCACATTGGGGTTGTTGAACTTGAAGCCCGCGCCTTCCAGTGTCTCGATGTAGTCAACCTGGACGCCGTCCAGATACATCTCGCTCATCTGATCCACGAGAACCTTCAAACCGTCGAACTCATAGACGTTGTCGGTTTCGTTGACCTGGTTCTCGAAAGCCATGTGATAGCTGAAGCCAGAGCAGCCGCCGCCTACGACAGCCACACGAAGAGCTGTGGGTGCCGGGTTTTGACTGGTCATGATTTCCTTGACCTTGCTCGTCGCCGTAGGGGTAACGGTAATCATCGAATCTGTCCGCTCCTTGGCCCCCCAGGGGCCCTGCGAGGCTACTTCTACACTCTTTAGTATACCAGAGGTGTCAATTCTGGCGCCATTAGAGAGGGCAAGATTGCCCAATTCACTACCGCAGTCCTCCTAAAGTATTGGATGCGAGTTGAGCCAATGCGGTGCGCACCCGCAGTTGGAATGTTTTGTTATTGATGCAGGGGCCTGAGGGGGCGAACTTCGACAATGCCGCATGGGTTCGCGTACAATGAGCGATTCGATGAAGACCGCACCGCACATCGCCGGAAAGGGCGTGGCCAATCTGACGGCGATCCTGATGAGCGGGACTATGATGGTCGAGCACACGGGAGAAAGCGCAGCGGCGCGGCGAATCGAGGCCGCGCTCCACAGCGTTTACCGCGAAGGAAAGCACTTGACCCGCGACGTCGGAGGAACGGCGGGAACCAAAGAATTCACCGAGGCGGTTATCGGGGCGCTCAAGAACGACAAGCCCCTACTTTTGCCTGACGAGTGGATCACTCGGTTCGCCAAAGAAGCCTTTTTCTTGACCGTGCGCCAGCAGATAAGCGCTGAGATCGGCGGTCGGCGAGGTCAAGAGCAAATCATTGTAACTCTGCCAAGCGAATCGGAGATCCTTTAGTTGATTGTGCTTTGCCGCGTCCTCTAGGCGCCCCGAATCCATGAGGCGGAACGTAAATGAATCTTCAGAAAGGTCAATCCGGGCAAGGCCGTGGGTCAGCAGGACCCCGGTTGAGTCGGCGCACGGGGGAGGAAGCGCCGGGATGTAATCAAGGTACAGCTTGCCTCCGACGCGGCCTAACATGACATCATACGATGATCTTTCAATCTCCTTGGTCTCCAGTTTTTCATCTATCCAGTCAACGCGATAACCCGAATTCTGTTTCTTGAACACGAATGTAGTCTTTTCATCGGGGTCGTGGGCAACCCAAGATCCGAGCAGCTTCTCATCAAAAACCTGATCCTTTTCCGAGATCCAGCCATTGAGCGAATGATCGGTGCAAGATGCACACGTGAGGGCCGCTGCGATCGCGATCGAGGTGAGAAATGGTCTTCTCTTCACAAAACCTCCTCTAGGAGCGCTGCTGCGCCATTCCGATTATATCCTTGCAAGGACCGTAAGACACCCATTGACATCCCACTCCACGTCGGCAAAAATGATGGCAGCTTAGATTTCGGATTATTCATTCAGGGTGAATCGTGGCGACAACTACAGACTTCCCTTCGATTGAGGAATTTGCGGCAGGAACGGTCGTCAAGCAGGAGCCGAAGTCCGACGGCCAAACCAGCAAGCGCAAGCGGAAGCCACACATTATCGCCTTCATCGAGGAGAACTGCACGGGGTGCGCCGGCTCTCCGGCGTGCGTGGAGTATTGTCCCGTCGAGGATTGCATGTACTGGGTCCCCGACGCGGACCACCCGCCCTTTGGCCGCATCGAAGTGGATCCCCTGCTGTGTATTGGCTGCAAGCTGTGCACCAGCAAAGGCCCCGACGGAATGTTTCTCGAGGGATGCCCGTGGGACGCCATTGAATTGGTCCCGCTGGCGGAGTTTGAAGCTAGCTACGGCACGCTTCCCTATTAAATTGAAAGCAGCGAGGTGGTTATGAAACAGTTGAAGTGGATTGGGGTTGTGGTGGCAGTGGCGTTGGTTTCTTTTCTGGCGTTGTCTCACGCCGGGGGCTTGTCTGCGCAGCAGACGGGCGCAAAGCGCACGGTTTTGACGCAGATGGACCTGAGCGGGATTCCCGGCCACGAAGGCGTGATGGTCGTGACGGAACTTGCGCCGGGGGCGAAAGAACCGCGGCACACGCATCCGGGCGACCTCTTCGCCTACGTGCTGGAAGGCACAATTACCCTCAGCATGGAGGGCAAGCCGACGGCGACGGTGAAGCAGGGCGAAGTATTTGTCGTCCCCGCGGGAACGGTGCATTCGGGAGAAAATACGGGCAAAACGCCGGTGAAGGCGCTGGTCACGTTCGTAGTAGAGAAGGGCAAGCCGCTGGCCACACCCGTTCAGTGAGGCAACGCGTTCATCGAATTGCTGGAATTGAACTTCTACGCTGAGACCCCATCAAGAACCTTTTGGGGATGAGCGCGCTTGGATTGCCCGAGCCGTTTCCAGTGCTTGCCAGCGGATGGAGTCGGGCATGTCCGCGACGCCGCGGGCGTAGCGGTTCACCAAGGCAAGGTCTTCGGGCCGGCCAATAATGTAAAGCGCGCGCAGCGCCTCCCACACCTCTTCGGCGCTGGGCGAGAGGGTTATCAGCGGGTCGTCGGCAGAAACCGTAGCGCCATCGCGCGCCATCCACCGCTCGAGCGTCCCCGGAACCTGCGCACGAATCTCCATTTTGACATCACCTTGCCGGAGGCGGCCGAGAAGCGTTCCGGGATTGACGACGTCTCCGGGCTTCAGGCGCTCGGAAATAATGCCGGCCTGCGCGGCGCGCACCGTGTAGAGGTCCAGCATTGCCAAAATCTCTGAATGACCGGAGGCGTCCTGGCCGAAGCGCACCAGCGATAGAGCGGCATTGCGGCGCACCATCGGTTGCGGATCGTTCACCAAACGCAGCAGGGCGGCGTGAAATTCCGGCACCGTGTTGTCTTGCCCCATCACCCAAGCTGCCGTGAGACGGAGCTCGTCCATATTGCTGGACGAAAACTCCACGACCTGGGGGTACCATTTCTTGGCGGACTCGCGCACGCCCGTGTCACGGCTGAGGATGCGGTCGGCGATTTGGGAAAGTGCATGCTGCGCTTTGCGCGGATGAGCGCGGTCGGCAAGATTCTTTGCAATCTGTTCGTCGGTGAGCGGGCGGCCAAACCACGTGGATTCCCAGAACAAAAATGGCATCAGTACAAACAGGAAAGCAGTGGCGAGGATGAGAAGCAGCCATCGCCGGGGCATGCCCTGAGGCGATACGCCGGCATCCTGAGGCGCGGCATGCGAATTGGAGGAAGCGGTCAAATCATTCCCGGCCACGCGCGTCAAAAGCGCGGTGCGGCATAGACATGGTACAGCAGAACATAAACGACCACGCCGGTGACCGAAACGTAGAGCCACAGCGGCAGGGTCCAGCGCGCAATCCGGCGGTGCCGGTCAAACTGTTCGCGGAGCGCGCGGGACAGCGTTAGGACGGCCAGCGGCACAATTACGGCGGCAAGAATCGTATGCGTTCCCAGAAGCGTGAAATAGACCGGCCGGATCCAGCCGCGGCCCTGAAAGGGGACGGAGCCGACGCGCGCGTGATAAACCAAATAGGACACGAGAAAAACAGAGGAAGATAGGAACGCGAGAATCATGCAGGTTTTGTGGGCCAGAACCCGGCCTGTGCGGATGCAAAGATAGCCCGCCGTCAGCAAGCAGGCGCTCGTTGCATTCAGAGTGGCGTTCAGCCCGGCATGTGAGAGCACGAAGAGCTCCTTGGATTTCGCGAGAGCATGCGGGACGAGCGAATGGCTACTTCCCTTCTCCCGTAACAGGTTCGGCCGGAGGTTTGGCGGCGGCAGGGTTCGCGGGGCTTGCCGTGGGCTCTTTCTTGCGTGAAGGCAGCCAGCCCTGTTCTCTGGCAATAAGGAGAAGCATCAGTGCAAACAGTCCCCCCATCATTAGGCAGGTCAGCAAAAGCAAGATCCCGTCCATATCCAACCCGAGGTGGGAGGTAAAATCAAAGACCACCCCGGCCACCGAAACGGCGATGATTACCACGCAAATAAGGCCCAGCCCCACGACTCCGTGAACAAGCTTCATGCCGCATCCTTTTTTCTAGCCGGGCACCCATAGCCCGAAACCCTTGACCCTGCGCCTGACGGGCCGCTAGCGCGGGAGTTTGTCGTACATCATCAGGCCGAGCAGCACGGGGATGTGCGCTACCGTGGCATGCATCAGCCACTTGGCGCGGACGTTGGACTTCGATGCCGCCGCCCAGAGGCACACTTGAACCAGAAGTATCGAAAGAACCAGCGCGCCGAAGAAATAGCGGACTCCGGCAAGCCCCACAATTGCCGGCAACAAACTGGCGGGAACCAGAACCGCTGCCGTAAACAGAATCTGGCGAAACGTTTTCGCCCCGGTGCGGTCCACTACCGGCAACATGCGGATGCCCGCGCGCGTGTAATCTTCGCGGTAGATCCAGGCAATCGCGTCGAAGTGGGGAAACTGCCAGAGAAAAAGAATCGCGAAAAGCAGCCACGCGCCCCTGGAAAGCGACCCGGACGCGGCGACCCATCCGATCATGGGCGGAACCGCGCCGGGAAAAGCGCCGATGAACGTTGCCCAGGTGGTGCGCGATTTCAAGGGCGTGTACACGCCCAGGTAGCTGAGGCAGGTGAAAGCCCCCAGCAAACAGGCCAGCGCGCCCGAGGCCAGCGCGAGATAGAGGGCGCCGGCCAGGGCGAGTCCTACACCCAGCCAGAGCGCCTCGTCGGGCTGCACTTGGCCGCTGGGAAGCGGGCGCGAAGCCGTGCGGCGCATCTTGGCATCCACGTCGCGTTCGAAGTACTGGTTGAGCGCCGAGGTTCCCGCAGCGAGAAGCGTCGTGGCAAGAACCGTATGGGCGAGGCGCACGATGTCGAGCGGTCCCCGCGAGCCCATGTAATAGCCGGCAGCAGTGGTTAGGACAACGAGGAAGGACACGTCAGGTTTGGTGAGCGCGCAATAGGCCATCGCGCGCGAAGGAAGAGTGAGGACTGCCGTGCGCGTACCGCTCATGAAAGGGCAGCTCCTTCGGGATGTCCTGCCAGCGCGGCTTCCCTGCCCCGCTCGACAAGCCGGGAACACACCAGGACCACCAGAAGCGCGCCTGCCAGCGTCAGCGCGCCAAAAACAGTGTGCATTACCGTCAGGGTCACCATCACCGGCATGGGCTGCGGCGCATTCGCTGTGCTCAGGCGCGACCACCATGTCGCGCCGCCTAAAATGAGCTGGATGCCGAGGAGCGAGTGCAGCAGAATGCGCACGCGGACAATCGCGGTGACGTTGCCAAACCTGCGTCGCAGGATTGCGGCGGTCCAGATAACCATGGCGGCCACAAGTCCTGCACCGAGCAGATGCGGCACGATGTTGGACTGCTTGTGGCGAAACAGCGCTCCGAAAATAACCTGCAAAAATGTGGCGGCCACGGTCAACCCGGCCAGCAAATGGATCGAAGGCGAACCGGAATCTTCAACCCGCGGCAGGTCAGACTGCCACCAGCGGCTGGTGAAGAGAGCCAAAGTGATGGTTACGCAAAAAAAGAGCTGAGCAAGGCAAGCGTGCTCAACCGGAAAGCCGTAGCGCAAAGTGAAAAGAACCGTCATGCCGCCGAGAGCGCCTTGCGCGATGACTGCGCCCAAAGCGGCCACGCCGAGCCAGCGCACCGAGGAGCGTTCATCTTTGAGCCACAGCCATGCCGCGAGAAGGATGGTGAGCAAGCCTACGGTGGCGGCGATGACGCGATGCGAGTGCTCGTAGATGATTCCGCCAACCATCGGCGGAGTGACTGTCCCGTAGGAAAGCGGCCAATCCGGGACGGAGAGGGCCGCGTCATTAGACGTCACCAGTGCGCCGGCAACAAGCAACAAAAGCGTGCAGCTCGCCACGAAGAGGGCGAAGCGATGCAGGGCCGGATTGTAGGGTTGCGTCATCGGGAGAAATCCAGACGAACTTCACGATGCCGGGGCGCAACATCCTTCCATTTCGACAGAGAGCAACGCTTCGCCTCCGCGAAGATTCACAGAGTTAGTCGCCAGCGGCCGCAGCCTTGAACGTGAAGGTAACGGCCTTCGACTCTTTCGGGCCAATCGTCACCGTCTGGTTGGAAGTGCCATATTTCTCGTGCCAGGCCTCGATGGTGTACGTGCCGGGCGGCAGATTCTTCAGCTCGAAACTGCCGTTGCCGCCGGTGACCTGGAAATACGGATTCTTAAACACGGCGATGTAGCTCTTCATCCATGGATGGATGTTGCACTTGACCGGGACCGAGATTTCTTCGCGCGCGAACGCGTCTTCGATGTTGGGCGCGCCGGCCACCTGGGATTTGTTCCACTCGCGGTTGTTCCTAGGCACCGGGTGAATATTGTGAGTCGTCTTGTCGGCGTTGACCACGCTCAAGGCCTGCCCAGCCATTAACGCGATGACGTGGGGCGTATACATGCAGCCCTTCTGGCTGAGCTCGACAGGGGCCTTGGGCACGTCGAAGGTCCGGCCCCCGAGACCATCCTTGACGTACACGATGACGTTGGCGAGATCGCCCTTCGCATCGGCCACGACTTCCTCATCGGAAGCGCCGCCGGGATGTTGCGAGTTGCAGTAGGCATCGGCAGCCATATTGATCTTGCGCGCTTTCGGGGCTGCGCCCTCGAGCTTTACCGAGCCGGTTACCGAGCCGGCCGTGGCGGCATCCACGGGCGTGGCTGCCGGAGCGGCGGTGGGCGCCGGTGCCCTTTCCGACGATTCCTCTTTCTTGCCGCAACTCGCCAGCAGAGTAGCGAGCAATGCGGCTGATACGACGGCAAAACCAAATCGTGCATTCATGGCTTGCACCTTCCTCCTCTTTTACGGATTCGTTCCCGAGCGCCCGCCCTTCCGGACTGGACGGGTGGTGGTCACTTCTTACCGCCGCCGCCCGCGGCGCCTGCCGCGTGAGTGCGGCCGAGCAGTGAGCGTTGCTCTTCCGGAGTCAACTGGAACATATAGCGTACCAGAAGATCGGCATGGTCCTTCGCATATCCATGGAAACTCGCCGGGAGCGGCCCGGAGAATACCCAGCGGCCAGCTTCGCGATGGAACAGACCGGACGGCATAGCGGTCCCCGGAGCGATTTTGGCCGGGTCGGTGATCCAGCGGGTGGTCCACGCAGGCTTCAAGCGTTCGCGAGCCAGCAGGAAATTCGGCGCAATGGCGTTTTTGTCGTGAGCCGGATCGCCTGTCGCGTGGCATTTCAAGCACGGCGCAGACGTGCTGGTGAATAGCTGGCGCGCCATGGTGCGCTCAGGCTCGGTCAGCGGGTCGAGCTTGGGTGGAATGTAGGGCTGCACCTGCGAACTCATTGCCGCAAAGAAGCGGACCAGCTTCTGAATTTCGTCATCGGAGAAGCTGAATGTCGGCATGCGCACCTGCAAGTACGAGCGGACGCCGTTTCGATGCACATCCGTCGTGCTGAGCGGCGGATTGGCCAGAAATCGCTGCAGCCAATTGGGATCGACGCGCGCGCCCTCGCTGGTGAGCATCGGCGGCAAATTTGATTTGTCCTCGCCCTGGTACATCGACAGGTCTTGCAGAACGGACTTCTGCCCGACGCGGATCTGGTGGCAGCCCATGCAGTTGTACTTGCTTACGATCCACCAGCCTTCTTGAATGTCGTGGCGCTGGTCGCTGGGCTTGTACATGTATTCGGGCGGGAAAATCGGGTCCACGCTGCCAAGGAGGAATGTGGTGAGCGCGTTGATGTCGGCCGGGGTGACGTTCGGCTTCGGCATCTTGAGGATGGCGTCGGATTTGTCGCGGTTGGTGTCAAACACCGCCGGGTTGGCCAGCTTGGCTTCGACGAAGCCTTTCTGGTCGTACCAGGAGTCGCGATCTCCTTTCAGACGCTTGCCATCGGGCAGGACACCGCGCTTGGCCTGTTCGGTCAGGCGCCCGAAGTCAAAACGGTCAATCGGTTTGCTGCCTTCGGTGGTCAGCTCCGTGCCGATGCGGCCTTCGTCTTCCAGACCGGAGATTTCGTGGCAGTTCATGCAGCCGTAGTTCTTCACCAGCGCCTTGCCCTTGTCGAAAAGCGAAGCATTATCCATGAAGGGCGCCGGGGCATAGGACGCACCGGCATGCTTGAGGGTGACGAGGTAGCTCGCGACGTCGCGCGCCTCTTCCGGCGTGAGGCGCAAGTTGGGCATCACCGTCGGCTGCTGGACCTGGAGCTGATGGCCGTCGTTCGGACAGCGCGAGTGGTCCAGGTCGAAAACGAATGGAAAGCCGTGCCTGGCGTAATCCTCCGGCCCCAGGTCGCGCTTCTCAACCGGGCAGTAGGGCCGTGTACGTTCACGCGGGTTGTGCACCCAGCGGACCAAATAATCGTAGTTGTCCTTCTCGCCGACCCGGGAAAGGTTCGCGGCGAAATCGCCGCCCATCATCTGGGAGCCTTCGCCGATGGAATGACAAGCCAGGCAGCCGCGCGACTCGAGAAGCTCCTTGCCGTGACCCGCGTTCCCGGGCGCCTGTTTGGGGAGCGCCGGACTCTTTACCCCGGATTGCCAGATGAACGCAGCGATGGCCTGGATCTCGTCCGGCTGCAGGCGGAACTGCGGCATTTTTGTGGTCGGACGGAACGTGTGCGTATTCCCGAGCCAGTACGGCACCCACTCCTTTCGAATTTTCATCCGCACTTCTTTCAGGTCGGGGCCCACTTTCTTTTCTTCGCGGAACAGACTCTCGGTCTTGCGCTCCAGGGTTTCCATGCGCGCGTCAATGCTGCTCACCGTGACGGTCACTGCGTTGGCCTTCGCGTACAGCTTTTGTGCCGTTTCATTGTCCGGAGCGTTGTCGGCTTGCTGGTTCAGGCGCGGAACCTCCAGCTCGCCATCGCGTTTTTGTTGCTCCAATTGTTTGATGAGCTGCCGCGTGGCCTGCAGTTGCTCGGGTTGGTCGTCGAACCCTTCAAACTTGTGGCAACCAATGCAGCCGCGGCTGCGGAAGAGTTCTTTGCCGTGATTGAGCGTCGGGGCGTGTTCGGTGACCATGTCCGCGGCGTGGCACTGCTGGCAGCCCGCGTCATAATTCTCTTTGTAGTAGAGCGGCCAGAGCCAATGCTCGTACCGGCCATGAGCTTTCTGGACGCTCGAGGTGGCCCGGCCGTTCCCGCCGTGGCAGGGCGAGCAGCCAAACTTGTCGGTGTCGTGGATTTTCAGGAGGTCATAGTCGGGATGGCTGGTGAAGGGCGCATCGTGGCTCTTCTCCAATCCCAGCACGGCCTTGGTAAGCGCCAGGGTTGGGGGGACAAGCTTCGTGCCAATCGCCAAGTGGCAGGACTGGCAGCGGTCCACCAATCCTCCGGACCCGAGGTTGTTCAGGCCCGGATTGGTGGGATTGACATTGATCTGAATGATGTCAATGTCCATCTCCTGCGTGGCTTTACCCAGACTCTTCAACTGGTCCGGCGTGAGCCCCACCATGTGCTCCTTCTTGTATTCCTCAAGCTGAGCGCTGACCTCGTTGGCATCCTTGAGCGCGGCAACACGAGCCAGGGTGAGCTGCGCCTTCTGCGCTTTCAGGTCGTTGAACATCTTCTCCAGTTCGTGGAAGTCCAGCTGTTTGTTTTCAGTCTTGGCGTCGCGGGTGTGCAGCTCGACGGAATACTTTTCCTTTTCGGCATCCGCAACATCGGCCTCGCGCTTTTTCCGCGGGCCGGTGCCGACGGGTTCGAGCTCCACCTGATAAGTGAGCGCCTGGACTTTACCGCGCGCAGTAGTGAACGCGTCGGTGATGTCCGATAACTGCAAATTGACGAATTTCGTGGCGTCGTCAATCTTGGTGACTTCCGGCTTGGCGGCATCAAATGCCGCCCGGTAAGCATTGTTCAAGCGCTGGTATTCGGCCGATGCCAACAGATCGTCCAGCGCCTTTTTCTGCTTGGGGATTTCTTTCTTCAGATACTGTGCGTAGACTGCCGCAAACCGGCGTTGATACGAGCGCCAGGGGCGCAGGCCGAACATCTCGTCGTAGAGCGCCCAGGCCATCGACAACACGAGCAGAAACGAACTGATGAGAATGGCTCCGCTGAGCGAACGAGACAAGATCGGGTCGTTCGAAGGAACTTCAGGCACCCCTAACCTCCAAAAGGAAAATCACGGCAACCCCAGGCGCGGCAATCTGCCTCCTGGCTTCGGTCATGACCTCAGACGCTGAACCAGGGTGTCACCCAAATGTACTTGATCCGGAACAGAAGCCGGATCAGGATTTTCACCGGCAACGACAGCATCAGAATCAGAAACGTGTGCATCGTTATGACCTGCAAAAGACTCATCCGCCGGTACATTTTCCGCGAGAACTCTGTCAGTGAGCACAACCGATGCATCAAGTACCCGGCGAGCACAAAATACATACCTACAGCGATGCCGCCGAATACCAGCCGGCCCCAGAACGTGTCGGGAACAAACAAACTGAACGGCAACACCTGATTCAGGTTGCGGTTCACGCTGAAATCCACGCGCGTGTGGTCCCAGGTCTGCGTCGGCCAGAACCACATCCAGCCCGGTCCGCGAATGAACGTTCCAATGATGATCATTAGCACCCACAAACCGAGGAACCCGAAAAGGAACGTCCAGATTGCGAACTTGCGCTGCTTGTAGGTGTAATACCCGTTGCCAAGCGGATTCACATCAATATAGGGAATGGCCATCAGGCCCACGATGATCAGCGTCGGCATCACCACGCCGGCGATCCACGGATCGAAGTAAACCAGCATTTCCTGCAACCCGAGGAAGTACCAGGGCGCCTTCGCGGGGTTCATCGTCAGGTTGGGATTGGCCGGCTCTTCCAGGGGCGCGTTGAGCGTGATCGACCAGATGGTCAGGATTACCGTGACGATGATGGCCACGAGAAACTCCATGCGCATCAGATACGGCCAAACGTGCACTTCGCGGTCCCAGCCCGCCTTCCAGGGGAACACTTTGCGGTGATGGGTCTTGGCGAGCGCCGGGTCGGCTTCGAGCTGGCCGATCAAATTGTCGGTGGCGACCGCCTGCCTCAGGCCATACCAGACATAAAACGGCGCCAGGAAGAGCAAAGCAACAATCGGTACGTTATCCGGTACCGAGACGATTTCCCAGAGCTGACGCCAATCCCACCACATCGCGTATTGCCTCCGTTACCGCATGCCGCTCGGCCGCAGGATGACCGGCCGCGGGCTCCTCTCTTCCTTGATTTCCGATTCCAGCATCACCGGAGCCGGCCCGGAAATGCCGCCGTCTTTTCGCACCCGCCAGAAATGCAGCACCATAAACGTAAACGCAATCAGCGGAATCGCGATGCAGTGCCAGATGTAGGCGCGCAGCAGCGCGTTCGCATCCACGATGGAGCCGCCCAGCAGCGCGAAGCGTACGTCGTTGAACGGCGTCATGCCGAGCTGCGCGCCGAACGGGCCTTCATGGCCCAGCAAAGGCGTGGCGCGGGCCATGTTGGTGCCCACGGTGACCGCCCAGAAGCCCAGCTGATCGTCCGGAAGCAGATAACCGGTGAACGACAGCAGCAGCGTCAAGACCATCAGGATGACGCCAACGCACCAGTTGAATTCGCGCGGCCGCTTGTACGAGCCGGTCAGGAACACGCGGAACATGTGCAGCCAGACGGCGATGATCATCAAGTGCGCGGCCCAGCGGTGCATGTTGCGCAGCAGCTTGCCGAACGGAACGTCGTGCTCGAGATACAAAATGTCGCGGAACGCCTGGATTTTGGTGGGATGGTAGTAAAACATGAGCAGAACGCCGGTGAACGTCAGGACGATGAACAAGTAGAATGTGATCCCGCCCATTCCCCAGGTGTAGCTGTAGCGCACGGCGTCGCGATTGATCTTGGCCGGGTGCAGGTGGAAGAAAACGTTGGTGAGAACGGAAAGCGCGCGGTTTCGGGGCGTGTCGTCGTGCTTGACGCGGAAGATGGAGCGAAAGAGCTGAGTCTTCTCAGGCGCCTTCAAGCCTTCGAGTTCTTCCTTCGCTTTCTCTTTCAGGACCTTGGGCAGGGCCTTGGCGTCTTCCCGGATCTGCTCGAGAATCCCAAGGCCCTTCTTTGCCCCGTTATCTTCAGGCATCCGATTCTCTCCCACAGCGGCCCGCAATGCCGGGCCGCAAACCAAAAAAGACTCGTTCAGGCGGGCAAGTATGCCCCCGGGTTATCAAACTCATCGCGGCCCGCCTTAGGGTCGCGCACGTAGAGGCGGTTCGTATCCACAATAATTTGCCCGGTTGCGTCCAACTCGACGTGCGCGCGGTCCATGGGGCGCGGCGCAGGCCCTTCAAAGTTTATTGCTTCGTTGTCATAGCCGCTGCCGTGACACGGGCACTTGAATTTATTCTCTGCGGGTTTCCAGTCGGGTGTGCAGCCCAGATGCGTGCAGCGGGCGTAAATCACGAAGATGCGCCCGGGCACGCGGTCCACCCAGATGCGGTAATCGCGCTGAAACTTTGTCTCCACACCCAGCGCGAAGTCCTGAGGATAGCCGATGGAGAAGACCGTCTTGGGCTCGAACAGCGTGCGCGGAAAAAAGAAGCGCAGGAACATCAGGAAGTTGACGCCGAGATAGCCCCAGATGCACGCCCAAATGACCCTTCGGCGCATCTTGTCGGGAGCTGCCGATGCTTCTTCCGAGGTCTTTTTTGCCGGAGCCTTGGGCGCCGCTCCGGCGGCGATGGGTGCGGTCGTGCTCTCGGCGGATTTCGTTTCGGTCTGGTCAGCCATATGAGGCCGGGCCACCTCACGAAGGAAATAAAGAAAACAAATCTTGCGGCAAGACCAACAGATATTTATATGCTGTGCGCAAAATACTGTCAAGGCGATTCCATGCTTCCGGGAACGCCCGCAGGCGCGCGTTTTTCAACGCAGCGGCTCCGCCGCGGACGATTTCCTGCCCGTGGCGCGCAACACCATGTCCGCCAGTGCGGCAATAAATTTCGGCGAATCTCCCACGGCCGGCATCATGCGGAATTTTTCAATGCCCAGCTTTTCGGCTTCTTCGCGCGCTTCGACATTGATTTCGTGAAGCGTTTCGACGTGTTCGGTGACGAACGAAACCGGTATCACAACAACCTGCTTCACGCCGCTTCGGGCCAACGACTCGAGGGTGGCCGTCAGCGTCGGTTCGAGCCATTTCTGGCGGCCTACGCGGCTTTGGAAACAGAGCGTCCAGGAGTTGCTCCAGCCGCCGCGTTCGCGCACCAGCCGCACCGTCTCCTCGACCTGCTTGGGATACGGGTCGCCATTCTCCACCAGAATCAGTGGCAGCCCGTGCGCGCTGAAGACCAAATGCGCTTCGCTCGGCCGCTCGAACTGGCGAAAGCAGAGCGCGATCTTCTCGACCAGCGCTTCGATATAGAGCGGGTGGTCGTGGAATCCTTGGATGACGCGCACCGGCGGCGCGGGAACTCGCGGGCGATAGAGACGCTCCCACTCGCGGAGGCTGCTTCGCGTGGTGGCAAAAGAATACTGAGGATAGAGAGGGAGAAGGACAAGTTCGTCCAGCGGCTCGCGGTTGATTTCCGCAACCGCTTCCTGAGTCAGCGGGTGCCAGTAGCGCATGGCCATGGTCACGCGCGGTTCGATCGTCGGGCGGAGAGCGCCAGCGAGCGCGCGCGCCTGACGGTCGGTCAGCACACGGATCGGAGAGCGTCCCCCGATTCTATCGTAGTGGTGGGCGACGTTCTGGGCGCGCCTTCGGGAAATCCACCAGGCCAGCGGCTTCCGAACGATTCCTCCGAGCGGACCGAGGGGGATGATGTCGGGGTCACAAAAAAGATTGTAAAGAAATGGCTCGACGGCCTCGCGGGAGTCCGGCCCGCCGAGTTGAAATAGGACTACACCCACTCGTTTGCGCGCGGCCGGAGCAGTCATCGCGGGCGTCGTTCACTTCCCTTTCGCTTCTTCCCTGAGCCGGCGCACCTCATCCTGCAAACGGGCCAGGCGCCGCGCCACCGTCGCTTGGTAAACGAAGAAAATGCCCCAGACAAAAAGGTACGCCACCATTAGATTGTTCAGATTCTTCATCGCCCCTCCACCTGAATCCTCAGTTCTTCCACCTCATGGCGCAAGGACTCCACCCGGAACCGCTGGCGCATGACCAGCGCCATGAGTGCGGCCAGAGCCACCCAGCAGGTGTAGAACACCACGCGCATCTGCGGGTCCAGACCGGAGCCGGGCCCGCCGAACAGGACAGGCTGGGGGTGTTGTGTCCGCCACCAGCGAATGGACATATACACGAGCGGAACGTCGAGAAACGCAAAAATCCCGAACACGGCTGAGGCTACGGCGCGGCGATCTGCTTCCCCAATGAGCGTGCGCAGCAGCAGAAAGGATATGTAGAGCAGCCAGAGCACAAACGTCGAGGTCAGCCGCGCATCCCAGGTCCACCAGATGCCCCACACCGGCCGCGCCCAGATGGGCCCCGTCACCAAAACAACCGTGTTGAACACCACTCCCACCTCAGCCGCAGAGACGCCCAGCCAGTCCCAGCGCATCTCCCGCTTGAAGAGATACAAGAGGTTGGCAATGAAGCAGATGAAAAACGCAAGGAATGCCGTCATCCCGCTCGTCGCATGGAAATAAAAAATCCGCTGGATCACCCCCATGGTGCGTTCGGTGGGAGCGACGAACAGGGCTGCGTACCCTGCGACGGTCATCAGGGCAATCACAGCGATTGTGCCGGCCCAGGGGATCCCCGCGGGGCCTTTAGAATTTTCCATCGCGTCTACGCTCACTCCTCGAATAGATATTCTCCGAAAAGCCATGCCGCCGTCAAAAAAACGATGTCGAACACCACCAGGAAGGCGACTCCCTCCCAATTCAAGGCCGGCGATTCCGAAAGAAGCCCTGCGGTGACTTCTGTGCTGGCGATCAGAACCGGCGTGAGCGCCGGCAGAAGCAAGAGCGGGAGCATCAACTCTCGCATGCGGGCGTGGGTGGAAATAGCCGAGAGGACCGTACCAACTGTGGCCACTCCGAGAGTGCCCAGCACAAAAACCAGAGCGAGCGGGCCGAATTCGGCGAGCACCGGCACGTTATACAGGACGGCGAAAATGGGCAAAAGAAATAGTTCGGCGAGAAGCATGAAGAACAAGTTAGAGGCAATTTTGCCGAGCAAAATGGCAAAGGGCTCGATGGGAGCAAGGCGCAGCGCGGCCAGCGTGTCGTTTGCCTGTTCCCGAAGAAACGACGGCTGCAACATGAGCGATCCGGCAAATAAGAAGGCCAGCCAGAGGAGCCCCGGGCCAAAGCGGCGCGATTCCGCGGCGGCCGGCTCAAACGTAAAGCTAAAGAGAGCGAGCACAAGGAGAACAAACACAATCGTTGTGGTCAGCAACTCGCGTGCGCGGAATTCGGTGCGCAGCTCCTTGGCGAAGACGATGCGTGCGGCGCGGACCATACTCATTCAGCTCTCCCGCGCGGCAAGGATTGCTTGCATGTCCACGCCTGCGGCGGAATCGGCGGCGACGTTTCCGGCCTCGAGGCGGACAGCGCGCGTGGCGAGTGCAAGCGTCTCGTTTCGCCCGTGCGCGCTCATCAAAATGGTGCAGCCGGAGCTGCGAAGTTCACGCAGCGCCGATGCCAGCCACGCGATGCCCTGCACGTCCAGACCTGTAGTGGGTTCATCGAGCAGGAGCAACGCCGGGCCGGAAAGCAACGCGCGGGCAATGGTCAAACGCTGGTGCATCCCGCGGGAGAACGTGCGTACCAGGCTTTTGTGTCTCGAAGCCAGCCCGGCGCTTTCCAGAGCCTCGCCGATGCGCGCCCCGCGGTCCGGTAAGTCATAGAGCTGGGCAAAGAGAGCCAGGTTCTCTTCGGCCGTCAGTTCGTCGTAGAGCATCGTGGCATGACTTACCATGGCAATGTGCCGGCGAAGTTCCAGGAGATTGGAGGGCCCACCAGGGAACTCAACGCGGCCCGCAGTCGGGTGGGAAAGCAAGGCTGCAACACGCAGCAGCGTGCTCTTCCCGGAGCCATTGGCGCCCACAAAGACGACCACTTCGCCCGCGCGGATCTGCACAGAGATACGCCGGAGCGCGAAGAGGCTGCCGTAACGCTTGTCAATTTGATGGAAGGTGATGCCGAGGGGCGTGTTCGGCGCTGACGTTCGCATCGCGCCGATAGTCTACCCTTTCACCAGGTCTCGCAGGGTCTGTTCGACGCGGGCGCGCTCGCGGGCGTACTCTTTTTCGCTGATAGTGCCGGCCTGGCGACGAAGCTCGAGGCGAAAGAATGCGTCCTTAAGCCCGTCCAGACTGACGCTGGCCTGCTGATCAAGTTGCGCTACGACCGCCGAGGCTTGCGACGCAGCGCTTGATTCCCTCTTCTTGGATTTCCTGGACTGCTCGGGCATTGCTGCGGCGCCGCCACCGGCGGGCGCGCCGGCCGGCGCCGGCTGACGCCACAGGATGAATGCCCCGATGACAAACAGGACCACGAAACCGCCGATCAGCGGCCACTTCAAGGTGTCCAGGCGGTTGGGGACCGCCTGAACCGGCCTGGGATCATCTCCGCTGCGCTGATCCGATGCCGGCTGCGCCGGCGCTGTGCCGGAAACCGTGATATCCAGAACCGTCCCTGCGGGGACGGCGTCGCGCGCGTACAGGCTCATGCCTTGGTCGTTGCCGGCCGGTTGAAAGCCCGGGCTATTCACCTGCATCGTGGGCGGCGCTCCCAGGCCAAGCTGCCCAATCGCATAGGGAGAGAACACGCGGACAACCGCTTCGTTGGAAGGATAGGGCATGACATACGACACGCGCACACCGCTCTGCCCCGGATGAAAGGCATAGGCGATGGCAAAACGGTTGGACCCGCGATCCATCGTCCCCTGAACGACGGGCATGCCGGAAGGCCCCCACGCGGCGACCTGTTGAAGCTCGGCGTGCTCGGGAAGCTGCAATTCGAAGTTGCCATCCGGCTTGAAAAACGACACAGGTGGCGCGGATTTATTCTCAATGGAGTATTGTTCACCGACAAGGAGCTTATCGCCTCTCGGCTCAAACACAATGTATCGCGAGGCCACGCTCACGGATTTTTCGTCCTTTGTGGGCTCGAAGATTTCTACGTCGGCGGTTTCGGTTTTTGGCGGGACGGCCTTATGAAAATTCACGCCCCGATAGGCCGCGCGGACCAGCATCGGTTGGCGTCCGATGGCAGGATTGTCGAAATGGAAGCGGCCTTGCGCGTCTGTTTTGGTGTCCGCGACGGCCTCCATTCCACCCTGGAGCTGGAGAAGAACAACCGTGATTCCCGCAGCGAGTTTGCCGGTGGTTCCATTGCGCACGGTGCCGTTCAGCGAGCCTTCAGCCAGCGCGCGAGGCGCACCAACTCCGAGCAGTGCGGCGGCGAGAAATGCGATCCGTGTTGCTCTCATGGATGAGTCTCACCCGCGCGGGGGACACTCGCGCGCGGCGCAGGGCGTGAGGCGCCGCCCGTGACGGTTTCGATTTCTGCGAGGACAAGCGCCGCTTCGTTCTCAAGCCCCTGCTTCATCTCCTCGTAATCTTGGTCGGAATACTTCCCGGCGCGATGCTCGAACTTGAGGTCGCGCAGGTTCTCATAGATGGTGTCGCGGCGTTCCAATAAATGGTCCAGGTGGGAGCGGTGAGGCGCCGAATCGGCCGGGTCTGCCTCGATGTAAAAGATGAAAATCACGGTAGCCGCCGCCAATGCTAGGCAGGCAAGCAGCATAGCTGTGTCCCCGCCGGAGATTGCGGAGGTCAGATACGCGTCTGAAAGCCAGGCAAGCACTTCAATCCTCCGTCTCGCGGTCGGCCTGTTGCCGGACCCGCGCGAGCAGTTCCGGCGACACCTCGGGGCGCGCCGCCACCTGAGGCGCCCGGCGCCGCCAAAGCGCAATCACCAGGAGAACAATCGCCAGACCCGCAACGAACGCGATGCCCGGAATCAGGATGGCCAGCCGGTTGAAGCCCTTCCGCGGCGGCTCCGGGAGGACCACCGGGCCGTACTCCTGGACAAAGTCCTCGACCGCTAGGTCAACGGATTCGTTGCGCGCGGCAACCTGGTCAAGCTTTTTCAGCATCGCTGTGGAGGCCGTGCAGCCGACGTGATTACAGCGGAGAAGGACTTGATTGCAACCGCACACGCACATCAAGCGGTTCCCGATTTCCTTGACGCGATCGCTCTGCTGCGCGGACACTTGCACGGAGACAAAAAACGAAAGCCCGATGGCAAATGCTGTGGCAATGTTTGCCGCCAAAAGTCTAGTCGCTGCTTTCATAAGAGGAAGCCCTGGTAATGACCGGTTGCGGCGCCGGGCCGGCGGGAACGGCCTGCGTGACCGCCCGCATGACGAGAACCGGCTGACGATTGGGCACCAGCGCCAGGAAAGTACCCAGAACAACGATGGCCCCGCCCAGCCAGACCCACTTCACCAGTGGGTTCACGTATGCGTGGATCACCGGCTTCTGGTTCTCCGGGCTGCGCCCCGTATAGACAACGTAGAGGTCTTCTTTCAGGGTGGAATAGATCGCCACCATGGTGCCCGATTCTTCGTTGGTGGGGAAAAACCGCCGCTCGGGGTAGAGCATCATCACCTGCTGGTTTCCCTTCATCACTTCCATGATGGCGCGCTCGGCGGTGTAGTTTTTCTCCGGCCGGGTGTCAAAACTCTGCAACACCAGACGATAGTGCCCCATATTCATGGACTGGCCGAGAGACAGCTCCTGCTGTTTGTCCTGATTGAACGCGGTGCCCGACAGGCCGGTAAAGATCAACACCATGCCGAAATGGACCACGTAGCCGCCATAGCGGCGCGTATTGCGCATCGTGAGCTGACCGACAGAAGATAAGAAATTGCTCCCCGTGCGGGCGTGGATCACGCGGGCGCCGCGGAAAAACTCCGAGAATATCGTCAGCGTAACGAACACGGAAAGGATCAGGCAAACCAGGGAATAGAAGTTGCGAAGGCCCAGCGGGAACGCGATCCCGCCGGCCACCAGCCCCCCCAGCAGAGGCCCGCCAAAATTGCGCTTCAGGCTTTCGAACGAAGTCTTCCGCCAGGCCAGAAGCGGACCCACGCCGGTGAGAAACAGCAGGAACAGCCCGATAGGGATATTGACCTTGTTGAAAAACGGAGCACCGACGCTGATTTTCGTGCCTTCGATCCATTCCGAGAACACCGGGAAGAGCGAACCGGAGAGAACCGCCACGCCCGCCACCAGCAAAATCAGGTTGTTGAACAAAAAACTGGATTCGCGCGAAACCATGGAATCGAGCTGGTTGTCGCTGCGGAGATAATCACGGTTCTTCAAAAAAGCCGTCGTGCAGACGCCCAGGACGACGATCATGAACCCGACGAACCAGCTGCCGATGCTCGATTGCGCGAAGGCGTGGACCGAACTCACCACTCCGCTGCGCGTCATGAACGTCCCCAGAATGCACAGCAGAAACGTGCTAAAAACCAGCCACACGTTCCACACCTTCATCATGCCCCGCTTTTCCTGCATCATCACCGAGTGCAGAAAGGCGGTGCCGGTCAGCCAGGGCATGAGCGAAGCATTCTCGACCGGATCCCAGGCCCAGTAACCGCCCCAGCCCAGCACGGCATAGGCCCAGTGCGCTCCGAGGAGGATGCCGGCGCTCTGAAAGCACCAGGCGATCATCGTCCACTTGCGTGTCAGATGAATCCACTTTTCGCCCGGATACCGCGCCAGCAGCGCGGCCAAAGCAAACGCGAAGGGAATGGTGAAGCCGGTATAGCCCGAATACAGATTCGGAGGATGGATCACCATTTCGGGGTATTGCAGGACCGGATTCAATCCGTTGCCATCGGCGCGCGTGATGATTTGCAGGGCGCCGTTCGGTCCCAACGCCCCGAGCACACGAAATGGGTTGGCGACAAAATTGTTCAGCGTGAGGAAAAATAGCTGTACGCCTGCGAGAACCACGCCGACGTAGGGCATCAGCTCGGGATGCTTTCCGCGGTAGGTGAACAAAACCGAAAAGACGTAAATGGAAAGCAGCAGACTCCAGAACAGCAGCGAGCCTTCCTGGCCGGACCAGAACGCAGCGACTTTATAGAACGCAGGCAGATCACGGTTGCTGTGGGAAGCGACGTAGGCGATCGAGTAATTGTCGGTGAAAAAAAGATAGACCAGGCTGGCTGAGGCCAGGGCGATCAGGGCGCATACCGCCATCCCGGCATTTCGCGCGCTCTTAATCAGTAGCGGCCGGCGCGTGAGGATGGCGGCGATGCCCGCGCCGATGGCGTAGATGGCGCAGACAAACGCCAGAATCAGAGCGAACGATCCAAACAGGTCCACTGAAGCTCCGAAATCATTCCCTAGACAATAAAGGTGCGGTTAACTTCGCTTGTCCGCTGCGCCGCTGCCGTTTGCCGGTTTCTTTTGTCCGGGGTCCGCTTCATACTTCGACGCGCATTTCGCCTGCACTTTGTCGGCAACGAAGCGCCCGTCGGGCGCAGCGTGGCCCTCGATGAGCGCCTGGGAGTTGTCCACAAATGTATCCGGCAGAGGGTCGGTGCCAACGTAGCTCACTGGCAGCGACTTCCGTTCCCCCTCGAGAACAAAATCCACCCGCCCCTGCAAGTGGGTAATGGAGCCGGGAGCGACGGTCCCGCCAATGCGCATGTGTTGACGCGCGGCCGCTCCCTTCAACGCAGGGAGTTCCGCAATGGTGTGGTAGTACGTCTTGCTTTCTCTTGCGCCCAGCCAAGCCAGAGTGGAAAGCGATATCAGGATGATCCCCGTCCCCACCCCGAATTTAGCTTTTGTATTCATGCGACCCGCTCAG
>DASWCG010000085.1:0-13206 GCA_036390175.1 Candidatus Acidiferrales bacterium | reverse complement strand
CCCAGAAACGCTGCGCCGTTCATGGTGGCGGCAAGCGGCTGCGCGCCCCCCATTCCGCCCATGCCGCCCGAGACGACGAGCTTTCCGGCGAGGCCGCCGCCAAAATGTTTGCGCGCCGCGGCCGCAAACGTTTCGTAGGTCCCTTGCAGAATTCCCTGCGTGCCGATGTAGATCCAGCTTCCCGCGGTCATCTGACCGTACATCATCAGGCCGGCGCGCTCGAGCTCGCCGAATTTTTCCCAGTTGCTCCAGTGGCCCACCAGATTCGCGTTACAGATGAGCACGCGCGGCGCGTATTCGTGGGTGCGAAACACGCCCACGGGCTTGCCCGATTGCACCAGCAGCGTTTCGTCGTTTTCGAGCGCCCGCAGCGAACGCACCATGGCGTGGAAGCATTCCCAATTGCGCGCGGCCTTGCCCGTGCCGCCATAGACGATCAATTCCTGCGGCTTCTCGGCCACTTCCGGGTCGAGATTATTCATGAGCATGCGCAAGGCCGCTTCCTGCTGCCAGCCTTTGCAGGAAACCGATGTGCCGCGCGGCGCGCGCACCGTCTGCGCCGGAGCAGCCGAATCCATGGCCATCTCGCTCACCGTTTCCCTCATCGGGGAAATTCTCCGCCGCCATCATATCTCACCTGCCGCGTGCTTGTAACAGGAGACGACATTTCGAAGCCCGCGCATCAGCGTCCAAGCTGCGTTGCGCGGCACACACCGCTGCGGTAAAGTGAACCTCGCGCCATGCCTTACCCGACACTCACTGAGCGTCTGCTCGAACGCTTCGATAAAACTCCCAGCCTGCGCGCGCAAATGTTCAAGGCCGGTGACCACTGGGAGAGCATTTCCTCGGCGGAAGTGTTGCGGCGCATCGCTGGGCTTGCCAATGCCCTCAACGAGCTGGGCGTCAAGAAGGGCGACCGCGTCGGCCTGTTCTCCGGGAACCGCCCCGAATGGCACATCGCCGACTTCGCCATTCTCGGCCTGGGTGCGGTGAGCGTACCGGTCTATTTCAACGAATCGCCCGAGCGCATGACCTACATCCTGAATCATTCGGGTTGCAAGGTTGTGTTTGCCGCGGGCGCGGTGCAAGCGGAGCGCGTGCTGGGGGTCCGCGAAAAACTGAAGACCGTCGAGCAGGTCATCGTTGCCGGGGGGCTGAAGCATCTGGCCGGGGAATATCTCCGCTACGAATCGTTGATCGCGGCGGCAGGCGAGAACGAAGTCCGCGAATACCGCCTGCGCGCCCAGGAAGCTACCGGCGAGCAGCTTGCCACCATCATCTATACCTCGGGCACCACCGGCGAGCCCAAGGGCGTGATGCTCACGCACAACAATCTCAGCTCGAACTCGGTGGATTCGCGCACGGAAATGCAATTGAGCCCCACCGACGATCTGGCGCTTTCGTTTCTGCCGCTCGCGCACGTGTACGAGCGCATGATGGACTACGTGTTCCTGTTCGAGGGCGTGGCCATCGCTTATGTCGAGGTGATTGACCACGTGCCGCAGGCCATGCTCGAAGTCCACCCGACCATCATTTCCGGAGTGCCGCGCGTGTTTGAAAAACTCTACGCGCGCGTGATGGAGCAGGGCCACCAAGCCACGGGCTTCCGGCGAAAGGTTTTCGACTGGGCCATGGAAGTGACGCAGCGGTCCATTCCCTGGCGCGCTTATGGCAAGAGCGCTTCGCTTGGGCTGCGCCTGCAATGGACGTTGGCCAATCTCCTGGTCTTCTCGAAGATTCACGCGGGCTTGGGCGGGCGCCCTCGCGTGGTCTTTTCCGGCGGCGCGCCTCTGGCCAAAGAGATCATCGAGTTTTTCTGGGCCGCCGGAGTGCCCGTCTACCAGGGTTACGGCCTGACGGAGACTTCGCCGATCGTGACCAGCAATTATCCCCATAACCGTCTGGGAAGCGTGGGCCGTCCGATTAAAAAGGTCGAGATCCGCATCGCCGAAGACGGCGAGATCCTCGTCAAAGGGCCGTGCGTGATGGAGGGTTATTATCTGCGTCCTCAGGAAACGCAGGAAGCCATCGGCGAGGGCGGCTGGCTGCGCACCGGCGACATCGGCTATCTCGATGCCGACGGCTACCTGTACATCACCGACCGCAAGAAAGAGCTGCTCAAGACCGCCGCGGGAAAATTCGTTGCGCCGCAGCCCATTGAGAATTCCCTCAAGACCAGCCCGTACATCCTCAACGCCGCGGTGATTGGCGACAAGCGGCGGTTTATTTCCGCGCTGATTGTGCCCAACTTCGCGAGCGTGGCTGCGGCCGCGCGCGCGGCCGGCATCGAGCTGAAATCCGATGAAGAAATCGCCGCAAGCCCGTGGACGCACACACTGATTGAAAAGGAAATCGCGCGGCTCACCCCGAACCTCGCGCAGTATGAAACCATCAAGCGCTTCGCCCTGCTTCCCGAAGATTTCACCTTCGACAATGGCAGCCTAACCTATACCATGAAGCTCAAGCGCCGCGTTATCGGCGAGCGCTACCGCGAGCTCATCGAGCGCCTCTACGACGGCGCCGAGCGCGCCCGCCCGGCGTAACCTCTTCGGAGATACGGCCCGGCCGCTTTGGCGGAACCCCGGCGCGGGGAGTAGAATGTTCAAAGGAGTACAGCAATGAACGATTCGCTGGTGATTGCAGGCCGGGCTTTCCGCTCGCGGCTGATTGTGGGCACGGGCAAATACCGCAGCTTCCCGGAGATGGCGCGCGCCCACGAAGCCTCGGGCGCGGAGATGGTGACGGTGGCGGTGCGCCGCGTGAACCTCACCGACCGCAGCAAGGAATCGCTGCTCGATTATATTGACCGCAACAAATTCTTCATCCTGCCCAACACCGCCGGCTGCTACTCCGCCGACGAAGCCATCCGCACGGCGCGCCTGGGCCGCGAGGTCGGCCTCTCACATTGGGTGAAGCTCGAAGTGATTGGCGATCAGCAGACGCTGTTTCCCGACACCGAAGAGCTGGTGAGCGCCACACGCGTGCTGGTGAAAGAAGGCTTCGTCGTTTTGCCGTACACGAACGACGACCTGGTGGTGGCGCGCAAGCTGATTGACGCGGGCGCAGCGGCCGTGATGCCGCTGGGCGCGCCCATCGGCTCGGGCATGGGCATTCAGAACCACGCCAACCTGCGCATCCTCCGCGAGCGCATCACCGAAGTGCCGCTCATCGTGGATGCCGGAGTGGGCACGGCCTCCGACGCCGCGGTTGCCATGGAACTGGGGGCCGACGGCGTCCTGATGAATACCGCCATCGCCGAAGCGCATGACGCGGTGCTCATGGCCGAGGCCATGCGCGACGCCGTCGCTGCGGGCCGCAAAGCCTTCCTCGCCGGGCGCATCCCGAAGAAACTTTACGCCACGGCTTCCAGTCCCCTCACCGGCGTCGTCCGCTGATTTTTCTCTCTTGCCATGGAGAAGGTGTGATGCTAGAATGCATCACATGAGAAAAGCCACCGTGCGCGACCTTCGCTACCGCTTCTCCGTCGTGGAGGATCTGCTTCGCGACGGCGAAGAAATCCTGATCACCAAGCGCAAGCGCGTCATTGCGCGCCTGCTCCCGCCCGCGCCTTCCGCTCCAGTTGGCCGCCCGGATGTGGCCGCGCGGCTGAGAAAGATTTTTGGCAAGAAGAAAATGAAGGTTTCGGGAGCGGAACTTCTGGCTGCAGAACGAGAACGATTTTGAGCGCCTACGCCGATACAAGCTTTTTGCTCTCGACCTGCATTCAGGACGCGAATTCCCGTGCCGCCGGAGAAAAAATGAAAACTGCCGAACTCCCGCTGCTCGTAACGGAACTGGGAGAGCTCGAGTTGATCAATGCCGTCGGGCTGAGGCTTTTCCGGACGGAAATCACGACTGCCGAAGCAAGTGCCGCCCTCAGCCTTTTTCAAAAGGACATCGAAAATACCGTCGTGCGTGTTGCACCGCTTTCCGCTGGCGCTTTCGAGCATGGCAAGCAAATCGCGCGCACGAATACACCGGTCCTGGGCACGCGCGCCCTGGATGTTCTACACGTCGCCTCTGCACTGGCGCTGCGGGCGGATACCTTCTACACATTCGACCGGAATCAGGCGAAGCTTGCTGCCGCCCACGGTCTCCGCGTTCTCTGACCGTGAGCATCCTATGGTCGCCTACGTCAGCCGCGCGCGGTTGCCCGCGCGCTTTTGAGGCACGCCATCTTCGCGGGGACTGAGGAAGCCTGCTGGTAACCCAGCCAGCAACTCAAAAGCCGGAACCATCCCCCTGCTTTTTTCGCCGCGTGGGCGTTCTCCCGCACGGTTAGACTTTTTCTTTCTATTGCGGGAAGTTTTTTTCATTACACTAACCAGCGTTTTCAATTGTATCAGATTGCAGGGAAGAAGAAGTGCCAGGAGATGTCCACCGCAGCGTGGAGCAGCGCGGCGGGAAAGATCGAGCCGGTCTTCTTCCACGTCCAGCCGTAAAACCCTCCCGCAATCGCCGCCAGGATTCCGTAGCGCCAATTCATAGTGTGCGGGAAGTTCACCCCGTTGGGGAGATGCGCCGCACCAAACAGGATAGACGCGGCGGCCAGGCCCCTCCATTCATTCTTCAAACTTTTCGAAAGCAGGTTCTGCAGAATTCCGCGAAACAGAAATTCTTCGGGCCACGCGGTGAAGAACAAAACGCCGAGCGCAAACGGCGGCAGCGTCTTCCAATGCGCCCAGTCGGGGCCGAAGCGGATGAATCCAAGCGCAAGACCCAGGGGAATGGCGATCGCTCCGAAGAGCACGAAGCTCAGCATGACGGTAAAGGCCCAGCTTTTCGCCCACGCAAGGGAGTAGCCCACGCCATCCAACTTGCACACCAGGAGAAACGCCGCAATGCCGACGTCGAGCGCCATCAGGATGGCCAGTATGTAGCTCAGGCGGCCTTCGGGATAAGCCCACAACGGCGCGAGCATGCGAGCTTTGAAGGGAAGAAATAGCGCGAGCACCGCCGCGTAGTCTTGCCACCCGGGCGCGGCCCCGCGTTCGCGCAGGGCAGCGAGCGCCACGGGAGCGAGAACGAACGCCGTGGCCATGGCCGCATGCTTCCACGCGAACGTTCCTGTCTGGCGCGCATAAATCAAATACACCAGCAGCACGAGCACGCTGAGGAGGAACCCGCCGCCGACGCCGAGCGAGTTCGCCAGCCGCTCTTGGGTATTCCCGCAAGCCAGGAGTATCTCGATGCCGAAAAACAAGGAAAACGCCGCGAGGCTTACGCCAAAACCTCTTCCCCCAAAACCCAGCCAGATGCCATAAAATGCACCGGCCAAGCAAAGCACCGCCCAGAGCCCGATGCCGGGGAGCAAACCGAGTTGGCGTCCGCTGGACAGGGGAGTTAGTGTAACCCACGGCCATGGCGGAAAAAAGCAAGCAGCGGCTCAGCTACATTGATTGGATGCGCGGCCTTGCGTGCGTCTTCATGTTTCAGACGCATTGCTACGATTCGTGGCTCAGCGACGACGCGCGCCACTCCACCTGGTTTAAATGGTCGCAGCTCGGCGGAACGCTCCCCGCGCCGCTGTTCTTGTTTCTGGCGGGAATTTCCTTCGCGCTGGTCACCGACCGCCTGCGCAGCAAAGGAATCGCCGCAGGAGAGATTGCCCGCACCACCATCCGCCGCGGCGCGGAGATTTTCGGGCTGGGCCTGCTGTTTCGCGTGCAGGAATTTCTGCTGGGCTGGAGGTGGGTGCCGTGGACCGACCTGCTTCGCGTGGACGTGCTCAACATTATCGGCCTTTCGATGGTGTTGATGGGCGCGGTCTGTTACGCCAGCGTTCCCCATGTGCCGTCCGCTGCCGAAGCCACTCCGGGAATTTCGCGCGAACGGGCCATCAGCATCGTCGTGTCGCTGCTCGTCGCGCTGACGATCGCTCTCGCCACTCCGCCGCTTTGGACGACGCATCGTCCGCGCTGGCTGCCGTGGTATCTCGAGTCCTACGTCAACGGCGTGCACATCTTCGGCGAGCCGCAGCCGTGGCTGTTTCCGCTGTTTCCCTGGGCGGCATTTGCGTTTGCCGGACTCGCTGCGGGATTCTTCCTAATGAGTGATTGGGCGCGGCGCAACGAAGCGAAGGCCGTGCTCTCGCTCGGCGGCGGCGGAGCGGCGCTCTGGGCGCTCGGCCTCTGGCTTGATGCGCGGCCCGAGCGGCTCTATGCCGTCTACGATTTCTGGCACAGCAGCCCGGAATTCTTTTTCATCCGCGTCGGTGTCATGCTGCTGATCCTCACGCTCAGCTATGTCTGGTGCCGCTGGGGCGCAGGGCAATGGGGCTTCAGCCCGCTCATCCAGATGGGCACAACGTCGCTGCTCGTCTATTGGGTGCACATCGAATTCGTGTACGGCCGCTTCTCGATTCTTCCCAAGCGCCTGAACAGCATTCCCGCAGCGACGCTTGGCCTCGCGACGATTTTCTCCGCCATGCTCCTGCTCTCGCTCGCGCGAACGCGCCTCGGCAAGAAGCGCGCCTAGGACAGGTGTCCACGCCAGTCCAGTTCTTCGGCGCAGAAATGGTGTGGGCGAATCACGGCTTCGGCTTAGCGTTTTTTGCCGAGGGCGGGAGGCGGATAATGATTTCACCGGGGCGCGCGAGACCCATTTCTTCGCGCGCGATGCGCTCAATGAGCTTGGGATCGCTCCGCAGCGCTTTCACCTCGCCGCCGAGCTGCTCGTTTTCTTTGTTGAGGCGGTCAATGTCGTTGCGCAGCCGTTCGATTTCCTTCTGCGTGCGCCGCATGGCCATAAAGCCGTGCGCGCCAAAAATATCGTGAACGAAAAGAAGCGCGAGCACGGCAGCCAGCAGCGTTCGCGCATGCCGCCGGAAGAAGGGCGGCGGCTCGCTGCGTTTCGGCGGCGTTTTTCTTCCCACCCTCATTCGAAAATCCATGCACGGGCCGCGCGCACCAACCCCGCCGATGCTTCCGGCGACGACGCCTCGGCATACAACCGCAGCAGCGGCTCGGTTCCTGAGAGCCGCAAGAGCACCCACGACCCATCCGTGAAGATCAGCTTCACGCCATCGGTGCGATCGATGCGCTTCACCGCGCGGCCGAATATCTTCGTGTGATCTTTCTTCAGCCGTTCGATGGTCCGCGCTTTTACTTCCTCGCTCAGGTTCAGGTTCTCGCGCAGCGGCCAGCATTCCATTCCCACGCGATGGAACAGGGCGCGAATCTGCTCGGCCAGCGTGGCGCGGCGATGCGCAACCATCTCCGCGACCAGAAGGCCGGCGAGGATGCCGTCTTTTTCCGGAACGTGCCCGCGAATCGTCAGCCCGGAGCTTTCTTCGCCGCCGAACGCGATGTTGTCCTGCTTGATGAGCTCGCCGACATATTTGAAGCCCACCGGCGTTTCATAAATCCTCTGCCCGTGATGCCGCGCGACGGCATCGAGCAGATGCGTCGTGGCCACGCTGCGCGCCGCAGGCAATTTCCACCCGCGAGTCTCCAGCAGGTAATCGTAGAGCAGCGCGAGAATATGGTTGGGAGACACCCACGCGCCTCCGGCGTCGAATATGCCGAAGCGGTCGGCGTCGCCGTCGGTGGCCAGTCCCACGGCGGCCTTGTGCTCGGCCACGGAGCGCTTGAGCGGCGCGAGGTTTTCTTCGGAGGCATCCGGCCCGGAGCCGTCGAACAAGACATCGCGGTCGGCGCGCAGCGTGATCGCTGGAATGCCGCGCTCGGCGAGCGCGCGGTCGAGATAGCCCGCGCCGCAGCCGTGCAGCGCGTCGTACACCATGGCCAACTTCGCCGCGCGGATTTCTTCGAAGTTCACCAACTCGCCAAGCCGCTTCAGATACGGCTCGCGCGGCGAGATCTTCTCGAAACGGTCGGCGCCCGCAAACGCGGCTGTTTCGTGCGCCGGAACGGGAAGTTTCGCGGCGAGCTTCGCCACCCGCGCTTCGATATCCTGGGTGACTTCGGGCAGCGCCGGACCGCCGTCGGCGGAGGAAAATTTCAGCCCGTGATATTCCGCGGGGTTGTGGCTCGCCGTGAGATTGATCGCGCTGTCCGCCTTGCGCCGAAGGATTTCATGGGCAATCGCCGGCGTCGGCGCAGCGGCGTCGCACAGCAACACACGGATGCCATGCCCGGCAAGAACGTCGGAGGCGGCGCGGGAAAACTCCTCGGAATAAAATCGCCTGTCAAACCCCACAATCACCGTGGGCTTTGCCGTGCGGCTCAATACGTGCTGCGCGATGGCCGCAACGGCCAGGCGCACGTTTGCAAAGGTGAATTCATCGGCAATGCGCGCGCGCCATCCCGAGGTCCCGAATTCAATTCTGGGCTTGGCGGCAAACTTTGTGGAAGCGGTCGCCATTGCGCGGTATTGTAGCGTGCGGCGCGCGGGGCAACCAGAGGGCCGTGGCGGGGAGCGCCAATCGGTCAACGCAGGGGACACAACGAGGAGAAAGGAGCACAACGTGGCCAAAAACGACAAAGTGGTCGTGCTGGTGACGTGCGGGTCTGCCGAAGACGCGGGCCTGATTGCCGAGGGGCTGGTCGAACAGCGCCTCGCCGCGTGCGTGAACGTCATCGAATCTCCGATGCGGTCGGTCTATCGCTGGAAAGACAGCGTAGAAACCGCCACGGAGCATCTCCTGCTGATCAAGACGGCGCGGCGTCTTCTGCCCAAGGTCGAGGCCGAAGTCGAGCGCCTGCACAGCTACGATGTGCCGGAGTTTATTGCGCTGCCGATTGCCATGGGGTCGCCATCCTACTTGGAGTGGATGGAGGAGTGTCTTTCAAAAACGAAATAGCGTCACCGGCGGAGCGGCGAGCTACACCTGCATCAGCGCCTGATTGAGGTCGGCGATGAGATCCTCTTCGTCTTCGATGCCCACGGAAAGCCGGATGAGCCCTTCGGTGATGCCGATGCGTTCGCGGACATCGCGCGGCATTGAGGCGTGCGTCATCAGCGCGGGTAGAGAAATCAGGGTCTCGACTCCGCCGAGGCTTTCCGCAAGCGAGCATAGCCGCACGGCGTTGAGCATCCGCCGCGCCCTCTCGAGCGAGCCCACGTCGAAGGAAAGCATCGCGCCGGGGCCGCGTTGCTGTTTCCGCGCCACTTCATGCTGCGGATGCGAAGCCAAGCCGGGGTAGTAAACGCGCTTCACCTTTGGATGCGCCTCCAAAAACCGGGCGACGGCCGCGCCATTGGCGTTGTGCTGTGTCATCCGCACCGCCAGCGTCTTGATCCCGCGCGACACCAGGAAGCAATCCATCGGCGAGAGTCCTGCGCCTGCCGAACGCTGAATGAAGTAAATTTTTTCCGCGTCTTCCTTGCGGGTGAGAACCACGGCGCCGCCAGTGGCATCGCTGTGGCCGTTCAGGTACTTGGTCATGGAATGCACCACGATGTGCGCGCCGAGCGAGATCGGCTGCTGCAGGTAAGGACTCAGAAAGGTGTTGTCCACGGCGAGCGTGACGCCGTTTCGGTTGGCAATTTTGCTCACCGCGGCGATATCCGTGATTCGCATGGTCGGGTTTGTGGGCGTCTCGACGTAGAGCAATTTCGTCCTTGAGCTGAGCACTCCGTTCACGGCGTCGAGATTGGCAGTGTCCACAAAGCTGAAATCAATGCCGAACTGGGCGAGAAGCTGCGTGGAGAGGCGGAACACGCCGCCGTAGACGGCTTCAGACACAATTACGTGGTCCCCGGGGCGAACCAGCCGGAAGACGGCGTCAATCGCCGCCATCCCCGAGGTGAACACGTAGGCGCTTTCGCCGCCTTCGAGTTTCGCCACGGTGCGTTCGAGCGCCTTGCGGTTCGGGTGATTGGTGCGCGCGTAGTCATAGCCTTTGTCTTTGCCCAACTCCTCCTGCACGTACGTCGAAGTCTGGTAGATGGGCGCGACAATTGCTCCGGTGGTTGGGTCCGGCTCCTGCCCGACGTGTATGGCGTCAGTGGCAAATCCCATGTGGGCTCTCCCTGTGCGAATCTCGGTTCGCGCGGCGGACGATTCAGCCGCGAGCGCGCCGCCACAGATTTCGATTGCAGAAACTTCGCCGCGGGTATAAAAGTTCTGAAGAGGTCGCAGCGCACCGGCCAACTGCGGCGCTGTACGGTGGCTTCTGAAGGTACTTCAGGACGGCAAACGAGTCAATTCACGGCGCAGGAGTCAGTTTCCATCACCCGGATGCCCCTGGGACACAGTCTGGGCTTCACGGCGCATCGGAATGATGGTGGATGAGGCGCGGGCCCGGCAAGGAGGTCTTGAGGTAGAATTGGTCCCCATGGGGATGAATCCCAAGAAAATTGCAAGGTTGATTGCTGCGAGTGTGTTCGTTGCCGTTTTGATTTGCGCTGTGGCAGCGGCCGGGAAGACTTCATTCCAGTCGCAGCAACCGCAAACCCGGGAAGAGAAGCCGCCGAAACCGTCGGCGGCAGACCGCTTGCGCATCGTGGTAACCGGTGGAGAGAAGAACCAGCCCGTAGAAGGTGCCAGCGTCTACATCAGCTACTACCAGGAACGCAGACTGAAGAAAGACAAGAAGATTGAGATGAATGTGAAAACCAATCAAGACGGCGTCGCGCATGTTCCTTATCCGCCGAAGCGACGCGTTTGGATTGCGGTAGTGCCTCCCGAGGGATGGAAGACATTTGGGCAATATTATGACCTTGAAGGTCCGCCCCAGGCGATTCAGATTCATCTGGAAAAGCCGCATCGCTGGTACTAGGGCCCATCAAACATAAAATTTTCGTGCCCTTTTTTCCCGTTTCGAAAATTTTCCCCACAAGTTGCGTCTAAGATTCCTCGCAGGCAATTTATCGGCCATGAATCTTGCATTCTTTGCACAAAAAAAGTGCAAACAGCTTCAGCGTCTTGATTCGGGTACGCTTAGGCATCGCGCAGCGCCGATTTCCACAAAGTTTTCAACAGTTGTGTTGAAAACTAACGAAGTTTTCACGCCGGAGAAATCATTTGCGGCACAACTCGTGCAAGGCCTGACGGAACGCCGCACAGCTCTCTTGTGAACTCGCGCATCTGCAAACATCAGCGCTCCACGAAATCCGTCCAAGTGCAAGGTTTTGACCGCCTTGCGCGCGAAGTGCTAAAGTAGCGCGCAGTGAGCCCTCGCGTGCCGCAAAAGTCAGCCAACGGTTTTTCCCCGTTGAAAATGGTCTGGAGCAATCTGACGGTGCGGCCCCTGCGGAGCGGGTTGAGCATCGTGGCCATTTCCATTCAAGTGGTCCTGATTCTGTTGGTTGTCGGGCTGACCTCCGGAGTTGTTTCAGAGTGGGGCAAGCGCGTGGAAGGCGTTGGCGCAGATATCTTGGTGCAGCCCCCCAACTCGTCCATTTTCTTTGCTTTTTCGAGTGCCGTAATGCAGGAATCCCTGGCGCAGCGCATCGCGCAAGTGGAAGGCGTGGATGAAGTGGCGCCGACGCTCGTTATCATGGACACTCACAATTTCAGCGTGGTGTATGGGATTGACTACCCGCGCTTCAACGCGCTCAGCAAAGGATTTCTGTTTTTGCAGGGGCGCCCCTTCGAGCATCCCGGGGAAGCCATGGCCGATGACATCGTGGCGCGCGCCCGGAAACTGAAAGTGGGTAGCACGGTGACGCTGCTCAATCACGAGTTCACCATCTGCGGCATCGTGGCGAATGGAAAAGGCGCGAGGTTCTTTCTCCCGCTGCACGAGGCTCAGGACATCGCGGGGGCCGACAAGCGCGTTTCCATGTTTTACGTGCGCAGCACCGGCGACACCGAACGCACCCGCGAAGCTCTGGTGCGCATTCTGCCCGATGACCGCATCCTCTCGGTGGCCGAGTACGTGACCCTGATGAATTCCTCGAACCTCCCGGAACTGAGACCGTTTATCCGCACCATGGTGGGGCTCGGCGTGGTGATCAGTTTTCTGGTGGTCCTGCTTACCATGCACACCATGGTGCTCGAACGCACGCGGGAGATCGGCATCCTCAAGGCGTTGGGCTCCTCCCGCTGGGGCATTCTTAGTCTGCTGCTGAGCGAGACACTGGTGATGGCGGTTTCCGGCGCGGCGTTCGGCTTGGCGGCTACGTACACTGCTCAGGCAGTGCTGAAACAGACTTCTCCGACGCTGACCGTCCTGATTCCCGCCGCTTGGGTTCTGAAGGCGGTCGGCCTGGCCTTGCTCGGGGCGGCTGCCGGAGCCATCGTCCCTGCCTATCGCGCCGCCGGCTTCGACCCGGTGGACGCACTCGCGTACGAATGACCCCCGCAGTCCGCCCGGCCCGATGCTTCGCCTGTCGGTCTGTCTCCGGGAATCCGGCTTTGGAGGACCTGGCAAGCGCGTCTTCTTCTAGCTTTACCGTCCTCTGATTGGACCAGAACCACAAAATAAATGACCTAAACGGAAGATTGTGAGTACCATGGGGCAAAGCACTGGACTACCGAGTGTTCAGAATGTCTCCCCCAGGGCTACGTCGAAGTAGCCGAATTCCGAAACAGGTCGCCATCCAGCTGGTGGGAAGCGACACGGAGGGCAAGGTCTTTTCAGAGCAGACAAAAACCGTGGTGCTTAGCCGGCATGGAGCGGGGATTGTTTCACAGCATAAGCTGTCCGCGGAGCAAGAGCTGATCCTACGGTGCGTGGAGACGAATAAAGAGACAGAGGTGCGCGTCGTTGGGCAGCTCGGATTTCAGACGGACATCTACACCTACGGGGTGGCGTTTCTGGACCCCAACGCCGATTTTTGGGATGCCGAGTTTCCGCCCCGGACCGAATCCGAAAAACAAGCGAGCCGCTTCTTGCTGCAATGCAGCAGTTGTAAGAGCCGCGAGATGGTTGAGCAAAGTGATCTTGAATCGGACGTCTATGCCATTAATCAAGGCTTAGTCCGATATTGTAAGCGCTGCGGATACTCGACCGTCTGGACGAGAAGTACAGGCGCTGCCGAAGACGAGTCCCTTTCGCCGGAAACCGCGCGAAGGGCCGAGCCCGCCGCGTCCCCGGGCCCAGCGCCGCCCGAACCTGCGCCCGCGCCGAGACCTGCAGGACCTCCGGAAAACAGGCGCAAGCACCCCCGCACCAAAGTAAACTTCAAAGCGTGCATCCGGCGTTCTGGTTTTGAGGACGACATTGCTGTCTGTGAAGACATGTCGCGAGGAGGGCTTCGTTTCAAGAGCCGCAAGCGTTACCGCGAGGCGACCACGATCGAAGTAGCCGTCCCGTACTCACCCGGCGCGCAAAGTATTTTTGTCCCTGCACGAAT
>DASWCG010000084.1:0-1797 GCA_036390175.1 Candidatus Acidiferrales bacterium | reverse complement strand
GGCGCGCAATATCAGCTCGGCCATGTAGATCGCGTCGACTTGAGTAAGCGGCCCTTCGCGTTGCAGGTCGGGCGTGAGACCATTCACACTCAGACGCTGATCATTGCCAGCGGCGCGTCCGCCCGCTGGTTGGGGCTTCCCGGTGAGCAGGCGTTAATCGGCCACGGCGTTTCTTCCTGCGCTACCTGCGACGGCTTCTTCTTCTCGGGAAAGGAAATCGCCGTGATCGGCGGCGGTGACTCGGCTATGGAAGAAGCCCTCTTTCTCACTCGATTCGCGACAAAAGTCACACTTATTCACCGCCGCAACGAGTTCCGCGCCTCAAAAATCATGCTTGACCGTGCCCGCCACCACAAGAACATTCAATTCCTCACCAACACTGTCGTCGAAGATGTTTACGATCCCGCCAAAGCCGAAGTGACCGGCCTTAAGCTGCGCAATATCATAACCAACAAGGTCTCAGATTTTCCCACCAGCGCAATGTTTCTAGGGATCGGACACATCCCGAACGCGCGCATGTTCGAAGGCCAGCTCGATACCGATGTGGATGGTTATCTTGTGACCAAGAATTACGTTTCCACCCGCGTGCCCGGCGTGTACGCTTGCGGCGATGTCCAGGACCGCCGCTATCGCCAGGCCATCACCGCCGCCGGAACCGGGTGCATGGCCGCATTAGAAGCGGAAAGGTTTCTGGAAGAGCAAGGACACTGAAAGTGCCCATACACGTAGGCGCAAAGCTCGCCATAGATCGGTGCCCGTCATTGAATGAACCCTGCTTGGCCGAGAGGCTCCTTGTTTGCGGTAAATCGCGAATTGCCAAGTGACGGAGGCAAGCATGCCGGATCGATTAACCTGTTCACGTATCAATGAGGAGATACACAAATTAACCCTGCTTGGGAACGGCGAATGTCAGAACGACCGGGCTTATCTCGCAATGTTTCTGCTGCTCGTAGTCGTCACCGCCTCCGCCTGGGCCCAGACGGCCGCAACTTCGGGCGAGGTGGAAAAGGTCTTCCCCCAGGCGCATGCGCTCTACGTGGACGTGCACCAGAATCCCGAACTTTCCGGGCACGAGACACAAACGGCAGACAAGCTAGTGAGCCGTCTCCGCACCCTGGGCTACGAGGTCACGGAACACGTGGGCGGCAACGGGATTGTCGCGCTCCTCAAAAATGGTCCTGGTCCAACTGTGATGCTGCGCACCGAGCTCGACGCGCTCCCCGTCGAGGAGAAGACGGGTTTACCTTACGCCAGCAGGATCCACACGAAAGACGACGCAGGTCGCGACGTCCCGGTCATGCATGCCTGCGGCCACGACCTGCACATGGCATCGCTCATGGGAACTGCCACGATCCTGGCGAATACGAAGAACACCTGGCATGGAACGCTCATGCTAATCGGCCAACCTGCGGAGGAGACGATTACCGGCGCCAAGAAAATGATCGACGACGGCTTGTTCACACGTTTTCCCAAGCCCGATGTCGCCGTCGCGCTGCATACCAGCAACGAACTCCCTGCGGGAAAAGTTGGGGTCGCCTCCGGTTACCGTTACGCCAACGCCGACTCTGTCCGCATCACGATCTTCGGCAAGGGCGGCCACGGCTCGGCGCCTCATACAACTGTCGATCCCATCGTCATCGCTGCCAGAACTATTCTTGCGCTGCAGACCATCACCTCGCGCGAGGTCAAGCCTGGAGAGGCGGCCGTGGTCACCGTGGGATACATTCAAGCTGGCACGAAGAACAACATCATTCCCGACCAGGCCGAACTCGGGTTAACTGTCCGCAGCTACAAACC
>DASWCG010000083.1:0-26404 GCA_036390175.1 Candidatus Acidiferrales bacterium | reverse complement strand
CTCCTCGATGCGCGCAGATCCGGCCGCGTTCCCTCCAGGTTGGCCCGCCGATGACTTCGCCCCAAAAGCAAATATCGCCGCGATCATCAGCGGGGCAAGCCACCAGGCGTGCCGCACCAGATCAAACCGCACCGGAATGTTCCGTCGTTTCTCTTTCATCGTGGTTCTCCCGAGCCTTGCTTGGAGCCCAGCTTGTCCAGCAACGCCCGCGCCTCGGTGTATCCTGGCGCGAGCTTCAGAGCAAGCCGCAACTGCGCGCGAGCTTCGTCCGGCTTTTTCTGTTCGAGATAGAGCCGAGCGAGCGTGGTGCGCGCCGCGGCGTCGTCTCGCGTTTCGAGGGCCGCCCGCAGCTCGCCAACCGCATCTTCAAGTTTCCCCTTTCGCCGGTATGCCTCCGCCAATCCTTGATGCGCCGCGGCATCATGCGGTAATTGCACCAAAACTTCGGAAAACTCGCGCTGGGCCTCGTCGAGTTTTCCGGCGGCAAGGTATTGCCGCCCGCGCTTCAGGTGCAATTGCCGGCCTGAAATAGCCAGCGCAGCAGAGGAGCTGCCGGCGGAAGCACGCTCCCCAGCGGGCTCCGCAAACTCCCGCAGGGCAGCGATGTCGAGGCGTGTCTTGACGCGGTCCATCCGCGCCAATGTCTCCGGCTTCAGCGCCGGCAGAGCCTTGCCTGTTTCTCGCGCGGCTGCGTCGCGCTCGGATGCGGCTTCGCTCCCACGGCCGCTTTTTTCCAACGCCGCTACCAGCAGAGCCCATGCCTCGGGATCGTCCGGCTCAAGCCGCAGCAATTCGCGCAACGGTTCGATCGCCGCAGCCGGGTCGTCACCGCGGAATTTGGCCAAGGCTTGGTTGAACCGGTAATCCACTTCCTCCGGGTCGATTTGGGCCGCGCGCTTGAACTCCAATTCCGCCTCGCGCGCTTTTCCCAGACGTTCCTCGGCAATCGCGAGATTGTTGAGGACTTCGGGCACATCCGCTGCGCGATGCGCTGCAGATGCATATCGCCCGAGCAAGCCGGCAAACGCCGCCTCAGCACGCGCGGCATCGTTGCGCTGCAAATGGCACACGCCGGAATAGAAACTCGCTTCGGGGCCGCGCGCGTCCGTCGGCGGAACTTTCGAAAACCACGCCAGCGCGTCATCACAATCCCGCCGCGCGAAATAGGACTGGCCCAGGGCGTAAGCGGGATCGGCCCAATCCGGCTCAAGACGCGCGGCTTCGCGCAGGCTGCGGATGCGCTGTTCGTCATCGCCGGCCAGCAACCCGCGGATGTAGTGTTCAAAAGCATCCAGCCGCAGGGTGCGCTGCATCTTGGCAAACTCCTGCTCGCTGTGCTTGTAGGCCGGATCGGCGGCGCGCAGCAGCCGCCAAGTCAGCCGCTGGTGCATGTCCATCAGCTCTTCGAGCGAGCCGGATTCCTGAATTGCAGGGACGAGGCCGGGCGGGGAAACTCGCAGGAGGTTCGCCGTAATTTTCAGTTTTTTTCCGTCATAGGCATAGCGGCCGAAGATAACGAAGTCCGCGTCCATATCTTCAGCAATCCTGAGCATCGTCGCGCGGCTGAACCGCGTGGACATGGGCAGGCCGGATTTCTCCAGCGCCGCTTGACGTTCCTCATGCGTGAAAAGCTGCTGGCCGACCGAGGCGAGGCGTTCAATGGTCAGTTCTTCCAGCCCTTCGCCCAGCCAATCAAGCCGCGTGGTGCGTCCCGGGTTCTCAAACGGAAAGATGAGGAAGATTTGCGCGGAGGAACCGTTTGCCTGCACGCGCGCTGCGCCCGGATGACCGCTCGGCGAAGCAAGAGCCGGCTGGGGCGAAATTGCTCCGCAAAAGAAAACCATAGCGGTTACCGAAAGGATTCGAGGAATCGTCCGAGTCGCCATGTCGAAATGTATTGTAACAGACGCAGACTGGCAGGAACCGTCACGAGAACTTCGCAGCCTCGGAGGAGTCAGGTGAATCAACGCGCCGTGCGTTTTGCCGAACTCTGCTCTGCCGCCGGGCGCACCTCAGGGCTTTTTCTCGGCCTCGGCCTGCAGCGCCTCCTGAACCCCGGGGTCGCGTAAAACCGCGGCAAACGCGGGGTCGTCCTTCACCTTGGCGATCGAAGAGTATCCTTCGTCGCGCGCTTTGCGGAGATAATGCGCACACCGCTCCGCGTTTCCCATCTGGGCGTACGACTTGGCCAGCAGGAAATTGAACATGCCGCGTTCGCCGACAAGCGAGCGGTCCTGTAAAACCGAGCCGGTGCGGGAAGAATGGTCAAACACGGCGGGGTCGAGTTGCACGGCGTGCTGAAACGCATCCATCGCCTCGACATAATGCTTCTCGGAAAAGTAGGCGTACCCGAGATTGCAGTAGACCGCGGGCATGGTTTCGTGAATCTGCAGAGCCTTCCTGTAATAGCGCACGGCTTTGCCATATTTCTTGCGCTGGTAATAGATCGTCCCGATGTTGTTCAGGGCATCGGCGTACTGCGGGTCCGCCTTCGCGGCCTTCTCATAAAAGCGCTGCGCAACAGAAAGCATTGTCTGTTGATGATAAGCGATGCCCAGCTTGTTCAGGTAAACGGGGTTCTTCGGCGCCTGCACGACCAGTTGCTTGTATGTTTTGGCCGCTTCGGCATATTCCTTCCGGGCCATTTGCAGATCGGCGCGGCTCTCCAGATCGGCCAAGTCGGAGGACGCCGCGGTTTCAGGCGCAACAACGTTCTGCGGTTTGGATTCTTGCTGCGCCACGCGTACTCCCGACGCAGCCTTCCCGCGAGCCGTATGACCGTTTGCAGGCAGTATCGCTTGAGGAAGAACCGGAATAAGGAGAATTACGAGGACTGTGATCGCCACGCGATTAGGTTTCATGGCGAGCCTCCCTTGCCAAGTGATCCTTTGTTTCGATACTTCTTGGCTTCAAAGATACCAAAAACCTCCGCCCAAACGCCTTATTTATTTCCGCCTCGGGGTGTGGGTGGTTTGGTCCCGGCCTGACTTGCCGCCGGTGGATTCTGCGGGCCGGAAGTTCCGGGAGGCTTTCCCGGCTGAGCGGCGGGCTGCCCCGCGGGAGCTGGAGAGTTTTCCTGAGGCTTCGGTTGACCGCCAAAAATCCTCGAGAGTCCCGCGGCCCCTGTGGGCAGTTGCGGCGTGGCGCCGCCGCCGTGGCGCTCGCAGAATTGAGTGGGCGCAGTGCCGCCGACATACACCTCTTGACGTGTGACCGGGCAGTTGGGAGTGGCGAGCTGCAAAGTTTCCGGGTCAATCGTAGCGGTCACGATGCCCTCAGGCGCGGGAAAATCTTGTACGTTCTGGTAACTCGGAAGCGCGACCGCGCGCTTCATGAACTCCGCCCAGAAGGGCCCTGCCGCTGCGCTTCCGGTAAGATTCAGGTCGCGGTTGTCGTCAAACCCGACCCACACAATGCATACCAGGTTGGAAGTGAACCCCGCGAACCAGCCGTCACGTGAAGTACCGGTCTTACCCGCAGCGGGGGCCGTGAAGCCGCGCGCGCGCACGCTGGCGCCCGTGCCCTTGTTCAGGACGTCCTGCAGGATGCTGGTCACCAGATAGGCCACGCGGGGATCAAGCGCCTGGCGCGTTTGCGGAGTGGGGCGCTCGATCGGGGTGCCGTCGGCGCGAACCACGCTCCGCAAGAACGCCGGCTCGGCGCGGACGCCGCGGTCCGCGAATATCGTGTAAGCCGCTGCCACGTCCAGCGGCGTCATTTCATACGCGCCGAGCGCGACTGCGGGTGTAGCCATGATGTGCTGCCCGAGACCTATCTGGCGCGCCACCTGTACGACGCGGCCGTAGCCCACCATTTCGGCTACCTTCACAGTCGAAACGTTGAGTGAGTTAGTAAGCGCATCTCGCAGCGTGACTGTTCCCAAAAACCTCTCGCCGTAATTGGTGGGCGTGTATTCCTGCCCCTCGAATTCGAATGTGGTGGGCTCGTCCACAACGGTCGTCGTCGGCGTGACCACCGGGGCCACGCCGTCCACGGCATTGTCGAATGCCGCCGCGTAGACAAAAGGCTTGAATGCGGACCCGGGCTGGCGCCGCGCAATGGCCCGGTTGAGCTGGCTTTGCCCGTAGTTTCGCCCGCCGATGAGCGCCTTGATTTCTCCGGTCTTTGGGTCCAGAGCAATCAGCGCCACTTGCACTTGGGGGACCGGTTCGGTGGATTTCGCCTTGGCGCGCTCTTTCCGCCATTTGACGTAGCGGCTGGCCAGCAGGCTGTCCACATTCTTCAGGCCGATATCGAGGGCCTGGCTCGCGGCTTGCTGAAGGTCCGGGTCAAGTGTCGTGTAGACACGGTAGTTTTCCGCCAGGAGCTCCGTCTCGGAGAATTTCTCCAGCAGGTGGTCCTTGACCATGTCCACGAAATAGGGCGCCGCGCTGGCTTCCACCGACCCGCTCACGAAATGAAACGTGCTCTTCTTTGCCCCCTCCGCCGCGCTTGCCGAAACCCGCTTGTTCTCGATCATCTGCGCGAGGACGCGGTCGCGCGCCTCGATTGCGCGCTCGGGCCGCCGGTCGACGGACGAGTAGTGGTTGGGCGCGCGAATAATGCCCGCCAGGAACGCCGCTTCCCCGAGCGTCAGTTGGTGGATGTCTTTTCCGAAGTACGCCAGGCTGGCTTCCGCAAAGCCGTGAATGCTGAAGCTCCCGCGGTTCCCGAGATAAATTTCGTTGGCATAGAGCTCAAAAATTTCTTTCTTTGTGAAGCGGTGCTCGAGTTGCAGCGCCACCAACGTTTCTGCCAGCTTGCGCCGCCACGTGCGCTCCGTGGTGAAGAAGAAGCTTCGCGCCACCTGCATGGTAATCGTGCTGGCGCCTTCCAGGCGCGACGTCTTGTGCAGGTCGGCCCACGCGGCCCCCAGGATTCGCACGGGATCGAATCCGGGATGCTCGAAAAAGCGTTTGTCTTCTGCGGAAAGAACCGCGTCCACCAGAACTTTAGGAAGGTCCTCGTAGCGGACCGGCCTGCGCTTCTCGCGCGCGCTGTCAAAGAGGTTGGTCAGGAGCTGCGGTTCCACCTCTGCGGTGGCGAGTTCTTCGCCGCTCGGCAACGCGCGGATGGCCTTGATGCTCTTTCCGGCGAACTGCACCTGCATCGCGTTTGTGCCATAGAAGAAGGAACCGGCGCCGGGATGGATTTCAATTCGATCCGCCTCGGGCTTGTATTGCCCCACCCCGCCGGAGATCGCCTGCGTGCGATACCCGGCCCTCTGAAGGAGGCTCGCCAGGTCGTCGCGGCTGAGGATCTCGCCCTCGTTGATTCGCTGCGGCCCGGAATAGATTTGCGTCGTCTTCTGAAGCGCGCGCCCCGACAGGCGCAGATCAATCATCTTCGAGTATTCAACGTAATAATAGGTAGTCGTGCCGGTGACGGCCAGTACGCTGAGGAGAGCGGCGCCCAGGAGCCCAATGCCCGGGCGGGATGTCCAGAACCCTCCACCGATCTGAATCCGAAACATTTCTCTCCCTCAGAGGTTCGGCAGCGTCGCAACCCTCGGCGCGGGGGCAGGGAAAGGCGCCTTAGGAAGTAAGGGACTTGTTCTCCGAGGCGGCCACAAAGTGAAGCTCGGTATGATAGAAGAACAAGTCAACCGGAACAGTATATTCCACTCTGATGCGCACCATGTGGTAGGTGTTTTCCACCTTGATGTCTTCCCGACGGGCGGGGATATTAAGGTCTTGTATCTCACGAAATATAATGTCGCGGATCTGATCGTCCGTCTTGCGGTTCACGGTGTCGAAGCGCGCCTCCTCGGTGATTTTGTCCTGAAGCTGATACTGATTGATGTAGGGCGGCACCAGCTCAATTCCAGTGTATATCAAAAGCACCAGGGCGACCGTCCAGAGAATCGCTTTCAACCGGCCTCCGCCGCGCTGCCGGCGCCGTCCGTCCGGGAGATTGCTTTTCAATGCCCTGCGATCGCTTGATTCGCGCATCGAAACCTCGACTCTGGCTCTGTTTATTCCAGAATGTTCGGGCCCCACAATTCCTTCTAACGTTTTGATGCTAGCATTGCGCCCGAGGGCTGTCGAGGATTCCGAGGGCGGGTTGTTCGGCGGAGTTACCTTCCCTTGTAATCGTCACCAACGAATGGAGTTAGTAGGCCTTGGCGAAGATGGCTCTTTCTTTGGCGGGCTGGCCACAGCAAATGCAGGAGCCGCTCCCGCCGGATTGTTCCAGAGGAATGCAGCGCATGGTGGCCTTGGTCTCTTCTTTGATCTTGGCTTCGCAGCCGGCGCTGCCACACCAGAACGCCAGGGCAAACCCGGTTTCCACGGCTTGCTTGAATTCTCCGTAATCTTTTGGTTCGCCGGTGTTTGCTTTGCGGAAGGCCAGGGCGCGGTCGTGGAGTGCTTGCTGAATCTCCGCCAGGGTCCTCTTCGTGGCTTCGGCCAACCCTGCCTGCAGCACGAACGACTTCCCTTCCTTCCCGGGCTTGTCGCGACGCGCCAGAACCACGCTCCCTTTGGCAACATCCTTGGGCCCAAGCTCGATCCGCAGAGGCACGCCGCGCATCTCCCAGTCGTTGAACTTAAAGCCCGGGCTCACGCCTTCGCGCTCGTCCATCGTGACGCGGACTTCCGCGTTCAGCAGTTCGGCCCGGATCCTTCTTGCTGCTTCCATGACCTGGGCCTTCTCTTCATCGCTCTTGAAGATCGGGACGATCACAGCTTGGTACGGAGCGAGCTTGGGCGGCAGGATCAACCCCTGGTCGTCCCCGTGCACCATGATGATGGCGCCGACGACGCGCGTGGAAAGGCCCCAGGAAGTTGTCCAACAATGCTGGAGCTGCCCGGTCTTGTCGAGATAACGAATCTCAAAGGCTTTCGCAAAATTCTGCCCGAGGTTGTGCGATGTGCAGAACTGTAGCGCTTTCCCATCCCCCATCATGGCCTCGAGCGCATAGGTGACATCGGCTCCGGCAAATTTCTCCGCTTCCGACTTGCGGCCGGGGATCACCGGAACAGCCGCATCCTTCATGGCGAAATCCACATACACGTCCACCATCTGGCGCGTCTCCGCTTCGGCTTCAGAAGCTGTCGCGTGAGCTGTGTGACCTTCTTGCCAAAAGAATTCCAGAGTGCGCAGGAACAACTTCGTGCGCAATTCCCAGCGCACGACGCTATTCCACTGGTTGATCAGCACCGGCAGGTCGCGGTACGACTGGATCCACTTCGCGTAGGCGTGCCCCACGATCGTCTCCGACGTGGGGCGAATCACCAGCGGCTCTTCGAGTTTTTCCCCGCCGCCGTGCGTCACCACCGCCAGCTCTGGCGAAAACCCCGCCACGTGCGACTGTTCCTTGTCAATGAAGCTCCGTGGAATCAGCAGCGGAAACGCTGCGTTCATATGACCGGTGGCCTTGAATCGCCGGTCAAGAGCCGCCGTGATGTTTTCCCAGAGAGCCCAGCCATACGGCCGCACGATCATGCACCCGCGTACGGGCGCGTAGTCGGCCAGTTCGGCGCGCAGCACGACCTGGTTATACCACTCCGAGAAATCTTCGGCGCGCGACGGTAGTTTCTGGTCACCCATGGGTTCTGCGGGGCAGTCTCCTCAGCCGAAGAGATTTTGCAAACTGTAAACGATGAAGCGTATCGGACGCCTATGCCCTTGTCAATGAACTGCGGAAAGACAACGCGGGGCTCGCGTCTCCTCCCCAATATCATCCCTGGCACAATCTCCAAACCAAATACAGCGCCGGAGACCGAAGAAGCGTACAGTAAGCGCTTGCGGGAAATTCCCTGGAGTGCAGGCATCTCTTGACGAAAAAAGTAATTCTCCTCTTTCTGCTGCTTTTCTTCGCGCTTCCGTGCGTCACCGCACAGTCGCCGCAGCCACAGCAGCCGCCTCCGCCGCCTGTCCGGGCGGGTGCGGCGGACTCCGCAAACGAACGCAAAATCAGCCCGGAACAGGCCAAGGAGTTATTTCAATCCGTTGACGAAATCCTGCAGTTTGCCAGCAAAGACTCGCTGCTCCCTTTGAAAACTCCGGTCAAGAAGGCCATGCTGAGCCGCGCCCAGGTCGAAAAATACGTCGAGGACAAGTTTCAGGAAGATGTAGACCGCATCCGCTTCGAACGTTCGGAGTTGGTCCTGAAAAAATTCGGCCTTCTGCCTCGCACGTTTGACCTGCACAACTTTCTTGTCCGGCTCTTGGGGGAGCAGATTGCCGGCTTCTATGACCCGAAATCCAAGACGATGAATCTTCTCGACTGGGTCCCATGGGACGAGCAGAAGCCGGTCATGGCTCACGAACTGACGCACGCCCTGCAGGACCAAAGCTTCGATCTCGGCAAAATGATGAAAGCCACCGAAGAGATTGAAAGACGCGGCCCCGCCGATCCCAACGCTCTGATCCAGATTGACGAAGAATCCGGCTGCCGCACTGCCGTGCTGGAAGGCCAGGCCATGATCGTCTTGGTGGACTACATTTTGGGCCCCGCCGGCCGCAGCGTTGAGAACTCACCGAAGTTCGTGGATATGATGACGTCGCAGATGGAACAAGGCGACGAGAGCCCTTTGTTCGCCAGCGCTCCTCTGTTGCTGAAGGAGGAACTCACTTTCCCTTATACGCAAGGGATGAAATTCATCCAGGTGCTGCTTACGAAGGGGGGCAAGAAACTTGCCTTTTCCGGGGTGCTCGAACGCATGCCCCAGACCTCGCGTGAGATTCTGGAGCCCGAGGAGTATCTTGCCGGGCGCCGCGTCCCTCCACTCACCCTGCCGGACCTTGATTTTCTGAAGAGAGATTTCGAACCGTTCGACGCCGGGGCCGTAGGCGAATTGGATGTAAAAATCCTGCTGAAGCAATACGCCAACGAAGAAACGGCGTCTCGTCTCAGCCGCGAGTGGGGTGGCGGGTCCTACTACGCCGCGGGCCGCAAAGGAGTGAAGCCGGCGGACCCGAATTCTTCAGCCCACATCGGTCTTTTTTACGTGTCCAGGTGGTCGAATGAAAAGTCGGCCCAGGAGTTCGCCAAGATCTATGCCTCTGGCCTCGCGCAACGCTACGGCAAGCTCGAACGCGCCCCGTCTCAGGGCAACAATTCGGGAAGAGATAAATACACGAGCTCCGATGGCCCAATCTTCATCGCACAACAAGGCGATCTGTTGGTCGTGGTGGAGAGCTTCGATGAGGCTACGGCGGAAAAACTGATTCAAGCGGCGCAGAAGCGTTCAGCCGCGCTAAAATACTCGCGCACTGTCTTCGCGGCTGCAGACTCCGGACTTTCCTCGGCCTTGAAAATGAGTGCGCGGCCTTTCGGAGATACCGCGCCCTTCGCGCCGCCGAGCACGAATATGTCTGATCCGCTTCGACGACCATGAACCTGATTCACCGCTGGCTGTGCCGCTCCAACTACTGGAGGAAGACTGTCGAAACCCAGCTACTACCCTGGGCTCTTGACGGCGTTGAGTTGGGGTCGAACGTCCTCGAAATCGGTCCCGGCCCGGGAATCACCACGGATCTACTCCGTACCCGCGTCGCGCGCCTCACCTGCGTTGAAATTGACCGCGCTCTCGCTGATTCCCTGGCCCGCCGCATGGTGCGTCAAAATGTTCGCGTGCTCTGCGAAGACGCCACTGCCATGTCGCTGGCTGGCGGGACCTTCGACGGGGTCGTGAGCTTCACCATGCTGCACCACGTTCCATCGGCAGCCCTTCAGGACCGCCTCCTGGCTGAAGCTGCCCGGGTGCTTCGCCCCGGCGGAACGTTTGCGGGAATCGACAGCCTCAACAGGCGCTTCTTCGGCATGCTCCACCTTTTTGACACTTTGGTTTTGGTAGATCCGCGCACCTTCGCGCCGCGCTTGGAAGCTGCCGGGTTCGCTGACATCCATGTGGATGTTGGCCCGCGCGCCTTCCGTTTCCGTGCCCGACGGCCTGCATGAGCCAGGCGTGGAGAATGCTGTTCCCGCGAATGGAAATCCCCCTGCGATTCCGCTAGAATCGCACCTGGACCCCCGCATGGCAGAAACCACCGCGAAGCCGCGGATCGCGCTCGGCGCAGACCACGCTGGCTATCACATTAAAGAAACGATCAGGAATTACCTCGAACAGGCGGGCTACACTCTTGACGATGTCGGAACCTGGTCGGAAGAATCGGTGGATTATCCCGATTACGCAAGAGCCGTGGGCGAACGCGTCGCTGCGGGCCAGGCCCAGTTCGGCATCCTGGCGTGCGGGACCGGGATCGGCGTCGCGATTGCCGCGAACAAGATTCCCGGCATTCGCGCTGCGGTGGCTCACGATGCCATGACCGCGCGGTTGGCGCGCGAACACAACGACGCCAACGTCCTCACGCTTGGCGGCCGCGCCGTGGACGACGCCCGAGCCATCGAAATCGTCCGCGAATTCCTCGGCGCGCAGTTCGCCGGCGGACGCCACCAGCGGCGCATCGACAAAATCACACAGCTCGAACAGAAAGAGCACGCGAAGCCCTGACCTCAACGGCTCGCGAGAAAGAAATATCCATGAATCCCGACACCGCAGCCAATCAACGAATGAACCTGCCCCTCGATCAGGTGGACCCGGAAATCGCGGAAATCCTGCGCGCCGAAGCCCGCCGCCAGTTAACCGGCATCGAGCTTATCCCCTCGGAGAACCTTGTTTCGGAAGCCGTCCTTGAAGCCATGGGCTCGATTTTCACCAACAAGTACGCCGAGGGCTACCCCGGGAAACGCTATTACGGCGGCTGCGAATTCGCGGATAAGGCCGAGCAACTCGCGATTGACCGCGCCAAGGCGCTGTTCGGGGCCGAGCATGCCAACGTCCAGGCCCATTCCGGCACGCAAGCCAACATCGCGGTGTACATGACCGCGCTCCAGCCCGGCGATGTGGTCCTCGGCATGAACTTGGCCCACGGCGGTCACTTGACGCACGGCCACCCGCTCAATTTTTCAGGAAAGATGTACAAGTTCACGCCCTACGGCGTCCGCCAGGACACCGAGACGATTGATTACGACCAGGTGGAACAGCTCGCGCACGAGCACAAGCCCAAGATGGTTGTCGCCGGGGCCAGCGCCTATTCGCGCATCTTCGATTTTGAGCGCCTCGGCAAGATCGCGAAATCGGTTGGCGCGGTTTTCTTCGTGGACATGGCCCACATCGCCGGCCTGGTCGCCGCCGGAATGCATCCCAGCCCGGTGCCGCACGCCGATTTCGTTTCCACCACCACGCACAAGACTCTGCGGGGCCCGCGCGGCGGACTCGTCCTCTGCAAGTCGCAATACGCCAAGGAACTCGACCGCGTCACTTTCCCCGGAACTCAGGGGGGCCCGCTCGTTCACACCATCGCCGCAAAGGCGGTTTGCCTGAAGGAAGCCACGCAGCCCAAATTCCGCGAGTATCAGAAGCAGGTCGTGGTCAACGCCAGAGCCCTGGCCGCGGCCGTTGCCAAACATGGCTTTCGCATCGTCAGCGGTGGCACCGACAATCATCTGTTCCTCGTCGAGCTGCACTCCCGCGGGCTCACCGGTCGCGACGCCGAGCTGGCTTTGGACCGTGCAGGCATCACCGTCAACAAGAACGCCATTCCTTTCGACCCGCTCCCGCCGCTCAAAGCCGGCGGAATTCGCCTCGGCAGCCCTTCGGTGACCACGCGCGGGATGCGCGAGCCGGAAATGGACCAGATCGGCGCTTGGATTGCCGATGTCCTCTCTCACATCGGCGACACGCCGGTCGAGTGGCGCGTCCGCAAAGAGGTCGCCGAACTCGCCCGCCGCTTCCCGGTTTACGAGAGGCGCGTTTTCGGCGCTGATGGCGTTCCCTATCAGGCGCAAACCCAGACTGCGAATCCGTAAACTGCGCTCTCGCTTACGGCTATCTCTTTGGTTCGCAAAGACTTGGCGCGACGCTCGGGCCGCTGGTTGCATCGCGCCGCGAAAGAAATGGAAGGTGCAGTCCTCCCCGATTGAAGGAACTGGCGGCCGTTGAACTCCACGAGTCACTAACAGAACCTGTAAGTTTCCAATTCAACTAGCTCTTAAGTCCCCCTGTCCCAAGACTGTCCCCCGGTTCAGTAGATTCCGTGCTTCTACCACTTTACTCTTCTCTCTGAGGACGGGATGAACTCGGACGGTCAACTTCTTCTCCAAAAACGCGGAACCCCCGCGATTCTCCTTCGGGTTTCCTCATCCGGCTTAAGTCAACTTAGCACGCTCTTTCCTTTCGTTGCCGCATTCGCCGGCAAGAACCCCGCAACGACGATTTGCGGGCCGGGCAGCGAGGGCGAGTGTTGCAGGAGGACCTGGGATGATTGATACAGAAGCCTTCCGTGAATTCAAGCAGGCGTTAACCTTTCTTCGCGACAACTATCCCATTAAGGCGCTGCCCCACATGCGCCGCGCCGTCGAGCTCGACACCCACAACCCTTATTACCGGTCGTATCTGGGTGTGGTCGTGGCTCGCGCCGAGCGCAAGTGGGCCGAAGCCGAAGAACTCTGTGACACCGCCGTGCGCATGAAGCGCAACCAGGCGCAACTCTACCTGAACCTCGCGGAAGTTTACCTGGTCGCGGGGCGCCGCGAAGACGCCGCGGAAACCCTTGCTGCGGGCCTGAAATACGCCCGCCGCGACGTCCGGTTGAGTCTGGCCCTGAATCGCCTGGCCGAGCGCCGTAAGCCGGTCCTCTCATTCCTCGATCGCAGGCACCCCTTCAATCGTCACCTGGGGAAAATACGCCATCGCACCTTGCAGTATTTTGGCGTTGCCTGACCGAAAATTTTCCTCCACAACCACCCCAACCCCGAGAGGGGCGAACGGCGATTCGACTTTAGGACGCCGTTCGCCCTCCTCGGCTTCTCATGGAAACCCTGCCGAATGCGTCGGTGGGAAACTTTCAAGCAGAGTCCTCCCCATCGAATCCAAAGGTTTCTTCCTGGTTTCTTTTCGCTTTTGAGCTAGGAGAAGGATGACCCGGTGGTGAGGCCCATATCCAGCAGGAGTTTCAAACCCACGCCGATGTGATCCTCATCGAGCTTGTCGAGGCGGACGACTTCGGCAAGGTATTCTCGCAAGAGACCAGCCGGGTCGTTGTTGTAAGGGATGGTCACAAAGAGGCGCATCCCAAGTCCATAGGCAGGATGCGTCGTACTAAAATACACCCCGGAGCGCGACACACTGGTGGTCTCGCGAACTTCCACGAAATGGTCCACCTGGGGGCTAGACGGGCGGACGCGAATCTTCTGCTTGATCTTGCAACGCAGGTTCCGCCGCCGTTCCACCTTGTGAACGGCAGCAGCCTTCTTGCCCGCGCCGGCCGCGTGTCCAGTCGGATTCGGAGGTTTCATAAACCTACTTGCTTCGAGACGCAGTTGAAGCCCATCCGGTCTGGAGTATAAGCCCTGCGTAAGTTCTTCCCTATAGGTATTTGGTACTTCATCTGATCACCGCCTGTCTTGGGTCCGTTGGGTACTAAAGTACTGCCCCCGCCTCACGCTATGTCCGCAATAACCTGCTGCACACAACAGCCAATTTCACTTCCCTATTGAAATGGGAGGTGATACACCGAGCTGCCAGTACAAGAATCCAAACTCGTCGGTCAAATCGTCCACTTGCTTGCTGACCGGAACGCCGCCCGAGTGCCCCGCGTGAGTGTCGTAGTGCAGCAGAATCGGTTTCCCCGAAGCAGTCGCGGCTTGCAGGAGCGCGGTCATCTTCCTTGCGTGCAGAGGGGCTACGCGGGTGTCTGCATCACCTGTTACGAGGAGCACTGCCGGATACTCGGTTCCCTGCTTGACGTGCTGATACGGTGAATACGCGTAGATGAATTTGAATTGTTCCGCATTGGCCGACGAGCCGTATTCCGGAACCCACCAGCGGGCTACGAGGAATTTCTGATAGCGCAGCATATCCAGCAGCGGGAAACCGCAGACCACCGCGCCAAACAAGTCGGGCCTCTGCGTGAGCGCCACGCCCATGAGCAAGCCTCCGTTGCTCGTGCCGCGAATCGCCAGCCGCTCCGGTCGCGTGTATTTATTTTTTATCAGCCATTCCGCCGCAGCAATGAAGTCGTCGAACACGTTCTGCTTTTTCTCCATCATTCCCGCGCGATGCCACTCCTCTCCAAATTCACTCCCGCCGCGCAGGTTGGCCAGGGCATAGATGCCCCCATTGGCTATCCACGCCGCCGATTCGGCCCGGTACACCGGAAGCTCACTCACGTCAAATCCTCCGTAGCCGGTCAGCAGCGCGGGGTTCGAGCCATCGAGCTGGATTCCCTTCCGGTAGGCCAGAAACATCGGTACGCGTGTCCCGTCTTTCGAGTTGTACCAGACCTGTCTCACTTCGAACGCGCTGCTGTCCATGGGAACCTTCGACTGCGCCCAGATTTCTTGTTTTCCGGTGGCCGTGTTGTAGCGATAAATCGTCGGCGGGATGTGGAACGAATCAAACGCGTAAAATAGCTCGTCGCTTCCGGCACGGGACGCCAGTCCCCCAATCGAACCGATCGCAGGCAGCGGAATCGCCCGGAGAAGTTTTCCGCCGGCTTCGTAAATCTTGAGCCGCTCGATGACGTTTTCGACCGCGAGCACGGCCAGCTTGCCGCCGGATACGGCCAGGCCCTCAATGACGGCGGAGCCTTCTGGGACGATCTCCTTCCAATTTTCCTGTCCCGGGTTCTTCAAATCAATCTCGAGAATGCGGCCGCGCGGCGCTTTCCAATTGGTGCGGACGAACAGACGATCCCCCGCGATGTCCCCTTCGAATTCCGCGCCCAGGTTTTTTGTGATTGGCACGATGGGACCATTTGACGCGAGATTTTTCACGTAGATTTCTGTGGGATTCCCGACGCCGAACTGAAAGACGACAATCATCAGGTAGCGTCCGTCCTCGGAGACCCCCGCGCTCAGAATCTTGTTCGCAGGGATGTCTGCTCCAAAAAGTTCCGCGTCCTGGGACGTGTCGCTTCCCATTTTATGAAAGAAGACCCGGTTCCGCTCCTTCACCATCCGCGCGTAGTAAACTCCGGTCTTCCCCGGGAGAACAAAAAATCCCGCGTAGCGCGCCTCGGGAAAGGCATCCGGCAGCAACTTCCGCGAGTCCACATCCATCAAATGTGGCGCGATTTCATCCTTGCCGCCTTGCCGGATGCCATACGCGATCAGCTTGCCGTCCGGCGTAATGCTAAGGAGATTTACCGTCGTGGTGTGATCGCCGCCCTCACCGGGGTCCACCAGCACCTGGTTTGCGCCGTCCGCGCCTGACCGGTAATACAGCACGGCCTGGTCCTGCTCCGGGAGCCGCATGGTGAAGAAGTAGCGCCCACCGCGTTCCCGAGGCAGCGAAAATGCAGTCACCTTGAGCAGGCCTGTAAACTGCTTTTGCAACGCTTCGCGCCCCGGCAACGGCTTGAGCCGGGAGTCCGTGTATTTGTTCTGCGCTTCGATCCAGGCGCGAGTCTCCGGCGATTCCTGGTCTTCGAGCCAGCGGTAGGGGTCCGCGACCTTCACGCCTGGGGCGACTTCGTCAACCACGACGTCGATGCGCGTCGGCGGCGGGCCTGCTGCCGCCTCATCTTGCGGCGGCTTCCCGGAGACCTGCGTCGCGCTCACCATCGCAGCGAGCGCCATGGCCATCAATAGCGTTCTCCACCGCCGCGGGCGCCGCAAGACTTTCATCGCGTTCTCGAACCTGCAATCACAGCCGTCGGTATGCGCCATGGATATTCTCCCTCATCTGTAAAAAGCCGCGAGCGCACTTGACCTATTCACTTATTCTCCGGTCTCACCCAGCAGCAGCCGGGCGTAAGCAGGCGCCTTGCCTTCGTCTTCGTGCTTGCAGTAGACGTATTCGTCCACGCCGTTCTGCAACCACACGTCGAACCGTTTCCTCCAGGCGGCCAGCATCTTGGGTGTGTAATTCTCGCGCCGGAGCCTCACGTACGTGAACTCCGTTGTCAGCACGTCGGGCGGCATCTGCTCGTCGGTTTCCGCCAGGCAAAGCGCGGTGCTGTGCCTCCGCAGCAGCGCATAAGTCTCCTCTGCGTACCACGACGCATGCCGCACCTCAAACGCGAAGCGAAACGCGTTCGGGCGCAGCTTCAGGAAATCTTCCAGGAGCGGTCTGTCGCACTTGAAGTTTGGCGGCAACTGCACCAGGATCGGCCCCAGGTGACCGCCTTCGCTCAGGACAGAAGCAACTTCGAGAAACCGCTTCAGTGTGCTCTCGCAGTTGCGCAGACGTTGCATATGCGTGATTTGCTGGTTGGCCTTGAGCGCAAATTGGAAACCTTCAGGAACGCTCTTCGCCCATTGCTGGACCACGCTTTCCGTCGGCATGCGGTAGAAGGTATTGTTGATCTCCACGGTCGAAAACTGTTTGCCGTAAAACGCCAGCATCTCCTTGTCGGGGAGTTTCGCCGGGTAGAAGTTGCCCTTCCACTCTTTGTAGGCATACCCGGAAGTGCCGATGCGAAGCTGTCCCGAAGCAGAAATCGCCCACCCCCTGAATCACGCCAAAGCGGTTTGCGGCGCTCCATTTAAGCACACCCGCTGGAGCCCGCAAAGCCGCACGCTTGACGATTCACTAATCCGGCGTCGGGTTCTTCGACGCCGGCACACGCGCGCTAAGTTGCTCGATCGCTTTTTCCAGCGATTGCCGGCTCTTCCAGAAGTCGCGCCAGAGATCTCCCTTCTTTTCGAGCCGCGCGAAGAACGTCTTTAGGTTGAACTTTTCAGGGCGCAGGTTCGCACGCAGCTCGCCCGGCAAGACCGGTGTGGAGACGGGCGCCTTCGGAAACGCGCGCACCGCGTACGGCGCCGCCAGCGGACGCCCCATCGCGTTCTGGTGCACATCAATCAAGACTCGCCCCGCAGGCCGCTTCGCCACCGTTCGTTCCTGCGTCACCAGGTCCGGTTTTTCCGCTGCCACCAGACGCGCCACGATCTCCGCAAACGTCCGCAGTTGTTCGTAGGAATAGCCGCTCTCCACCGGCAGATACATGTGAAAGCCCGTCGCACCGGACGTCTTCAAGAAAACTTTCAGTCCAATCTCATCCAGCTTTTGAAGCAAGGTCTGCGCGACCTTCACCACAACGGAGAAATCTGTCCCGTCGGCGGGGTCAAGATCGAAGAAGAAATAGTCCGGATGTTCGAGGTCGTCCTTGCGGCTGGGCCACGGATTGTGGTCAATGCATCCCAGGCCCGTCAGATAGAGCAGCGCCGCGCGGTCGTTGGCAATGGCATAGTGAATTTCCTCGGCCTTCCCCTCCGCAGGAACGGCTACTGTTTCCATCCATTCCGGCAGTCCTTCGCGGACGTCTTTTTGAAAGAACGAGTTGCCAGTAATGCCGTCCGGGTAGCGCCGCAGCACCAACGGCCGCTCTCTGAGAAACGGAAGAATGTAGTCGGCAATCCGGTAGTAGTAGGCCAGCAGGTCGCGTTTCGTAATTCCGGAGTCCGGGAAATAAATCTTGTTGAGGTTGCTCAGACGCAGCCGCTTGCCGTCCAACTCCAACGTCACGTTTTCCGCTTTGCCCTTGCGCAGCTCCGCTTCGATCTGCGCCTTTTTGGCCAGCACGCGTCCGGCAATCGCCGGCGCCTGTACCATCGCAGGCTCCGCCTCTGGCGCCACCTCGGCGTCCCATTGGCAATCCTGCGGATTCGCGTCCTCGCGAAGGCCCACAAACACAGGATGGCGCAAGCGCTTCTCCTCGGTCCATCCCGTGAATCGAATCCGCGCAACTATCGCAGGCCGTGTCCAGTGCGCCTTTTCATTCGTCTCTGGAACTTCGTCAAACGGGCACGCTGAAGCGCCCGCCTCCTTCAGCTTCTCGGCGATGGCCTCCTGCGTCTTCTCATCGAACCCGCTGCCGGCGTGTCCGATGAAACGCAGCGCCTTGCCTTCATAAAGCCCCAGCAGCAGGGAGCCAAAGTGGGCCCGGCTGCCCCGCGGCGCCGTCCATCCTCCTACCACTGCATCCAGCGTTTTCGTCGCTTTCAGTTTCACCCATTGCGTGCTCCGTGAGCTCGCGTAGCGGCTATCTGAGCGTTTCCCGACAATCCCTTCCAAACCTTGTTCGCGAGCAAGCTCAAAAAGCTCTTTTCCGTGCTCCACCTGGTGATCGGAAAAACGAAATCGCTCGCTCGGACGAAACAGGCGGCGCAGCAATTCCTTGCGTTCCGCAAGCGGCGCGTCACGCAAGTCGTAGCCGTCGCAGAAAAGCAGGTCGAACAGGTAGTAGGTCACAGCGGTTTGCGAAAGGAGCGTTGGGGAAGGCGCGCGCACGTGCATCCGTTCCTGCAAGGCCTCGAAATCGCTATGCCCGCGCGCATCCAGAACGACGATTTCACCATCCAGAATTGCACGCGCCGCGCTCATATTCTCGGGAAGAGGGGCCAGCTCCGGATACTGCTTTGTGATGTCGCCACCGGCGCGCGAACGCAGTTCCAGCTTCCCATCTTCGATCCACGCCAGCGCTCGAACGCCGTCCCATTTGATTTCGAAGAGCCAATTGGGGTCGGAGAACGGACGGCTGATGGGCGTCGCCAGCATAGGTTCGAGCCGCGATGGCATCGCGCTTTTTCGCGCACCATGCACTTCCTCCGCCCGGATCGGACTCGCGCTGCGCTTGGGCGGCGACTCTTCGCCAATTTCCTCCAGCGTGCGGCCCGTCAGCGCGGACCCATCGTGCTTCTCAATGTTCCACGCCGGGTCCACGGCCGCGTCCTTGTGCTTGATCAAAAGCCATTCGTTGCCCTTTTCGCTCTGCTTCAGCTTGACGAGTACAAAACTTCCGCGCAGCTTCTCTCCGTTCAGCTCGAATTTGATCTCGCCCCGCTGCAACTGCTTGCCGGCGTCCGCCTCTCCGATGACGCGATAGGTCCCGCGGTCCCAGACCATCACCGTCCCGGCCCCGTAGTTCCCCTGCGGAATCTTTCCCTCGAAGTTGCCGTAGTCCATGGGGTGATCCTCGGTCTGGACCGCCAGCCGCTTGTCCGCGGGATTCAGAGACGGCCCTTTGGGCACGGCCCAGGATTTCAGCACGCCCTGGATAGCCAGGCGGAAGTCGAAATGCACGCGTCGCGCGGCGTGCTTTTGCACCACGAAGAAATTGTCTTCCTGCTGGGCAGGTTTCCCCGCAGGCTCCGGAGTCCGCTCGAATTTGCGCTTCCGCCGATATTCCTCAAGTTGCGCCATCGCCGCATTCTATCTCAGCCCCTCGGATAGTCTTTGCTTGACTTGACCGAACCGTGGTGCGTGCCAGGCCGCTGCCAAGGCCGGTGCGCCGCTCTTTCCGCCGCGGATCCGTTGCTTTTCTCGTGTCTTCGCCGCTTATTCGCCTTGCAATCGCCCCGCCTGACCCACTAATCTTGCAATTCTCACAGCAGTTCAGTCTCGAAATCGAGTGGGAGGAGCCGCTTATGGCGTCCACGGTCTGGAAGGGCCATCTGACATTCGGGTTGATTTCGATTCCGATTCGCCTGTTCTCGGCTGCGCGCACCGAGCGCATCAGTTTCAATCAGCTCCACAAAGTGTGCCACTCGCGCCTCAAGCAGCCGTTGTTCTGCCCCACCTGCAACCGGAATGTCGAGCGCACCGAAATCGTCAAGGGCTACGAATTCGAGAAGGATCAGTACGTCCTGTTTACCGAGGAAGAGATGGACAAGGTCGAGCCCAGCTCGGCGCGGACCATGGAGATCCTCGAGTTCGTCAAGCTGGGCGAAGTGGACCCGCTCTATTTCGACGCTTCGTACTACGTTACACCGGAAGACGCCGGCAAGAAGGCCTATCAATTGCTGCTCAAGGCCATGGAAGATTCCGGCTATGCCGCCGTCGCCAAGCTTTCCATGCACCAGCGCGAATACATCGTGATCGTTCGCCCCCGGGCCAAGGGGTTGACGCTGCACTCGATGTTCTATTCCAACGAGATCCGCGCCGTCGCCGAATACGGCCAGACCGACAAGATTGAGGTCAAGGATCAGGAGCAGAAGCTCGCGCAGCAGCTCATCCAAAGCCTCGCCGCACCTTTCGATCCTGACAAATACCGCGACGAGTATCAGGAAAGCCTGCGCTCGATGATCGCCGCGAAGCTAAAGGGTCAGGAATTGACTACCGTTCCGCAGCCTCAATTGGCGCCCGTCATTGACCTCATGGACGCCCTGAAGAAGAGCCTCGCGGAAAAGCAGGCCGGCTCGCCACGGAAGCCCCCGGTACGCGCAGTGCCGGCTGTAGCGGAAATGCCGGCCCCAAAGAAAGCGGGCAGGAAGTCCGCCGGCTAGAGACGCCCCAACTTCCTGAGACAACCTCCTTCTCCGCGTGATATAACGCGCCTTGTAGAAAATCAAGCGGTCCGCCATGAACACGACGGAGCGATTCACCCGGCGCGAAGTCCAGCGCCTCCTGGACGTCACCGAAAAGCAGCTCGATTACTGGGAACACTTGCGGTTCGTTTCCCCAAGAAGAGCTCCCGGTGAAAAAGCTGAAAAATCCTACGACTTCCGCGACCTGCTCAGCCTGCGCACCGCAAAGCAATTAATCGAACAAGGAGTCCCGGCAAACCGGCTGCGCCGCTCCCTCGCCGCCCTGCAGCAGAAGCTGGCCGAAGTCCAGACTCCTCTGACCGAGCTCCGCATTCTTTCCAACGGCCGGGACGTCATCGTGGAGACCCACGGCGCGCGGCTCGAACCGCTCTCCGGCCAGTTCGTGCTGAACTTCGACGCCCGCGAACTGGGCGAAAAGCTCCGCGTCATGCCCGAGCGCAGTGCCGACGATTGGTTTGTCCTGGCGCTTCAGTACGAGGCCGACCCCGAGACGTTTGCGGAAGCCGCCGACGCTTACGAACGCGTATTAGCCGCAGACCCGCGCCGCACCGAGGCGCTCATCAACCTGGGGACTCTGTATTACGAACAGACGAATTTCGATAAGGCCGCCGACTGCTTCCGGCGCGCCGTCGAACTCGAACCCGGCAACGCCTTGGCGCATTTCAATCTCGGCAGCCTGCTCGACGAGGCCGGGCAGCTCGGCCGAGCCAGAGATCACCTGCAAATCGCCGTGCGCCTCGACTCGCATCATGCCGACGCCCACTATAATCTCGCCATCATATTCGAGAAGCTGGGCGCTTTCCGCGAAGCGGGCCGACATTGGCAGCGCTACATCGAACTCGATCCCACGAGCCCCTGGTGCCAGTACGCCCGCGAGCGCCTCGCTTCCCGCCTTCGCTAACGCCACTCTCGATCCACGGCTCTGTCAATGCTGCCAACTTTCTGCTATCACTTTCCCACATGAGTGTGCATATTGACCTTGCTGGATTTCTGTTTGCCGATCCGGAGAAGAATAGGAAAACTTGGCCGGCTGTCACCTGCCTATGCCTGGTCCTGGGGAGCCTTGCCCAGTCCAGCGCTGCGCAAGCGCCAGCATCGGATGAGCCGCAGGCAAATCCCGCGCGCCCGACCGTGGCTACTCCCGCTACGCTGACTCCCGTCGGCTACCTGCAGTTCGAGACGGGCTTTCTCGGCGCCACTCATTCGCCTGAGTTCTCGTCGCGCTATGGATTCAACGAGGTCATCAAGCTATCGATCGCCCCGCGGCTGGAGTTTCTGGCAAACTCGGAGCCCGCTGTCCGCTTCACTGCCAATGGGCGCGGCGGAAGAGGTATTGCGGATACCCTTCTCGGTCTGCAGGTCGTCTTGATGCCCGGCGAAGGAGCGAAACCCACTCTGGCGGCAAGCTACTTTCACCGCGTGTACAACGGAAGCCCGCCCGATCTTGATCTCGGCACTCCGGACAACTCATTTCTTGTCCTGGCCAGCGCTGACGTAAAGGGGTTTCACTATGACGCAAACGCCCTTTTCAATGAGTTGGTTCAACAGCCGGTTCACAGGGCTCAGTTCGGGCAGACGCTTTCCGTTTCCCATCCCCTCGTGAGGAAATTCTCTCTGACCGGAGAGATTTGGCACTTTACCCAGCCGTTCCTGCGGAGCCACGCCGCCGGAAATCTTTGGGCCGTCAGCTACGCTGCAAACAGAACACTGGTTTTTGATGCCGGCTTTGACCGCGGGTTGACAAGTACTTCAACGCGATGGGAATTCTTCGTCGGCTTTACGTACTTGCTCCCTCGGAGGCTCTGGCGGAATTGAGATACCGCCAGCGCGGTCGTATCCCCTCTGCTCTGCCAGCGAAACGAAAATGAAGCGGCGACAAAGAGAACGACTCCCCAAGGGACGTGTCAGCTTCCCATGGGTGTCGAGAGCCAGTGGGTGAGCCTGCGCAAGGGATTCGGCCCTTTAGGTCTGCTGCTGTTTTCTGCGCGAATCGCCGCGCCTAGATCGGCTTCGCCCAATGTCAACGGCTCATGCTGTACCGGGTCAGATTGGTGCTCAGATTCGCGTAAGGAAGCCATTTTCAGGCTCACGTTTTTCCGGACGTACCAGATTACCGTTACCAACAAAGCGGCGTGAAGCAGAAGAGTTCCTGCCTCATACCAGTTGCTCGCCAGCCAATTTCCAAATTCGCTCATAACGCTATACCTCCAGACCCACCGCGAATGGGACCGGATGCTGCGGTTGCTGGGTCATGCACAGGGTAGAAGATTGGATTGCCGCTGGAGACTGACAGGAAGGCCAAAAACGGTTCAGGTGTTCCGGGACTGGCCGGGCGGGCTATCGCTCCGACAGAGGGTCAGAGGCGGAAGTCCGAAGTGCCGTAAGCCTTTGATTATAAAGAAATTATTGGCGGGCAGGTCTGTAAGCCGGATCCTGTGCCTCGCGCGTCCAAGTATCGGCCTGCGCGACGCGGCGATCATTCCTCTAGGCGGCGCATCGCTGCGCCGCTCAAGCGGCCTACCCGAGGGTTAAGAACCCTTCAAGCTGACTTTGTCAACTATCAGGGCAAGCGGGCCGGGCCGGCCCTCCCCTCCTATTTGGCCTTGCACCACGCGGGGTTTTCCGTGCCTCCGATGTTGCCATCGGAGCGGTGGGCTCTTACCCCACCTTTTCACCCTTGCCAAACGCGCGCATCAAAAAAGACGAGCCGGAGGTTTTGCCTCCTGCCTGTCATCGAGATGCTGCGGCCAATCCGCCAAAACGGACTCGCCGCGTTTTCGCGCCGGCGGTTTATTCTCTGTGGCACTATCCGTGGCCGATCCTCACGATTCGCTTTCGCTCATCACGCGAACCAGCCCCCTGGCGTTACCAGGCGCGTTGCCCTTCGGCTCGTTGCCTTGCGGCTTCGAGCCACGGTGTCCGGACTTTCCTCCCGCCCTGCCGCCTTGCGGCGGCGGAACCGGCGATCGCCCGACCTACCCGCCAGGCTTAATTATACACGGAGTTTGCCCGCTTTGATGTCACTTGAAACTGGCCAGTTTTTTCCCAGAGGCCTTCTCAAGAATCACTCCGCCCATCGCCGTATGGAGGTCGTGACCGATTAGGGTTTGCCAATGGCCTGCTTGCCTTTCGCTGTCAGTGCATAGAAATCGCTGCCTCGAGCAACCAGGCAGCCTTCGCGCTGAAGCTCTTCAACCGCGTCGAGGACGTCTTGGCGTTTTGCTGGGTCATTGCCCGCCGCTTCGAACATGACGTGCAAATCCAGAGCGTCTCTCTTCATGTCTTTGAACATTTGCAGGACACGCTGCGACAGCGGTTGCATAGGTCACCCCGCTTATTTCACGCCCACAAGTCTTTCGAATTCGTCTTCCGTGAGGATCGTCACGCCCAGCTCTTTCGCCTTGTCGTGTTTCGATCCCGGCTCCGCGCCGACGACCACGTAATCCGTCTTCTTGCTTACCCACGACCCGAGCCCGCCCGACCCACCCGTCAGAGATAATTTACTCCAGAAAACAGTTTCGATGAGTCCGCAACGCATCAGACCACCGGATTGGAACTCGACGCGCCGGTGTTCACGATGGGTGCGGAGTCATTCTGCGGCGGCCAATACCGGAAGAGGACGAAGCCTAATGCCGCCCAGAGACCGAGGACAATCCAAAGTGCTACGGGGTGAGACGGTGTTGCAGAAAGATTTAGGAAGGAATTGTCGGTGGCATGCATAATTGCGGCAGGTATGAAGGAGTTCGCACGCAATGTCACCCATGCCAAAGCAAAACTGAAAGTCGTAGTCTTTATCAAGCGCACGGCCAGCGCGAGCAGCACATCCCTAGAGTTCAGTGAGGATCTAAAGTCCCAACCAAAGTGAAATGCACCCCACACAATTCCGACCAAGAAAATCCCCCGAGCCATTCCGAAGCGGCGGATGAACCGGGGTTGAAGATGCCCGCGCCAAGCAATCTCTTCGACAAAAGCGGGTGGGAAGTACCACAGTGCCTGAACATTCGGGAGAGTAAAATAAGTCCTAATCTCTGGAGGCCCGAATGTGCCCCAGTAATAGGCCGCCCAATGAATCCGATCATACAGAAATGACACCAATGGAACGACGCCGGCAATGACCACCGGGAGGGCCCCCGATAACGCGGCAATCGTGATCGGTGGCGGGCGAACAGCCTGGCTCAAGACCTGTTTGCGTTCTGATCCCATCGCCCAAAGCGCAACCACAAGAAACGGCATTGATCCAAACAATGCGCTCAGGCTCCACAGGGACGAGAGATTCCCGGCGTACAATCGGGGCAACACGAATATCGAGAGAAGTGATATAGGAACTGCGAACAAACTAGTGGCAATCGGATTGAGAGCAATGGCATACCAAATGAACCGTTGCTCGCGCCGGATCCCCGGATCCGTGTCCAAAGAAACGCCAGGCGCGTCCCGATACAACGACACGGGCAGCGACGTATGTCCGCGACGGAGTAGCAAGGCAGCGATCGTTACGAGGAGGAATCCGGCGAGAGCAAAATGAAGCCCGGGTCCAAGGTCCCCGGTAAGTCGCCACGTCAACCGAATGCTGCGCGTGAAGTTGCTCCCAGAGGATTCAAGGATGGATGCAAATCTCGGCTCCCCCGAGCAACTCGCGAGAACCAGCGCCCCACCCCAGACAAGGAGTATGCCTCCAGCTCCCGGCAGCAAGACCCAGAGTATCAGGCGGCGCACCGGTCTCGGGCCCGGCCAGAAGCATACAAAGTACGCGGAAGCCGCGGCCAACAAGATCGGGAGCGTCGCCAGCCTAATTATTCCCGCCCAAACGCGCAGGTCGTAGTGCAAGAACGTGTACTTAGAGAACCCATCTGCAATGGATGCTTGCCAGTCGGGGCTGGGCCACCACCGCATCGTTTGTGAAATGAAGAGGAGACAGGCGCAGAGCAGAAGGACCATGTGCATGCCCTCGGCGGGCAACAGCGTGCGTACGAATGCGATAAGGCGCTTCACGACTGAAACCTCTCGCAATACCCACCACAGAGAAAAAACCTATCTCACTCCGAGCAGTTTCTCGAATTCGCCTTCCGTGAGGATCGTCACGCCCAGCTCTTTCGCCTTGTCGTATTTCGATCCCGGCTCTGCGCCGACTACCACGTAATCCGTCTTCTTGCTTACGGAAGAAACCACGGAGCCGCCATGCTGTTTCACTAGCTCGCCGGCCTCTTCTCGCGAACGACGTTCCAGCGCTCCCGTAAACACAAACGTTTTCCCCGCAAGTTTGTTGCTCTTTGGCGCGCGCTTTTCTTCTGTGGGATTCACGCCCGCCTTGCGCAGTTTCTTGATGACCTCGCGGTTCGCAGCTTCGGAGAAGAATTCCACGATGCTTGCCGCGACTTTCGGCCCGACCTCGGTCACTTCTGTCAGTTCCTCCTCCGAAGCCGAAACGAGCTTCTCCATCGAGCCGAAGTGTTCCGCCAACAACTGCGCGGTGCGTTCCCCGACGAAGCGAATCCCCAGCGCATAAATCAGCCGCGCCAAGCTGTTTTTCTTGCTCGCTGCAATCTCATCCAGCAAATTCTGTGCCGACTTTTCCGCCATCCGCTCGAGTCCCGCTACTTCCTCGAGCTTGAACGAATACAGATCGGCAAAATCTTTGACTATTCCTTTGTCCACAAGCTGGTCCACAATCTTGTCACCCAGCCCGTCAATATCCATCGCGTGCCGTCCGGCAAAATGCAGGAGCGACTCTTTGCGCTTCGCCGGACACGCGGCGTTGACGCACCGGTAGGCGACTTCGTCCTCTGCCTTGTGAATGCGCGTCCCGCACTCCGGGCAATTCTTGGGCATGTGGAACGCGCGCCGCTGCTTCCCTTCCTTCACCACTTTCACCACGTGGGGAATCACTTCGCCCGCGCGCTCGACAATCACCGTGTCGCCAATTTGCACGCCGAGGCGTTCCACCTCGTCCATGTTGTGCAGTGTCGAGCGGCTCACCGTGACGCCGCCGATTTGCACCGGCTCGAGCACCGCCACCGGGGTCAGCGCGCCGGTCCGCCCCACCTGCACGATGATGTCGTTGACGACCGTCGTCTCCTGCCGCGCCGGGTATTTGTACGCAATGGCCCACCGCGGCGCCTTCGCCGT
>DASWCG010000082.1:0-1819 GCA_036390175.1 Candidatus Acidiferrales bacterium | reverse complement strand
GCGCTTGGCCGCGATTGCCATCCCAATTCCCACCGGGAGCCCATGACCCAAAGATCCGGTGGATAGTTCGACGCCAGGCACGTTCTTGTGCATCACGTGGCCGGCGAGGGGTGAGCCATTTTGATAAAACGTTTCCAGCCGCTCTACGGGGAAATAGCCGCTTTCCGCTAGAACAGCGTAGAGAGCAGAGCACGCGTGCCCCTTGCTCATGATGAAGCGGTCGCGATCCGGCCAATCGGGGCGCTGAGGATCGTAGCAGAGTGCTCTTCCGTAAATGCCAGCGAGCAAATCTGCGGCTGACAATGCGCCTCCGATATGCGAAGCGTTGGCCTTACCCGTCATGCGAACGCAGTGCTGCCGAATTCGTTTGGCAAGCTCGGGGAGGCTGATTTGCGTTTGGTGACTCATTGCATGTCTTTCTTCAATTCCCGCCTAAAGAAATGAAAAACTGCTCGTCGTTCATGCGGCGAACTACAGCATCGAGAAGCAGCGCTGCCGGTGCTCCATCTGCGACCCGATGATCAAAGGTGAGACTGAGCATACAGGTATGACCAATAGCGAGCTCGGCGTTGCGCACTACTGGCCGCTGAACGATTCGTCCGATCCCGAGGATGACGGACTGTGATCCGTTCAGAATAGGTGTGAAGGCATCCACTCCGTGGCCCCCTAGATTGCTTATGGTGGCGGTGCCGGCTTCGACATCAGCGGGCTGCAATCGACCAGAAAGAGCGCGCTCCGTCAAGTTCTTGACCTTTTCCACCATGGTTCCGAATGGTGAGGCATCGGCATTGGGGACCACGGGAACGATCAGACCGTTGGGGACGGCCACAGCAAAACCAACATTGATGTGTGCAAACCGGACTATGCTATCGCCCTCGATCACGGCATTCAATTCCGGGCGCTCGCGCAGAGCAGCGGCGAAGAGCTTGATAAAAAGGGCGTCGTAGGACGGCGCTTGCCCCAATTTCGCTGCCAACCTTTGACGCGCCGCCACCAAGAAGTCCGCGCTGGCTTCGCGAGTCAGCGTGGTAGATGCCGCCGTGTCAAGGGTTTTGTGCAAACGATCGGCCAAAGAGCGGCGCACGCCGGTCATCGGCAGCCGTTCGACAGTTTGATGGTCCGGCGACGTCTGCCCAACAGACCCGCGTTTTGTGATAAGCGCCTCGATGTCTGCTTCGACGATCCGTCCTCCCGGCCCACTTCCCTTCACCTGCTTGAGATCTATGTTGTGTTGGGCGGCGATGCGCTTGGCAACCGGAGTGGCCCGCAGAGATCCAGCGGCTCGAGGTCCATCCTTGATTGAGGACACGAGAGGCGCAGGGACGCGACTTTCGGACAATGGGTTGGCATTCGTGAAAGTAGGAACGGTTTCTCCATCCTGGAGAATGTAACCCATCAAAGACTCCACGCGAAGCGTCGTGCCGATTGCAGTCACAGCATGCAAGGTACCGGCTTCTGGCGCGGGAATTTCAAAGGTAGCTTTCTCCGTGGTGATTTCCGCAACTGGATCCCCTGCCTTCACGGAAGAACCCGCGGGACGCAACCACGCGGTCAGAACTCCTTCTTCTGTGTACATTCCCATGCTAGGCATGACAATCGCTCGCGCCACCTGCGTCAGGCTCCCGTTCCGAATAATGAGTGCACGGCGGAGATGACTTGCGCGGCGCCGGGCGTGTAGTGCGCCTCCAGGACCGCGGCAAAAGGAATTGGCGTGTCGGGTGCCGTCACCGTCTTAATCGGCGCATCCAAATTGTCAAAACCCTTGTCGGCGACGCGTGCGGCGATATCGCGAGCCACCGAGGCGGTAGGCGTGTCCTCA
>DASWCG010000081.1:0-2550 GCA_036390175.1 Candidatus Acidiferrales bacterium | reverse complement strand
TAACAGCGTGATTGGAGCTTATTACTACTTGCGTGTGATCGTGGTGATGTACATGCGCGAGCCCAGCGCGGAGACGGCTGCGCTAGCAGCTGTGCGGTTCCCGGTGAGCGTCAGCGTCGTGCTTCTCATCACGTTTGTCGGCACCATCCTGTTCGGCATTTATCCCAACCCGGTCATCAACTTCATCCTCAGGCCCAATCTCCTCGGTCACTGAAATTGTGATCTCGAGGGAGAAAAGAGGGCCGGACAAAGGCTGGCCTCTGCATTCCTGTGCGGAAAAAGAGAGCGGCCCGAGGCTTGCGCCACCGGGCCGTTGCCATTTCTTAGGTGAGGAAGTCTCTTAGACCTTGAGCGCGATCATCGCGAGCGTGAAGAGCACCAGAGTTTCGACGAACACTAGGCCGAGAATCATCGAAGCACGAATCGGGCCAGCTGCTCCAGGATTGCGAGCCATCCCTTCGCAGGCCGCTGAGGCAATGCGGCCTTGCGCCAAGCCGCAGCCAAACGCAGCGATTGCCATGCCGAAACCGACGGCAATCCCCGCGAGCGCCTTGCCGCCTCCTCCCGTCTGATCTGCTCCCTGCGCAAATGCCGCCGGTGCCACCAGCAGCACTGCCATGAGCGCCATCAACCCTACTGTCCACTTCTTCATCGCTTCCTCCTTATGAATGGCCGCCAGGAGGTGGTTCCCGGACACCGTGCAGCCGGGCTCACGCTGAAACGGCGGGTAAAAAAACTCGACCTATCTCTTCTTTAGTGCCCATCCGCGGTCGCCATGCCGATATACACCGCCGGAAGAATCGTAAATACGTAGGTCTGGATGACAGAGACGAAGATATGCAGGGCGATGAAAGCAAGGGGGATCAACGCCGGAAGCACGCCCAGAATCACCCCAAGCACCGGATTCTTGGCCCAGCCCCAGATGGCCGGACCAGCGAAAAGACCGAGAAACAACCCATAAATCATGTCGCTGGCAAAAATATTAGCCCACAGCCGGACGGTCAGGGAAAGCAGGCGGGCGGTCGTGCTAAGGATTTCCACGGGAAGCATCAGTGGAGAAAGCCACCAGACGGGGCCCGCAAAATGCTTCACATAACCGACGGGACCGTGATGCCTCGCGCCCTGCAAGTTGAAATACAAAAAGGTGATGATGGCGCAGGCGAATGGGACGGTCGCACTTGCCGTCGGAGACGAGAGAATCGGAACTACCCCGAACAGATTGGAGAGAAGAATGAAAATGGAAACCGAACCCACCACGGGGATATGTTTTTCGCTGTGGTGACCAGCGTTGTCCCTAAGAATGTCGCGAATGCCGAAACTCAACGGGTTGGTAATCAGGAACTCCGCCACTTGTTGGGACGCTCCAGGGCGATCCACTGACAATCGAGATCGCAGGAAAAGAGCAAACAACGTCCCCGTAATGAGGACCAGCATTGCCATCACGACATGTTCGGGAATTGGAGTTTCGGGATTGCTCGATTTGACGTGCAGCGCAGAAAGGAGCGCGAGGGCGAAGCGCCCGAAAATGTGGTTCACAAGCTGAGTTATCCAACTAACGTGATTTTCCATACCCTAATCCATGGCACACAAGATTTCGTACACACTTGCCGCGATCGCCGCGGCTCCTAGAGCACACAAACCCAGCACCACGCTCAAAAGGGGAACTTTCAGATATTTAAAAATAACATACACGCTGAAGGCTATCAAGCCGTAGCGGAAGAGCATCCAGAAGTACGTACCAAGCGGAACCCGCGGTTTTTCTGAGCCCACCTGCGCCGCCGAGGCTGCGACCAGAGCGTCAAGGCCGCGTCTGAGCCAGCGAAAATTCAGCCAGGCGAGGACAGCGCCAATCACCAACCCGGCGGCCCACGGTCCGTTACGAAGTAGGCCTGCGGTCGCGCTTGCAATGAAACCCAGAACCAGCGTCAACCAGGCAATTCTGCGCTCGGTGACTCCGCCGCGCGATAAGTCAGCTTCTCTTGGGGCCATCACCGCTTCCAGGAAGCCTTCTCAGAATGTCGCGTATCCCGGCATAAAAGCCCAATCCACCAAGAAGCAAAGTGAAAACCAGTCTGGTGCGCAACCAGCGGTCGAGGACGTAGCCCATCAATCCGCCGATAACGACTGCTGCTACGAGGATGAAAGGAAGCTCCATGGCCATGGCGAACTGGTTGGAGAAATACTTCACCTTCTGCGTATCGGGTTCCTGCGATTTCGTTTTGTCCGGCTTATGGTCCGAAGGCATAGTGAGCGAGCCGCGTGAACGGCTCAGGATACAACCCGGCGGCGAGTGAAACAAACACGGCGACGCCGAGGGCCACCGCTTGCGCGCTGCTCATCACCGGACGCGGCGCTTCGCCGGGCGCCTTGAGCCAGGCGTGCACGACGATGCGGAAGTAGTAGTAGAGCGCGGGAACGATATAAAGCACGGCGAAGACGGCAAGAACGGGATGCTTCGTTTCGATCAGCGACAGAAAGATGAAATACTTGCCCATGAAGCCGGCGGTCGGCGGAATACCCGCGAGGGAAAGCATGAAGATCAGAAGCAAC
>DASWCG010000080.1:0-44036 GCA_036390175.1 Candidatus Acidiferrales bacterium | reverse complement strand
CCCCGACTCGAGCTTTCGTTGGATGGGCAGTCTCGCCATGGACAATGTCGGCGACCTCGCGGTGGGCTACAGCGTCTCGAGCAGCGCCATGAGTCCGGCAATCCGCTACGCGGGCCGCGCACCCACGGATGCCCTGAATACTTTACAGACGGAAACCAGCATCATCGAGGGCGCGGGATCGCAGTTGCCCAATTTGAATCGCTGGGGCGACTACAGCGGCATGAGCGTTGATCCCGTGGATGATTGCACCTTCTGGTACACGAATGAATATTTGCAGGCCAACGGCACGTTTAACTGGAGCACCCGCATCGCCACGTTCAAGTTCCCTTCCTGCGGTGCCGCGCCTGTGCCGGACTTCTCCATCGCCGCCACGCCCTCGTCGGTTACAGCGGACCCTGGGACCAATGCGACATACACGGTAAATCTTGCTCCTTCCAACGGGTACACCGGGACGGTGAACCTGACTGCCAGCGGATTGCCGTCTGGAGCCAGCGCCGGCTTCAGCCCCGCCTCTCTGGTCCCCCCTGGTTCATCTACCCTCACGGTCGGGACGAGTCCCACGACGCCAGCCGGCAGCTACACGCTTATCATCACGGGGACGGACGGCACGGGAGCGCCCGCTCATTCCACCACCGCCACCCTGGTCGTCAATTTGAACGGAAGCTTTACGCTTTCGGCCACTCCTTTTGCTCCCAATCCCGTTTCGCGTGGCAGTCAGACCAGCGATACAGTGACCGCGACTGCCAGCGGAAATTTCAACGGTACGGTGACGTTCAGCGCCAGCGGATTGCCGCCGCGCTCTACGGCGACCTTCAGCCCCACGTCGGTAGTGGGATCGGGGTCAGCGACTCTGACCATCCAGACGTCAAAGAAACCGGCTAGCGGCAACTACATCATCACTATCACCGGCACAAGCGGTGGTCTGAGCAGCTCAACCACTGTGCCGCTCACCGTGCAGTGAGATCTGCTTGGAGTGGGGCGGCTCGACGCCTGCGCCGACTGTGTCGAGATACGTTAGCTGACGACGGTCAGCTCTCCCAGCAGGTCGGGGCGGTTGCGCAGGGTTTTCTCCAGCGCCTTCTGCCGGCGCCAGCGGCGGATTTCCTCGTGGTTGCCGCCCAGCAGAACCTCCGGCACGGCCCAGCCGCGGTATTCCGCCGGACGCGTGTAATGCGGAAAATCGAGCAGGCCCCGAGATCCGGTCATGTCATGAGAAACCAGGAGCGACTCGTACATCTTCGAGAGCTTCTCGCGGGCAGCCGAAGGCGTGGAGATATTCTTCCGGATCTCGCCCTCCTCCCGCGCCGTCTGTGTCTCGCTGAAGGATTCCTGGATGGCGGACGCCTCGTTCCCCAGCGCGCCCGGCTGCAGCCGCGTGACCGCGTCCACAATCAGCGCCGCGGGAAGTTCCCCGCCGGTCAGCACGTAATCGCCGATGGAAATTTCTTCCGTGGCGAGATGCTCGGCGACGCGTTCGTCCACGCCTTCATAGCGCCCGCAAAGAAGAATGATTCGTTCGAGCGTCGCGTATCTCCGCGCGGTCTCCTGCCGGAAAAGTTTTCCCGACGCGGAAAGCAAGATGACCGCTATCTTCTCCGCGCGCTCTGGGCCTTCAGCTTTAGATTTTTTTCTCAGGATCTTCTCCGTGTGCTTTGTGCCCTCCGTGTTAAGTTTTTTTTCCAGCAGAGCCTCGGTAGCCTCGAACAGCGGCTCGGGCTTCAGCACCATTCCTTCGCCGCCGCCAAACGGACGGTCGTCCACGGTGCGGTGGCGGTCGCGCGTGAACCCGCGCAAATCGTGCACCGCGACTTCCACCAGGCCCGCCTCGCGCGCCCGGCGCACAATCCCGTAGTCGAGCGGCCCCTCGAAAAACTCCGGAAAAATCGTAATGATGTCGAAGCGCATGGAATTTCACTTCGCCTTGCCCGGAAGCAGTCGCCGCGGCAGCCAGCGCGGCACCGCCCGGCAATACTCTTCATATTCTGCCCCAAATTTCCGCCGCAGCGTGGGCTCCTCGTAGAACAGGACAAACAAGTGCGTGGCGAGAAGGAAGCCCGCGGCCGTCACGAGCAGCGACCGCGAATGAAACAGCATGGCTTCTCCTGCCAGGACCGACCCGACGCCCCAATACATCGGATTGCGCACGAACCGGTACGGCCCTTCGACAACCAATCGGCGCGGCGGGTCAAACGGCGCCGGCGTTCCCCGTCCGAGCCTGGCGAAGGCCCAAAAAGCGCATGTGGCGTAGAGCGCGGCGCCGCCGGCGATCAGCGGCAGCCCGAGCGCTCCCCAGCCGCGCAGGTCTGCATGCGCGCCGCGAGGCACCAGCCAATACGGCATCAGGACGGTCCAAAATCCGGGCGCGAAAATTGTGAAAATGAGCGTGCGGATGACGGGGCTCATTCCCCGAGGATACACCAGGCACTCTACTCGCGGTTCAACTCTCGCAGGCCCTGCGGAAGGACCACTTCGATTTGTTTTGCTCCGGTATCAATGCGCGTGCAGATTTCTTCGGCGAGGGGAATCAGGAGTTCGCCCTGCGGAGTTTCGACAGCGAGCAGCGGCGTGCCGGCAAATTGCACGCCGCGCACCGTCCCGATTTTTTCCGCTGCGGGGGTTGCGCGCTCGAAAATCTCGCAGCCGATGAGCTCGCTGATGTAGTAGCGGCCCGCGGGCAGTTTCGCCCGGTCCGCCAAAGGGATTTGCACTTCCAGGCCGCGCAATTTTTCCGCCGCGGGAATGGAGTCCACTCCCTCGAAAAGAAAAATTGCTTGGCCGCCGCGGCTCGTGCTCAACCAGCACTTGCGGATCACCGCGCGCCGCGGCTCCTGCGCGCCGTTCCACAAGAATACTTCGCGGAGTTTCGTCAGCCTTTCGGGAAAGTCGGTGAGGATTTCCGCGGCCACTTCGCCGCGGTTTCCGCGCGGACGCAGAATTCGCGCGAGTGTCACGCGGGCTGGAGTTTCGGCGGGCACTATTCGAGGATTTCCAGCGTCAGGCGTTTCCTGACCTTCATTCCCGCCGCGCCCAGAATCGTGCGGATGGACTTGGCCGTGCGTCCTTGCCGGCCAATCACCTTGCCGAGGTCGGTGGGATGAACGCGGAGTTCGAGCACGGTCACCTGTTCGCCTTCCACCGCTCTTACCTGGACGTTTTCAGGATGATCCACAAGCGCTTTGGCAATTTCCTCAACTAGCTCCTTCATCCTGCACCTCCACTGCATCGCCAGCATCAACAGGAACTTCAGTTTTGCATCCCGCCCGGAGCGTGCGGGACGCGCGCGGTCGCAATTTCTTCGAGAGGGGATTTGCTAGGCGATCTTCTGGTGGCGCAGAAAGCTGCGGACGGTGTCGCTGGGCTGCGCGCCGCACCCCATCCAATGTTTGATGCGCTCGGCGTTCAGCTTGATTTCGGCCGGATTTTTCAGCGGATCGTAGGTGCCCACATTCTCCACGATGCGGCCGTTGCGCGGCTTGCTGCTCTCAATCACCACAACGCGGTAAAACGGCTTCTTCTTCTTTCCTATCCTGGCCAGACGGATCGTCAGCACTCGGGTGATACCTCCTCAGGGCTATTATAACCTGCAAACGCCATTTCGCGAAACGACGGAAAATCGCGCACGGCCCGCTTGTTCCGCTGCGCACGCCAAGCACGGCGCCTCAGGAAAGTCCCGCGAGTTTGCCGAGGCCGCGCATTTTTCCCATCCGCGCAGCGGCGCCGTATTGCTTCATCATCTGGCGCATCTGGAGATACTGCTTGAGGACCTGATTCACTTCCTGCACGGAGGTGCCGCTGCCTTTGGCGATGCGCTTGCGGCGTTTGCCGTCAATCAAGTTGTGGTCGTCGCGCTCGGCGGCGGTCATCGAGTTGATGATGGCCTCGACGCGCTTGAGGCGCGACTCATCCACGTGCGCGTCCTTCGGAAGATTGGCCATCGGGCCGATCTTCGGAAGCATCCCGACGAGCTGTTCGAGCGAGCCCATTTTCTTGATCTGGAGCAACTGGTCGCGGAAATCTTCGAGGGTGAACTGGTTGTGGCGCAGCTTGTGCTCGAGTTCCGCGGCGGCCTTTTTGTCCACGGCCTGTTCGGCGCGTTCGATGAGCGACAAGATGTCGCCCATGCCCAGCACGCGCGAGACAATGCGATCGGGATAGAAGGCCTCGAGCGCGTCGTATTTTTCGCCGAGGCCTACGAACTTCACCGGCGCGCCCGACACTTTGCTGATGGAAAGCGCCGCGCCTCCGCGCGCGTCGCCGTCGAGCTTCGTGAGGATGACGCCGGTCAGGCCGAGCCTCCGGTGGAACTCCCCTGCCGAGCGCACCGCGTCCTGGCCGATCATGGCGTCGGCGATGAACAGAATTTCCGAGGGGGAAAGCTCGCGCTTCAGGTCGCTCAGCTCCTTCATCAACTCGTCGTCAATGTGCAGGCGGCCGGCGGTATCCACGAGGATGACGTCGCAGGCGGAGAGCTTGCTCTCGCGGATCGCGCCGCGCACAATTTCCAGCGGCTTGTCGGTTCCCGCGCCGGGCCAGCAGCGCGTCCCAACGGATTTGGCTACCTGCGCGAGTTGCTCGCGCGCGGCCGGGCGATAAACGTCGGTGGAAACCACCAGCGGGCGGTGACCATGCTCGGTCAGCCATTTCGCGAGCTTGCCCGTCGTGGTGGTTTTGCCGGAGCCTTGCAGGCCGGCGAGCAGCCAGACTGAGGGCGGGCGCGAGGCAAACAGCGGCTTGGCATGCTTGCCGAGCAGTTCGGTCAGCTCGTCGCGAACAATTTTCACCACTTGCTGGTCGGGAGAAAGCTGGAGCATCACTTCGCTGCCGAGCGCCTTGCTGCGGATGTTGGCGAGCAGCTCGTCGGCCACGCTGAGGGCCACGTCGCCTTCGAGCAGCGCCTCGCGGATCTGCGCCAGCGCGGCGTCGAGGTGTTCCTCGGTCAGCTTCCCCTGTCCGCGAAGGTTCTTGAACGCGCGCTGCAGCTTCTCGGTGAGGTTCTCAAACATGCTTCGATTCTAGGGGACAGAAATGGTGCGGTCAACGCGAGGCGGACCTGGTGCTATGCCGGAGCAGATTGGCGCTGCTTGCGCGGGAACTTCACGGCGCCAGTTCGGCCCGCAAGCGCTTTGCCAGCTTTTCGATTTGCTTTAGATTTCCGTTCAAATCCTTTGGCAACTGCCCCTGCGCAAGTTCGTCGCCGATTACAACCGCCGTTTCGCACGCGTTCCACGCGAGGCCGCCAAAACTTGGCGCCCTACTCCCGAAAAACTTGAGCGTATCTGCTCGTTCCTTCACGAACGCATCGTCAGCAACGACAACGTCGTGCAGTGGGAGGGGCACCGCTTCCAGATTCCCCCGCAGAATCGGCGCTTCAGCTTCGCGGGAGCAAAAATCCAGCTTTATCAGGCCCTCGATGGCCGGGTCTCGCTCTACTACGGCGATACCCGCTTGGAACACACCAACACCCCAGGAGGGTGACACTTTGATGTTGCCGTTAGGGTGACAAATTTCATGTTGCTACAACAGGGGCCGTTCATCGAGTTGCTCGAGCCGAGTGGCCTTGGTAGGATAGAGGATGATCGTTGCAGGTATTTTATATGGACGCGAGAACTCGCCAAGTGAATGATTTGCGCTGGCTGGAAGCAATAAGAAGGAGTACCAGCTCACTGCTGATTTTGGTTTTCGCGCTTGGTACGAGCGTAGGCGAAGCCGCGAGGAAGCCGCAGAAGCCCGGGCGCAAAATAAAAGAACAGAATTTGGAGCAGCACTATCGCGAGTGGCTCGATCGCGACGTCGCCTATATCATTACCCGGGAAGAGCGCGACACCTTCTTGCACCTGACCTTCGACGACGCACGCGACAAATTCATCGATCGCTTCTGGGAGATCCGCAATCCCGTGCCCGGCTCGCCGGTCAACACCTACAAAGATGAGATCTACAGGCGCATCGCGTATGCCAACCAGTATTTTGGACCCGGGTCGGGCAGCGAGGGCTGGCGCACCGACCGCGGCCGCATTTACATCACCTTGGGACCGCCAGAGCAGCGCGGCAATTACTACAATGCTGCGAATCTCTTCCCGATGGAAATCTGGTTCTACTCTGGCAAACATCCGGCCCTCCCCCCGTTTTTCTACATTGTCTTCTACCAGAGGGAGAACATCGGGGACTTCCGTCTCTACAGTCCCCATTTCGACGGTCCCGACAAGCTGGTGACAGGCACCCATGCGATCAATGACCGAGTTGCTGCTTTCAGACTTGTGCAGAACTCGCTCGGCAGCGAAGTCGCGCGCACAACCCTCAGCCTGCTTCCGGGCGAGCCAGTGGACAAATCGGGTGGCACAGCCAGCCTCGAGTCCGACGTCATGATTTCGATGATACGAGACTTGGCAAACGATCCGTTTACGAAAGAGGGGCTCGACCGCCGACGGGAGATGCTTGCAAGTGTAAGCGCACGGCTTCTCGTCGCCGGGTCGAACCTCGACTTGATTACCCTCCCCGTCCGCGATTCACGCGGGCTGACTCGTTGCGACTTCGCCCTCCGTTTCCGCAATCCCTCCGACCTCACGGTCTCCGAGCGAGGCGACGGGAAGTATTACTATTCCGTTGAAGCGCGGGTCCGCGTCTTCAATAGCAACAACAAACTGATCTTCACGCAGCAGAATACGGCCACCGATACGATGGACAAGCGTCGCCTAGCCGAAATCAAGGACAAAGCCCTTGGCTACGAAGGCTCGTTGCCGCTTCCACCAGGCAAATACCGCCTCGATTTTCTGCTGACCGACTGGATCAAGAAGACTGGCTATCAGGTCGAAAAGGAAGTGGAGATTCCGGCGATACCAAATGACGGCCTGGTCGTGGCGGGAGTTTTGCCCTTTGCCGATGTTGAGGTCGTGGATCCGGCAAAGGCGGATCTCACGCCGTTCACATTGGCGGGCGTCCGGTTCACTCCACTATCAGAATCGTCCCTGGTTCTTTCGCCCTATCAGTCTTTGCAGTTCGCCTACCAGATCTGGACGGCGCCGAAGGATCCGCGGGCCTATGTAGGCCAGAAGTTGGTTGTCAACTATGCCTTGGGGCGGCCAGCGGCTCCTGGCAGCGCCACGGTGACGAAGGACCAGGTCAGCAAAGAACAATTTGATGCGACCGGCTCGCTTGTCAACGGAAAGAAGCTCTCCCTGAGCGAGCAGCCGAACGGAAATTATCTCCTGACGGTAACGGTTGAGCAGTCGAATAACTCCAAGCAGGCGTTCAACACGTTCCGATTCTCAGTCCTGTCGAGCGCTCCGACTCCAGCTTTCTGGGACATCGTGGATCCCTCGATTCTTGATGACGCGAGAAAAGGCATTCTCGATGCGGAGCGGGGTCTATGCTATCTGGCGCTGGGAGAGAACGACGAAGCCCGCGGTTGGTTCCGCCGAGCACTTAAACTCAACCATGGAAACGAGACAGCCCGCGCGCGCCTCGTTGATGCCTACTTCACATTGAAAGACTACGTTGCCGTCGTCAGCCTTTTCAATGACGCCGGCATCACCGAGGACACCGACGCCGGAACAATCCTCCGGATCGCTGAAAGCTTGACAAAGGGCGGTGATCCAAAGCGCGCCGTTACTCTGCTTGAAGAGGCACTAGTCTCTCATCCTAAGAACGGTCCCCTGTATCTGGTTCTGTCGGAATACTACCAGCAACTTGGGGATTCCAAAAAGGCCGCTGAATTGGCCCTCAAGGCCAGAACTCTGGTTGAGCCGTAGGCTATCCCAGTCTGCGTAATTTGACAAGAACGGCTGTGAAATCTGAGGCGGCCTTGTGAGATCTCAGCCGGAATCCACTCCGAAAAACCGGCATGAGTCGCTTGAAACTAGGCCTAGGTTTGCCAGGAACAGGTGACAAGCTCAAACGAGGGTTGGCAATTCCATTTTTTGTATGGGCTTCTATAAGAATCGGAATCTACGGAAGTCCTTCGAGAATTCCACACCCCAACCTAAACATAAGTTCATCAATTCAAATAGGTTATTAACAGGCGGGAGCCGCGAACCTTTGGCAGCCCGATTGCTGGCCGGTCTTAAGAGTGGTTTGTCTCCCCAAGGTGCAGGCTTGGGCAGACACTTCACAGAGGAACAAGGGGAGCTTTCAAATCGCTTGAAAACCCGAAAGGAGCACTTGCATGGAAAGGACGTCGTGGCTATGCCTATTGATCGTTGCCCTTTGCGTTGCGTGCTCGCTGCCTGTGGCTGCCCAGGATACAAGTACTCGCGGGAACCTGAGCGGCGTTGTTTATGACGCGTCGAAGGCTGTGGTGCCAGCAGCCCAGGTGACGATCACCGGGCCGATCGGGAGTCTGACCCAAAACACCACCGAACAGGGAAGTTTCCTGTTCTCAACGTTGATTCCGGGCTCTTACACAGTAAAGGTGCAGAAGCAGGGATTCAAGGCCTCGGAAGTGAGGGGTGTCGAGGTTCTGATCAACAAGACCACAAGCATTGAAGTAGACCTCGTCACCGGTGACCTTACACAGGTTGTTGAGGTGAGCGCCGCAAAGTTGACCGTGGACACTTCCTCCTCTTCAGTCAACGCGGACTTCGCCGACACCTTCTACCAGAACATTCCGGTGCAGCGAAACATATCGAGCCTCTTTTACCTCAGCCCTGGCGCTGTTTCGGGGATCGGCACGGGCAGTGCCAACCCCGCGATTTCAGGCTCAAGCGGTTTGGAAAATCTTTACGTAGCCGATGGCGTCTCCATCAACGACCCTGCCTTCGGCGGTCTGGGAGTGTGGTCCCGTGCGTACGGCGCGCTCGGTTCGGGTATTAACCTTTCCTTTGTAAAAGAAGTTCAGGTAAAGTCCGGTGGCTTTGAGGCGCAATACGGCCATGCGAGCGGCGGGATCGTGCAAATTGTGACCAAATCGGGTGGCACCGAAACGCATGGACAGATCGGCGCCTACTTCCATCCGCGCGCTTGGCAAACGACGCCCCTTAGTGCGGACGACTTCAATCCGGTGAACAGGGTCGGCCGTCATTTGAGCGACGCCACCTACGAAGCTGACTTCGAATTGGGCGGCTACGTGCCTGGTCTGAAGAACCATCTCTTCTACTTTGGTACCTTCAACCCGAGCTTTGCCCACGACTACGAAGCTCCGGTGGTGGGCACCGGGCTCTCTAGCTTCCTTAAAGGTCAGGCGAACCGGCGGACGAACTCCTATGATTATGCGGGCAAGCTGACGTTCAAGCTGAACGACAAGCATGTTATAGAATCGTCTGCATTCGGCGACCCCAATTGGACCAACCATGTGCCGTGGAGAACCCTGAACACGGACAATATTACGTCGTTCTCGAAGTGGAACTACGGCACCCGAAACTGGGCGACACGCTACAACGGCACGCTGAGCTCGACTTGGCTGGTGGATGCCGGGTTCACCTGGGCTTGGAACCACTTCACGGAGACAGCGCAGGACATCTACCAGATCGTTGACACGACTCAAACCGCAGGTCTGACAGGACAGCGCGGCTCATTTACCGCTCAGGGTCTGGGCTTTAACGAGCCTTACGACTCCAACAGCAAGGGCATTTTCGGCGATACCTCGAAGACCTTCCATTTCCTCGGCAGTCAGCACACGATCGCCTGGGGGTATAACTGGCAGAACCAGAGCTACGACGACATCACCGTTAACACCGGGCCGAGATTCCCCATTCCCGCCACGAATGCCGATGGCAATTCCTATGGCCTGCCGACAAGCTTCCCCGTTGCGGGACAGTTGACCGACGCGTCATTCCAACTAGAACTTGCATCGGATGTGGTGCCCGCAGGCTCACCAGACTGCACGCTCTGCCCGTTCATGAATATCCCGGGCTTTTCTGATCCGCAGCGCGTTGTGCTGGTACAGACGCGCGGGCGTTTTGACAGTCGCGTCACAAAGAGCAGGGGCAAGTACCACGCAGCCTACATCGGCGACTCCTGGCAAATGGGGACACACGTCACGTTCAACGCCGGCGTGCGCTGGGAGCAGCAGCGCTTGACTGGTGTCTTGACACACCTCCTTCTGAATGACATGTGGTCGCCACGCTTCGGCCTGATTGTCGATCCGAAGGGAGACCGGAAGTCGAAAATCTACGCCAACTTTGGCCGCTATCAATTCATCGTGCCGCTGGATGCGGCGATACGCTCGATGAGCTCGGAGGAGGACTTCATCTTCAATAATTGGGCTCCCGAGTCCACAACGAGTGGCTGCACACCTGGTTTTTCGCCTTGTGTCACGCTGAATTCGAACAGCACAGTCAATTTCGTTGGCGATGCCGCCCACAATTTGAGCCAGGCGAACGGCGGTGTTCCCGAATCCCCCTTTGTCCTCGTCAATGGCGCTGGGGCCTTCGTGCCTGGCCTGCGCTCCGAATACACGGATGAATTTGTTGTTGGAGCTGAACATGAGTTCCGCGGTGGCATCGTAGCCAGCGTGCGGTACATTGACCGCCGGATGAAACGCGTCATCGAGGACGAGGGCGGGATTTCCGTCGAGCAGTTCAACGCTCTTGCCTTTAACGGCGGTAGCCTCAACTACTTCATCGGCAACCCCAACGGAACGCAAGACATCTTCGTCAATCCGAATGAAATCGTGTTCCCGGCGGGTGCACCACTCCCGACAGCTTGTATTGACGCCAACGGCCACGCGACACCTTTCGTCACACCGGCCCCGGTGCAGGACACCTTCGGGAACATTCTTGGGAACGCCTGCTTTCCGTCGGTCAACATGAATCCCTGGACGGATTCCGCCGGTAACATTCTGCCGGGTGCTCTGTTTGGGGGTGAATTCCAGCCCGATGGCAAGCCGGACACCTACAAAGATCCGAAGCGGGAATACCAGGCGGTCGAATTCGAAGTGAACAAGTCGTTCAGCCACAACTGGGCGCTCGTGGCGAACTGGCGGATTGCCCGCCTCCGAGGCAACTACGAAGGTGCGTTTCGGAATGACAACGGGCAGGCCGACCCCGGCATCAGCTCGCTGTTCGACTTGACGGAGGGCAAGTTCGGACTCCTCGGCCAACAGCAGGGAATCGGACCTCTGAACACGGACCGTCGGCACGTCGTGAACGTTTATGCCAGCTATGTGCTCGACCGGGGCCGGATGAAGGGCCTGGTGCTGGGCTCGGGGGTGAGGATCCAGTCTGGCATCCCGTGGACCACTCTGGCGGCGCAACAGGCCTATCAGAACCCGGGCGAGGTGCCTCTCTTCGGCCGTGGTGATCTCGGGCGTTCTCCGATGACCGGCACCGTGGACGCACATATCGAGTATCCCTGGAGGATTACCGAGAAAAACCAACTGAAATTCGGGTTTGACGCTTTCAATATTGCAAACACGAAGCGGACAATCCAGATCAACCAGAACGTGGATTTGGGCTTTGGAGTTAACAATGTGGACTTCCAGAAGCCTGGAAGTGGTACGACCTACGGCTTCGTCCATCCGGATGCCGGCTTTGTTAGTCCATTTACGGCTCGCGCCTCCGTCCGCTTCGTGTTCTAGCGGCCCGATACAGGCCATTAGCTGAGGAGGGTGCGAAAATGCACCCTCCCCTTCTTTTTTCGCTTCGTGCTTCTTCTAAGTGTCATGTTTAGCTGCTCTTTTGTGTATGACATTTAGTATCGAGAGAATCGAGAGAGCGGACCACTACCCCGAAGAAACGCCATCTGCAATGTAAGAAATTCCGCCGTCCGAGCGGGTTTCTGACCTCCACACCAAGGCTAATATACACATTCTGTTGGAGTTATTACTTTATCGAGGGACGGCAAGCGCGGTGCATTCTCCCTGTTAGGTGGAATTGTGTAATTAGGTGACGTTGTGAGGAATTCGTGCGAATTTGCTGACAACGGTAACGGTTCTAGATCGCGTCTAAATGATTTGCGGAGGGACTCCGAGCAATGCGTCTCCATAAGGGGGCCAGATATTTTCTTGTCGCTCTAGCTTTGTTCTTGGCAGAGACCGCTGCGGCACAGGCTCCCGCGGGCACTGCGACGCCGCGGAAGGGAGAACAGCAGGAGCACGGCGTGACGCTGTCTGAAAGTTTTGAGGGCAGCTCAAACGCGGACGGCCAAGCCATGGACCTGACCTCCGCGGCGGGATACGTTTTCAACAAGCATTTCAGTTGGGACTTGGGCATTCCCATCTTTTTCACGCGCGGCACCACTTCCACGGGCACCCAGGTCAGCAACAGCGGTCTGGGCGACATCTTCACGAATTTCCGGCTGACGTTCAAGAATCCCGCTGTGAACTACGTCACCACGCTGACCGGGGCCGCGCCGAGCGGCGATACCAAGAAAGGGCTCAGCACGGGCCGGGCGACGTTCGATTGGGGCAATAACTTTTCCCGGGAATTCGACAGGTGGACTCCTTTCGCCAATCTTGGCGTGGGCAACTCCCTTTACAACACGCGTTTCTTTGAGCGGCCTTTTGTGACCCTCGGCACAGTGGCGCACTTCGAAGCGGGAACGGAGTATGATCTGGGCCACTCGGTAAGCGTAAGGGCCTCGGCGTACGATGTCGCGCCCTGGGGCCAGCAGAAGGTTTTCAGCCGGCTTGTGACGACGACTTCCGGCGGCGCAGGCGGGACCGTGAAACATGGGCGCGTGTTTGAGAACGCCGTCGAAACCACGGGAGGCGCCAGCCTGGTCCGCGACAATGGTTTCAGCGCGGCGCTGGATGTGAACCCGATCCGCGCCCTCGATTTCGAATTGGGTTACAGCCGCAGCGTGCATTTTCAATTGAATACGATTTCTTTTGGAGTCGGAGTGAATCTCAGCTCTGTGCTCCACAAAGCGAGGCAGTAAAAGAATTTGTGTGGCCTTTACAGGAAAACGTCAGGAGGATAAGAACATGATAAAGCGTTCCATCGTAACGGTACTTTCGCTGGTTGTGATCCTGTGGCTCGCCGGCGCATCGGCGTGGGCGCAGGGTCGCAGCGGCAGCCACCCCGGAGGCACGGGCGGCACTGGTACGCCGCGCGGCTCCTCGGGGAACTCCGCCACGAACAACTCTTCCACGCATGGCAGCAATAGCTCCAGCAACAGCTTGCCGGGCGAGGTGCTCTCGCGTAACTCAAGTCTCAGTGGAGCGCTGACGAATGCCCTCTCAAAGAGCGGCATATCGTTGCCAAGCGGTATGACGCTTGCTCAGACTTGCGCAAGCGCACCCTTCAAGACCTTGGGCCGGTGCATTGCGGCTCTTCACATCAACCACAAATTCCCTGCCTGCAGCCTCATGGCTCTTTCGTCCTCGAACCTCGGCCAGGCCATTAAGGTATGCAACCCGAACGTGCCCGCCAAGGCGGAAGCAAGGACAGCAACGAAGCAGGCGAACGCAGACATCAGGGATTCCGAGTCGGAGTCCGGATCTAGCGGTAAGAGTTAATAAGAGCGCCCCTGCGTGCGCTCTTATCGGCAACTTTAATGGTGATGAGGAGCCCCACTCTTGGGGCTCCTTATCCCATTCCCCCAACTAGGTCCTGCTTACAGCAACTGCGAGGTAGTCCGTCTCCAGCAGTTATTTCAAATGCTTGGCAAGAAGCCCGCGGCGTTCGGGCGACTGGATGTCTCGGGAGTGTCAGACACGGGCGCGGGAGATATGTGCAGTGCCTGGCCTACGGGGGGAGGCCCATGCGGCGCAGTAGATCTTGGAAGCGCGGGTCGTGACGTAGGGGCTCGAACCGCCGGGCCGGCACTTTGAGATACGTAAGTTCAGGGTCATGCTCCTCATAAGCCTTTTCCAGCCAGGCGAAAGCCTTGTCCAACTCACCCAAGGCTCCATAGAGAATCGCGATTGAACCGGATGGCACAAGCCCCTGCTCGTGTAGTTTCTTCAGTTTGGCGAGTATCTTACGCGCCTCCTCTCGCTTGCCCACTGCGGCATAGGCGAAACCAAGGTCCAGCATGCGGTCCGTATCGCCGGTTCCGGAGAGTTGGAGCGCCTGTTGAAACTCTTGAATGGCTTGCTCGTTCTTTCCCATATTCAGGTAGGCCCAGCCAAGGGTCTGGTGGGCTGGGGCAAAATGGGGATCCATTTCCAAAGTCTTCTGCAATTGCTCCAGCGCCTCGTGGACGCGACCCGCTACGAGCAACCTGCCCGCCAGGGCATTGTTGACCGGCAAGGACAGCGGATCGAGGTCCCGGGCGCGCTTGGCTTCGGCAATCCCCTCCTCAAATCGCCCTACATACATCAGATAACCCGCATACCAGTTGTGACCCGCCGCGTAACCTGGATTGAGCTCGAGGGCGCGTTTGTATTCTCGCTCCGCAGTCGGCCAATCCCATTCATGAGTCTCGGCGATGAATGCGAGAGATGCGTGAGGTTCGGCGAGAGTGTCATCCAATGCGATGGCTTTCAGCGCTGCTGCCTTCGCTCGCGACAGGGCGTCTTTCGACGGAAAGCGGCCGCGAAACCCAAGCAGCGCGTACGTGTCAGCCAAGCCGCTATACGCCAAGGCGTAGCTCGGGTCTCTGGAGGTTGCCTGTTGGAAATACGCGATGCTTTTGTTCAGCGCGTCCGCCGTTCGCTGGTTGAAGTAGTACCGGCCCTTCAAGTAGTCCTCGTAAGCTTCGGGGTCCACGGCTCGCGTAGGTGCCAGATCTACTCGCTCCTGGCGCGTGAAGCTGATCTTGGCTCGCTCGGCGATGCTCCGGGCGACTTCCTCCTGTAAGACAAGAATGCTTCGATATTCTCGCTCGTATTCTTCCGACCAAATGTGCTCGTCGGTTGCGCCGCGAATCAACTGGGCGTGGACGCGAATCCGACTTCCCTCTCGTATTACCGACCCTTCGAGGATGGCATCCACTCGGAGCGTTTTGGCAATCTCTGGCACCGAGAGCTGTGTGTCCTTGAAGCGCATCACCGACGTGCGGGAAATGACGCGCAGATCGTGGATCCCGGAGAGGCGTCCGATGAGAGCCTCGGTCATCCCGTCAGCAAGGTATTCCTGTGTTGAATCGCCCGAGAGGTTTTTCAGCGGCAATACTGCAAGGGAACTGATTTTGGCTTGCCTCGAATTCCCTGCGCGGCTCCGGATCAGGACGTAAGTGACAGAAAGCAAGGCGAGTGCCGCCATCCCAGCCAGAACAAGCCGAAGACGCGCCCGCGGGGTCCCTTTTGTTCCGTGGCCACATTCCGCATCCACCGGTGTTTCCGCTTTGTCTCCTTCCTCTTCTTCCTCCAAACGCAGTTTGCGGCTTTGCAACCAAGCATCGAGCTCGGAACTGAACGCGTAGACAGAGCCGCGCTTGTCGTGGACGTGGCGATGAACGGGCATGCCCTCACGCTTTTCCCAGCGTTGAACCGTGCTGACGTCCCGTTTTACGTGAGTGGCAATTTCCTTCCAAGAATCGAGGGGGGCTTCAGCGGACCGGTCGGACGGTCCTGGAGATGAGACTGGCGAGGAGTCCTTCATATATACCACTCTTTTTCGCCGTGGCTGATAAGTGCTGACGTGGGATAAATTCTATGCCAATGGGCGCCAACAGCGCAAATTGCGCCGCATTACGTGGCAACCATAGCTGTGACGTCTCTTGCAGCTTGCTCCCGCGCGTGGCCGAGGGGATTCTTGCGGACATGCCAAGGAAGGGGCGCTGACCTTCGAGGGTCCGTTTGCCACCGAGTTGGCATTAGGAGGAACGTATGTCCGGAATTCACATGTCGAAAAATATGAAGCTCGTTCACATCGCAACAATTGTGGCGGTCGGCGCATTCATTTGTGCGACAGCCTTCGTCATCAAAGCAACGCCCCCTTCGGGGATCTCGTTCAGCCTGGTTGGACGCGCGACGGTGCCGGAGTTCAGCGTGAAACGAAAGGACAAGGCCCTCGATTTTACAATTAGGCTGGATGCCGACCAACCCATCGATGTGGCGACTCAGATCGTCACTTTCCAGCCGGGTGGGTTCAGCGGGTGGCACACGCATCCGGGCCCGGTGTTTTTCACCGTGCGGACAGGAACGCTGACCGTCTACGAGGGTGATGATCCGACGTGCACGCCGCATGTCTTTACCGCCGGAACCGGGGCTGTTGAAGCCGCGACGAACAACCACATTCACATGGTGAGGAACGAGACCGGTAGCGTCGCGGAAGCGGTCGTGACGTATATGGTCCCAGTGGGTGCGAACCCTCTTCGCACGGATCTTCCAAACCCGGGAAACTGTCCCTTCTGAGCCCCAACCCGAGATGCCTCCACGCGGGCCCGTTCGTAACGCGCGGATTCGCACGAGGGCGTGTGTGATGGGTTAGTCACCGCGCCCCGGGCGGGCACGGGGCGGATTGACCAAGAGGTCCCGACTCGCCGCTGCGCGCGGTCTAGGCCAAAGTTGAACGAGTGACGGTGCGGGCCTCGCGAATGCCAACGACCGTGAATTGCTCCAGGTGCATCCTCGGGGCTGCACGAAGTAGAAATGATTAATCCTGCGCGTTTTAGTTACTGGCGGCCTCCCTGGGACGATTTTCGCAACTGACTCATCCCAAAGGTGCAGGATAGACGGTCGCGGGCGGGGGCCTCTGGCTACCGATTGCGGGTGGATCACGGGCTACTCGGAAACTGACCTTGCCATTTTTCCCCTGTCGTTGACACATGGGCGCCGCAAGATCGTATTGGTTTGCCACACGCCCAGCTGGGCGTGACCCGCTTCCGCGTGACCTTCACTCAGCCCGGGGTTTACCAGTACAAATATGTGCTGCACGACGAATTGGGAATGGTCGGCCAAATCATCGTTCTGCCGTAGCCGAGAACCGTAGAGACGGGGCTTGCCCCGTCTCTACAAGCACTGCAAAAAAGAGAAAAAAATTTATGACCCTGGTGATCCCCTTTGCTCGCCTATCATTGTCACCGCGGGCCAGGGGTTGCTCGACGCCGGCGAGCTCACTTTCCCCGTTCGTATAGCCTGCCCGTCACTTCCTTGACCGGCCTCGAAGGCTCGACTACACTAACTTTTTTGACTCGGGGCGCGGACGCGGCCTGAGGGGGAGCTCTCGTTGCCGAAACGCACCTTTCAACCCAAAGTGCGCCGCCGTCACAAGACCCACGGGTTCCGCGCGCGCATGAAGAGCAAGGGCGGACGCAAAGTGCTGGCGGCGCGCCGCAAGAAGGGACGTCATCGCCTCACGCCAATCTAGTTCCGCGCGGGTCCCGCCCGGGGGCGCGGGAACCTCGCATCGCTTTCCTCGCGCGGTGCGGCTGTTACGGCGCGCGGAGTTCGAAGCGGTATATCGCGCCGGGCGGCGGCGCGCGAGCGCGCAATTTGCGGCCTTCGCCCGGGCCAACGGCCTCGGGCACAGCCGCCTGGGAATCAGCGTGAAAAAGGCTGTGGGCGGCGCGGTGGTCCGCAATCGCATCAAGCGGCGCATCCGCGAAATCCTGCGGCAGAATTTTTCGGAGATACCTTCGGGATGGGACATCGTCATTCACCCGCGGAGTTCGGTGGCCGGCGCGGAGTTTTCCGCGCTGACGGCCGAGCTGTTGCGCTTACTCCAGACGACAGCAAAGGCGTAGCGCCGGGCCGCCCCGGGTTTTCCGGGAGGGCGCCGCGCCGGCATGGTGTGGGCATCCACGCGGCATTGCTCGCGCTTCGTTTCTACCAGGCGTTTCTTTCGCCGCTGATGATTGGCTCTTGCCGTTTCTATCCTTCCTGCTCGCGGTACGCGTATGAAGCGATCGAGCTCCACGGCGTCGCGCAGGGCGCGTGGCTGGCGCTGAGGCGCCTTCTCCGCTGCCATCCGTTTGCGCGCGGCGGCTTCGACCCGGTGCCTGCCGAAAAAGGGACTCGCGCGTGAGCGATCCGCAAAACAAAGAGTTTTCGCCGCAGTGGCGGATGCTCCTCGCCTCGGTGCTGGCGATCGTTGCCATCATGGTTTGGAGCAAGTTTTTTGGGCCAAAGCTTCCGCCGCCCGGGCAAAATCCTCCCGGCGCGACCGCGCCGGAGACGCCGGGCGGCGCCACAAGTCTTCCTCCGGCGGCGGGGCCGGAAAAAGCGACGGGACCACGTGCGGGGCGGGCCAGCGCACCTGCGGCGCAGGCCAGCGCGCCAAAGGCCGCCACGGACGAGGGCAGTATTGTGGTCGAGAATGATCTCTATCGCGTGGAGTTTTCGAACCGGGGCGCGGTGGTGAAAAGCTGGAAGCTCAAGAAGTATCAGGACGACAACAAACCGCCGCGCACGCTCGACCTGGTTCACCCCGACGCTGCGCAGCAGCTTGGCGGCTGGCCGTTTTCGCTGGTTCTCGACGACGCCACGCAGGAAGCGGCGGCCAATTCGGCCCTCTATGTTGCGTCCTCGGCGGGGGAAACTTTGCGGGCCCCTGCCGATCTGCGCTACCAGTGGAGCGACGGCCACATCGAAGTCACTAAGGAATTTCACTTCGACCACAGCTACGTCGTCCACGTGGACACTACGGTTCTCCATGATGGCAGGCCGGTCGTGGCGGGCGTAGCGTGGCGCGGCGGGTTCGGAGACACCACGGTGATCAATCCCGCGCCGTTCGACCGCGTGATGGTGTTCAAGAGCGCGGCGGGGAAGCTCGACCTCGCTGCGCACAAGAATCTCGGCGCGCCAAGCACGTTACCCACTGGCGCGTGGCCCGGCCCCTACGATTACGCCGGCATTGAAGACACCTATTTCGCCGCGGTTTTTCTCCCCGAACCGGAGGGCGGGACCTCGCGCGGGGTCACGCTGCGCTCCTGGCTGCTGCAATATAAATACCTCAAGGACGCCCAGGCCGTGCAGGAGCCCGTTTCGGAAATGGCCGCAGGCCCCTCCGCTCCCGGCCCGCTTGATTTTCGCGTGTATGTCGGGCCGAAGGATTACGACGACTTGAAGCGCATGACGCCGCCGCTCAACGCCCTGGTGCAATTCGGCTGGTTCGAGTTCGTCTCCGCTCCGCTTTTTTATTTGTTGAAGTGGGAGCACAAGTACGTTGCCAACTACGGCTGGGCAATTATCTTGATGACCTTTGCCATCAACATGGTGATGTACCCGCTCAAAGTGATCAGCTGGCGCACCATGCAGAAAATGCAGAAGGTCGCGCCGGAAATCCGCCAGATCAACGACCGTTACAAGAAATATTCCTTCCGCGACACCGAGAAGCAGCAGCAGAAACAGCAGGAGGTCATGGCGGTCTATCACCGCGAGGGCATCAATCCGTTTGGCGGCGCCAGTTGCCTGCTCAGCCTGGTGCAGCTCCCCATTTGGTTCGGCCTGAACCGCATGCTGGGCGCCACCATCGAGCTGCGCCACCAGCCGTGGATTCTGTGGATCCGCGATCTCTCCGCGCGCGATCCCCTCTATGTCCTTCCCGTGCTGGCGGCCGTTTCGATGTACGTGACGCAGAAGATGACTCCGGTTGCCGCCACCGATCCTTCCCAGCAGCAAATGATGAAATACATGCCCCTCATGTTCAGCGGAATGTTCATAATCTATCCCTGGTCCAGCGGGCTGATGCTTTACATCGTGACGAGCACCATCGTAGCCATCGGCCAGCAATGGTTTCTGAACAAGACGCATCCCGCGCCGGCGCCTGCGAAGATTGTGCGCGGGAAAAAGAAGTGATGCGTCGCGACGTGCAAACTACGAGTCCCCAATCACGCTGAGACATGGCCAAGCCCTTCATCGTTGACGGCAAGACCGACCGCGAAGCGGTCGCCGCGGAACTGAAACGATTCCTCGGCGAAGTGCTGAAGCACGCGCGGCTGGATCTTTCCTTTGCCGTGCGGATGGAGCCGGAGGCGGCGCCGGCCACGGGGAGCGCGCGGCTGGAAGAGCCGGAGATTGTGGTGGATTTTCAGGGGCGCGACCAGGACCTGCTGCTCGAGCGCAGCGCCGAGCTGCTCAAAGCCCTGGAGTACTTGGCGCTGCGCGTCCTGCGTTTCGAGCCGCAGTTTCACGAGCGCCTGCGCTTCGATTGCGGGGATTACCGCGCCGTGCGCCTCGAGGAATTGAAGCTCGCGGCAAAGGTCGCCGCCGAGCGCGTGCAGCAATCCCGCCAGCCATTTCGCCTCAATCCCATGTCTTCGCGGGAGCGGCGCGTGGTTCATCTCGTGCTGAAGGAATTCCCCGGTGTGCGCACGGCCAGTGAAGGCCAGGGCGACGACCGGCGCGTGGTGATCTTCCCTACGGATCAGAAGTAACGCGTCTTATTCCTTCACCCAGCCCTGTTCCAGGACGTTTTCTTCCGCATCGAACACCACTTGGTAGGTGAATGGCGCAGGCCGGCGGCGGCTGCGGAAAAAGCGCAGGTCCGTGAACTCCACCACGGTGTTCCCGCCCTCCTTCCGCGAACGGTACACCGGGAAACGCGCGAAGCGGAGATAGGTCTGCACGTTGGGAAGCCGGCGCGCCGCAGCCAGGAATTCGTTCGGCGGAGCGTCCGATAGTAGCTGTACACGATCGGGTCTTGGGGTCCCGGCGGAAAGCGGTCCGAAAGATTCATACGAATTTCGTAAACGCCGCGCGGCGTGCGCACCAGGCCGTCCCAATGCACGACGGATGGCGGCAGAGGGAGCGCGCCGAGGGTTTCGACAGGGAGTCCTTTTTCTTCCGCGAACTTTTCGATGCGCGTCATCGCGGCATGGTGCGCCCCTGCGGCGAGACCCATATAGGCCGCGAAGACAACAAATCCGGCGCGGTTCCAATTTTTGAGCGAAACGCGATAGCCCCATCCGCCTGCTGCCGGCGCGAAAAAGAGGACCGCCAGAATACACAGCACCGCGAACATTGCCGCGAGCGAGGGCGGAAACTCCGCTGCGGTCAGCAACCACGCTGCCAGTCCGGCGCACGCCGAAAAGCCCAGCCACATCCGCAGCGCTCGCCGGGGGAATCCTTCACGCGCGCGGTAAAGCGCGGCCACAAACTGCGGCACGAGAACAACTGCGGTGAGCGTGAAATCGATGATGAACAGCAAATCCCACGACTCCCGCGTCCGGGACAGCGGCGTCCACAGCATGGTTCCGAACGAAGTCGCATAATCCAAAAAGATGTGGCTGCCGATGCCGACCGCGTAAATCAGCAGCAGCAGGGCAAACGACGGGGAAGAGATGGCGCGCTTGCGGGCGACGTACCGAGTCAGGGCCGCCAGGCCCAGCGCGAATGCCGGGAGCATGACCAGCGAATGCGTCCAACTGCGATGCCACGTCAGAAGCGTCATGGGGTTGCGGGAGACGACGTCGCGGACAATGTCCACGTCGGGGAAAATCGCGCCGAGTGTCGCGGCCATGGCGGCGACGCGGGGCTGCGTCAACGGCTGCCTGGTGAACAGGTCTTCGCCGCCAAAAAATGCCTTGCCAATCAGCGCGCCGGCAATTCCGTGAGTGATGGTGTCCATAGGAGTTCTAGGCGGCGGCCTGCGACGGCAAGTTGCGCCGGGAAAACGGCAGGTAACCGGCGCGGTTAGCTAACATGGATGAGCGGAGAGCGCTTGGCAATAACGCGGCCGATGACCTGGGCGCTTACATTGCGGCGCTTGAGGGATGCGCGCGCCGCGTCCGCAGCGTCGCCGGCAATGGCCACCAGCAATCCTCCGGAGGTTTGCGGGTCGAAGAGCAGGTCGCGATACTCCTGCGGGACCGACGCGGCAAAGCCGGCGCAGTCGCCGATGAAATCGCGATTGTTTTTCAAGCCGCCGGCAAGGTGGCCTTCGCGGGCAGCTTCCACCGCGCCGGGCAGGTATTCAACGCGCGCGTGATCCAGTTGGAATGAGACGGGCGCGGTTCCGGCGGTTCCGCCGGCAACCGCCATTTCGCGGGCGTGACCCAGGAGCCCGAAGCCGGTCACGTCGGTGACCGCGTGAATCACGGCGTGCGCACCATCGGAACGGCGGTCCACTTCGAGAAGGGCCTCGGCAGCGTCGCGGTTCAATCGCGTCATGGAGACCACGGAGGCATCCACCGAGGCGCTCGAAGCACGGTTCTTCTTCAGCGCTGTGGCGATGACTCCGGTGCCAATGGGCTTGGTCAGGAGCAGAACGTCGCCGGGCTGCGCGCCGAAATTCCGCCAAACGCGCTTGGGGTGAATCAGGCCCGTCACGGCGTAGCCGAACTTGAGGTCTTCATCGCGGATGGAATGCCCGCCGATGACGCTGCATCCCGCCTCGGTCATCTTTGCAAGCCCGCCGCGAATGATCTGCTCCAACAGCGCCGGGTCGCCATTTTCCGGGAAGCCCACAATGGAAAGCGCCGAAACCGGGCGTCCGCCCATGGCATAGACGTCGCTCAGGGAATTAGCGGCGGCAATCTGACCGTAAAGATTCGGGTCGTCCACAATGGGCGTGAAAAAATCCACGGTCTGCACCAGGGCGAGATCTTCGGCGACCAGATACACCCCGGCGTCGTCGTTGGTGTCGAACCCAACGAGAACGTTCGGGTCAGTTTGCCGCGGCAGGCGGCGCAGCACGGAGTCCAGCAGACCGGGACTCAGCTTGGCCGCTCAACCCGCAGCCTTGACCATGGCCGTCAGTTTGACGGTCTCCGCCAAGACGCATTCCCTCCTTCCTCCCCTCAGGCGGCAATTGAGCGCTGAAGGGCCGCTACAAGTTCCCGGCGAAAAAACATCGCCAGTGATTATACGCTGGCGCGGCTTCCCCCGCCCGGACGAGGCGATGCAACGTGAATCCAGGCCCTGCACCGCGGTACAGGGAGTAACCAATAGTCAATCCTGCGTTGTGCGGATGCGTCTTTCCACAAGATTCCCCCCTAAACTGAGGGCATCATTGGGAGCGGCGGATCGAGTGGGCCGCCGCTTTGTTTTATCTGCGGGCCCCACTATTCCCATCCAGCGGCTTGCAGGGCGGAGCGTGGAATGTTTTTTCCTCTTCGGCACGAGAACATGCGCAGCCGGCGCCTCCCGGTGGTGACCATCGCGCTCATCGTGCTCAATGTCCTGGTTTTCCTTGGCACCCACTGGCAGATGGACGGGCAGAGCGAGAAATTCGGCCCCGTGCGCCTGCACGTTCTCATGCTGGCCGCGTTGCACCCCGAATTGAGAGCCACGGAGGAGGTGCAGGAGTTCGTCCAGGAAGTCCAGCAGCACCAGGCGGGTATCTGGGAGCAACTGCAAAACCCCAGACGCCAGATCTTCGACGATTGGGACGCCCAAATGCGCGCGATGGACGCGAAGCGCGCGCAGGAAGAAATGGATTGGCTGGGACTGCAATTTGCGGAGGTGATGGCCGACTCGATCCTCCTGCGCTACGGCTTCATACCCGCGCACCCGTCCGCGATTTCCTACATCACATCCACTTTCCTGCACGGAGGATGGATGCACATCATTTTCAACATGTGGTTTCTGTGGCTGGCGGGAATCATTCTGGAAGACACCTGGGGGCGCATCCTGTACCCGCTTTTTTACCTGCTCGCCGGAGCCGCAGCCTGCCAATTCGACGCCTGGATGAATCCCCACAGCTTAATCCCCTCCATCGGCGCTTCCGGGGCGGTGGCCGGGCTGATGGGAGCGTTTCTGGCGCGCTTTCCAAAGACGAAGATCGAAATGGTGTGGACGCTATTCATCCGGCTGCGGCGTTTCAAGGCCCCGGCCTTTATGCTGTTGCCGCTCTGGCTGCTGATGGAAATCTTCTATGGTACGCTTTTCGGAACCTCCACCGGGGTGGCGCATTGGGCTCACGTCGGAGGATTCCTATTCGGCGCGCTGGCGGCGCTGGGGGTGCGCCACTCCGGTCTGGAGGCGAAGGCGGAGAAGGCCATCGAGGCTAAAGTCAGCTGGACGGCCGATCCGCGAATCGTCGAAGCGCACGACAAGATGGATGCCGGCGAGGCGGATCAGGCGATCGCGGCGCTCCAAGATCTTCTCGCCGAGAAGCCGGATTCCGTGGAAGGCCTGACCCTGCTCCAGCAGCTCTACTCGCGAACGAAGAACGAAGCCGCGCGCCGCGATGCGCTCGTCAGGCTTGCGCAGGCGCACCTCAGGGCGCGCGAGCCCGAAGCGGCGTGGCAGGATTACGAGGACTTCCTCGGCTGCGGCGGAGAAAAATTCCCGGCTTCCCCGTGGCTCGAGCTTTGCCGGCATCTGGAAAATCAGGCGAATTTCGAGCGCGCCCTCAGCGAGTATGCAAAGCTGGCATTAGCATATCCGGCCGAACGGCAGTCGCTTCTGGCGCTGATGTCTGCCGGGCGGCTCTGCGTCCACAAACTCAATCGGCCCGCGGATGGAATCCGTTTGTACCAGGCCGCCCAGCGCTCGCCGGTGCCGCATCTGGACTGGGAGAGCACCATCGAAGCCGGGCTGCGCGAAGCTCACAACGCAGTTTCCGGCGCACCCGCTCGCGTCGGCTCAGGCAAGGCGTAATCTTCGGGGTTTGTACCGCTTGGTATTCACTAGGCGCGACACACGTTACGCTCGAGGCTTGCGGGCCAGCAGAACCTTCCTGCCTCCCGAGAGCACGAACTTTCCGTAGCCCTTGTAAATGCGCACGTGGAATCCAATGGAGCGAAGCCAGCGGGCGACATCGCCGGCCTTGTAAACGGAGAGACGATGAACTTCATTTTGACGGCGATAAGAGAGGCCCTGTTGCCGAAAACTGGAAATGGTGCGAACCAGCTCATTGCGCCGCGGGTTTTCTTTAATTTGCGCGAAGAGCGCCCAACGCGGTCCGGAGCGAACATGCAGCTGCGCTGGTGCATGAGCGTGCCGCGCGGGCTCCTTCACATCAAACAGGAACACGCCTCCCGGCCTCAAGGACCGGAATACGTTTCGAAACGCCTGCTGCATCCTCCCCCTGGAACCGAGGTAGTTGACGACCTCCCCGACGGCGATTGCCGCAGCGCAGTTCGGCAGGGCCACCCGATCAATCGAGCCTCGGATGAATCGCGCGTCAGGGTACTGCCTTCTCGCGATTCGAATCATCGAAGGTGACACGTCGAGCCCCACTGCCTTGAACCCTGCCTTCAACAGATGACCTGTCAATTGGCCGCCGCCACATCCCAGATCGCATACCACTCCGCTCCTGACGCCCGCGGCATGGAGCATGAGAATGACGCTCGGCGCAGCATTCCGCGCATAGCCGGAATAATAGGTGTTGTGCAACTCGGCCAGATCCCGCCGATACAAGGTTTGTGACATGCCGCGGATGGTTTCATAGGCCTGGGGAATCTTCAACGGCCCGGCGATGTTCCTTGCCTCACCGGAGGCTAGCCTTTCTGCCACGCCGCAATGTGCCGTAACCCTAAGTGATTACTGGCTGTTCACACCGATTTGCGGTTGCGTTGACTTGGGTGCGGGGGGCCTGTAGCGTAACAAGGGTAGTACGGAGCCAGGAAGCAGAAGTCTGCCTGCTCCGATGCGGAAGTGTGGCGCGCCGATGCGGCCCGGAGAGTCTTCCGGAAGTGGCACGAAGGTGTCCGTGAATATCCAGAGGGGGACGAAAGACGCGCACATGGCAGGCGCCGCGAAGGCGTTTGCCGGGTCAGCCGATGGCTTATAACAAGACCAAATACGTCGAAGCCGCGCAGAGGTCTCTCAACCAAGGGAAAATCCCTCAGGCCATCAGCGAATACCAGACGATCTTGAAGTACGAGCCGCGCGACCAGGTCACGCTGATGACCGTGGGCGACCTGTACGTCCGTCTGGGCGAAACCCTGCGCGCCATCGAGTATTTCGAGCGCCTCGCCCAGGTCTTCCTGAGCGACGGCTTTGTCACCAAAGCCATCGCCATCTACAAGAAAATCGCAAAGCTGGCGCCCGAGGAGACTGGGCCGCTCGAGAAGCTGGCCGAGCTGTACGTCCAGCAAGGAGTGATGAGCGAGGCGAGGCCGCTTTACTTGCAGCTTGCCGAGGTGCACCTGAAGGGGGGCCGTAAGGATCAGGGCGTGGCGCTGCTGCAAAAGCTTCTCGAGGTTGAGCCTGATAATCTCCGGATTCAGGTACGCCTGGCGGACCTCTACCATGCCATGGGCAGGGACAAAGAGGCCGTCGAAGCGTACGTCAGCGCGGCCGAACGTGTCCTCGGGCGCGGCGACCACACGGAAGCGGAAAGGCTCGCCGAGAGAGCCCTGAAGATCGCGGCGAAAAACGAGGCGGCTCTGGCGATCAAGGCGCGGGCCATGGCCGCCGGCGGCAAGCGCGGCGATGCGGCGCATCTGCTGGAAAAAATATCGGGGCTCGAAACCGGCGGCGAAACAGCTGATTTGCTGATAGACCAGTACCTCCGCGGACAAGATTGGGACCAGGCCGTGCGATTGGCGATGAAGATCTTCGAACACGATCCCAAGAACTTCGAGATGGTCTCCAAGGTCTGCATCGCGTTGCTAGAAGCCGGTGAAGCCAAGCGCGCCCTGGGCGTGGCCGACCAGATTCGCATCCCCATGATTGACGCGGGGGACCACGACAAGATTTCGGAAATCCTCACGCGGCTTGCGGGCCAGCTTCCGGGCAACCTGACACCGCTGGAATGGCTGGTGGAAACCTACGGACGGATCAGCGACTCGTTCCGCTTGCCGGATGCATTAAGCCAACTCGGCGACGCCGCAGCCGAAGCAGGGGATTTTGAAAAGGCCAAGAAGGCATACACGCAACTCCTCGAGCGCCAGCCGGACAATGAATCGGCCAAGCACAGGCTGGCAGCCGCGCGGCAAGGGAAGGTCCTTGCGGAATCGGCGCACGTTGCAGTGCACACCGAGCATGTTCCGGCTGCCCTGGAACCACGCGCGGCCCCCCTGGTGGACGCTCAAGCGGCAGTGCCCACTGTGGATGCGGACCTGGATGCGGATACGCGCGAATTCATCTCCCAATCACTCACTGACGTAGACCTTTTCGCCAGCTACGGGTTGACACAAAAGGCCATCACGGTTCTGGAAACTGTACTGGTCCGCGCTCCCCGCCACGCCGAGTCGCTCGAAAAACTCCTCGACCTGTATCTGGGGGCCGGGGAGGACCGCCTGACGGCCGAACTGGCGGCGCGTCTTGAGTCCATCTGCCGCGAAAAGGGCGACGCCAAGAACACCGAGCGGTTTGCCGAGCTTCGCCGCCGCTACCAACGCGCTTCAGGGATGGCCGACGAAGAGCTGGCCGCCGCATCCCTGCCCAAGGCCGCCGAGCCCGAACCCGCTGCGGAGCCTGTGCCGGAACCGCAGGCGGCAGAGACCGAAGCTCACCCCGCGGAAGAATCCGCGGTTCACGAAGTGGACCTGTCCGAAGAGTGGGCGGCGATGGTCGAATTGAAAGGCCCGGCCAAGGCCGAAGCGCCGCCGGCGGCCCCGCCTCCAGAGCCGGCGCCTTCTTCCGTGGCCACCGAGCACGAGGCTGTGGAGCTGGAGGCGCTATTCAGCGCGGAACTGGCCAAGCCGGAAATCCCTGTTCCCGCGGCTCCGCCTTCCCCGCCGCCCGCCACCGAGTTTGAATTGCCCATCGAGTTCGAAGCCCCCGGAGGGAAAAAGGCGCCACCGAAGGAAGAGCAAGCTCCCGCCGAACCTGAGCCTGTATTGGAAGCTGAGACCGACGAACTGGTTATCGAACCTGAAGCGCCTAAAGCAAAGCCGGCCAAACCTGCCCCGGCCGCGCCTGTCCGCGCCGCAAAGCCGCCTGCCAAGACTCCGCCGGCGAAGCAGCCGGCGCCTGCCGTCTCCACAGAGGCATTTCTGGCAGATTTGGCCGCCGAGCTGGATGAGCTGGGATTGGCGCCGGACGCGCCGCCTTCACCCGCCGCGGCAGTCCCGGCCAGCAGACCCTCCGCACCCCCTGCACGCCCTGCTGCACCCCCACCGTCATCGTCCGCGATAGGCGCGACCTCTTCCTCTTCCCGAGGGTTCACCGACCCGCTCAAGGACGTCTTTGATGAGTTCCGCGCCGAGCTGGGCGAAATGGGCAGTGAGGAAGAAGATCTCGAGACGCACTATAACCTGGGCATCGCTTTCCGCGAAATGGGCCTGCTCGAAGAGGCCATCAGCGAATTCCAGAAAGTCGCCAAGGAGAATGAGCGTGGCCGGGCCTTCCCTTACGCGATGCAGTGCTGCACGTTTCTTGGGCTGTCGTTCATGGATAAAGGCCAGGCGCACATCGCCGCAATCTGGTACGAGCGCGCGCTGCGGACACCCAACCTCGACCCGGATGCGGTGATGGCGCTGCGGTACGACCTGGGAGTCGCCCAGGAGACCGCCGGCGACCAGACCGCCGCGTTGAAGAGCTTCTCGCAGGTCTATGCCATGAATATTGATTACCGCGATGTCGCCGACCGCATCGCCATGCTTGAGAAGAGCCGCTGACTCTCCTCCTCTTGTGCTTTGTGCTACTCTGACTTGGTGAGCGCATCCCGAGACTGTAATTAGCCCCGGCGCCGGACCCCATGAACCGAGTTCTTTACGCTCTGGTGGTATTACTGTTCTTCGAGCTCGGCGTGTTTCTTCTTCTGCTGCCCTGGTTCAGCATCTGGGAGCACAACTACTTCCTCAGCCGCTTTCCGGGCCTGGTTGGCGTGATGCTGAACCCATCGGTGCGCGGCGCGGTAAGCGGGCTCGGCCTGCTCGACATTGGGCTGGCGATTGGCATGGTTCGGCGGCGGTGGACGTCCGACGTTGTCCCCCACAACTAAAACGATTCTGTGTTACGTGACGGACCGGCGGAGCCTGCCGGCGCCTTCTCTCGCGCCATCCGCACAACCCTTGAAGGATCTTCCCACGGTGATTGCGCAGGCGCTTTCGGCAGGTGTGGATTGGGTGCAGATCCGCGAGAAAGATTTGCCGGGCGCGGCGCTGCTGGCTCTGGCGGGGGAGGCCGTTGCGGAGGGGAAAGGCCATTCGCGGGTGGTGATCAATGACCGGCTCGATGTGGCCATGGCAGCGCGGGCGGACGGCGTGCATCTCGGAGAAACGTCGCTGCCGGTTGCACAAGTCGCGGCGTGGATTCGCAAGGCGCGGGCCGCAGGCCAGGTGGAAAAGGGCTTTGTTGTGGGCGCCTCGTGCCACTCCCTGGAATCCGCGCGCCAGGCCGAGCGCGACGGAGCGGATTACATTTTCTTCGGGCCGGCGTTTGCCACGCCATCGAAAGCTGCATTCGGCGCGCCTCAGGGGCTCGAACGTCTTCGCGAGGTTTGCGCAGGCCTGCGGATCCCGGTTCTGGCCATCGGCGGAATCACTCTGGAAAACGCGCGGCCGTGCATCGAGGCCGGCGCTGCGGGAATCGCCGCAATCCGGCTATTCCAGAACGCGAAAGACCCCGCCGGCGTCGTCGCGACGCTGCGAGATTTGTGAAGCGCTACGGATTCCCACCCATGACGATGATTTGTGGGTCGAAGGACCTGTTCGGGTCATGATCGAGTGTAATTTTGTATTTGAAACACGCCCCAGCAGTCTTGGGCATCGGAGGCGTCGTCTTATTGTTCTCGTCGAAAGTGAGCTGAGGGTTTCCAAAGGGGGACTCCTGGGTGAATTCCACTTTGAATGGCCGGTGCCCGGTGGGGTCCCAGGTGATGGTGTCGCCGTCACAGACAAACACGTTTTTTTTGTCCACGCCCGTTTGATCACTCAACTGCACGTCCTGATGTCCACAGGGAAAGCTGGCCGTGCGTATTTTCGGATGCTGCGGACAACCCAGAAAACTGAACGACACGCCGCAGGTCAGGAGCAGGAGAAACGGTCTGACACGCTTGTACTGCGATGAGCCCGGTTTGTACTGGACCATAACTGCCTCCTCAAGAGAGCAATTCCAATTCTAGTGCGACAGGATCCTAATGAACCGAGGGTTTCCGCGGAGCGTATCAAAATTAGGGGCGTCGCGCAATTGCGCAACGGGCAGTCCCGCGGCAACGGCCTTTTCCAGCGCGCCGAGGGCGCGTTCGGAATCGGCGAGCTGCTGATGAACCAAGCCCGCGGTGAACAGCAAATCCGGGCTGGCGGGCGCGAGGCGCAAAGCCCGGTCGAGGGCAGCCAGGGCCGGCTTTTTTTCGCCCAGCATGGCATGGTAGGTCGCCAGGCTTGCAAGCACTCCGGCATCTCGGGGGTTCACCCGAAGCGATTCTTCCCCAAGTGCAATAGCTTTGCGATAGGCGGGAGAGGCATCGGCCCGGCGACCCGGCGCCCAGTAGTAGGCGTCACCCAGATTGCCCCAGGCAATATAGCTCCTGTCATTGAGCTTGACAGCTTCTTCAAAAACTCGGGCGGCATCCGCATAGCGGCGAGTCTGAAAGTAAGCGTAGGCGAGATTGGAGCGGGCATCCCCCGTGGAGCGAATCGCAAGAGAGCGTTCCAGAAGCGGGATTGCTTCAGCGTATTGCCCCTGCGCCAAGTGGGTAATGCCCAGATTGTTGTATCCGATGAAGCTGTCCGGAGCCAGCTTCACCACCTGCGCATACATCTTCGCGGCGTCGGCGTACCGCGCGTGCCGCTGATAGAAACCACCCAGCCAGTTGTAGGTAGCCCAGTAATTGGGGCGCAGGGCAATCGCGCGCTGGAAAGTGCTTTCCGCCTCGGCGGGCTGATTCAGGTGTTCGTAGGCGGAGGCCAGCCCGCTGTAAGCGGCATCGGCAGTTGGATCCAGCTCGATGGACCTGCGGTATTGCCCGACGGCCTGTTCATACTTGCCCGTGCCAATGTAAACCCGGCCCAGGCACACGCGCCCTGCCGCTGCGCTGTCCTGCAACTGAACCGCGCGCTCGCAAGCGTCCAGCGCGCGGCGAGCCCAAGCTTCCTCGGGGCGCAACTGGTATTTTCTCCAGTAGGCTTCGCCGAGGCCGGCATGGGCGAGGACGTAGTTTGGGTCGAGTGTGAGGGCCTGCTGAAAGACACTGATGGCGCTTTCGATGTTCTCGAGCTTCTGGAAATCCTGCAGATAGCCCCGGCCCTGGAGATAGTAGTCGTAGGCGGCCGGCTGGGATGTGCCGTGCGCGGCGAGACCCTGCTTCTCCGACGGCTGCAAATGAATCTCCAGCGTCTCCACAACGCTGTCGGCCACGCGGTCTTCCAGCGCAAACGGATCGGTCGCGGCGGCGGTGACCGTTCCGCCCGCCAGTTGGCGGTGCGTTCCCGCATCCACCAGGCTGTAATTGACCCGCATCATTTGCCCAGCGCGCTCGACACCCAGAGAAAGTCCAAGATTCACGCCGAACTCCTCGCGTGCTTCTGCAAGCGAGGTTACATGGTGCGTGCGCATCTCGGTCGCTGAAATCACGGCGAGCGCATGTTTGGCGGAAAGCTGGCCGAGGCGTGACGTCAAAGTCTCGACGAGGCCGTTGCCAAAGGCGGAAGTCTCAACATCGGCGGCGTTGACGGCGGCCGGCAAAACGGCGAGTTGAACCTGGGACAGGAATTGCGGATGCCCCAACCAGTTTCGAACCCGCTGCCGCAGAGCGGGAATCGCCAGCACAACCGCTGTCAGAATGATCGCCAGAGTCCAGACAGGAGTCAGGCGTCTTAACCACTGCCCGCGTTTCCACGCAGCAGGCATCCGGGGGGCGTCTGCGGCAGCAGCCAAAGTTGCGGAAGTGTCCTGGGCACCGGAGCTGACCGCTTCGAGCGCCGCGAGGATTTCGCTCGCGCGCTGATACCGCCGCGCGGGCTCTTTTTCCAGGCACCGATGGATGACGGCGCAGAGCCCGGAGGGGATGCGCCGCGGAAGCGGCGGCGGAGGCTGCTTCAAGATGGCGGTGGAAAGCTGGAAGAAGTTCTTACCCGAGAACGGCCGGTGCCCTGCCGCCATCTCGTACAATACGATGCCGAGCGCCCACAGGTCGCTGCGCGGACTCGCGGCCTTGCCTTCGAGCAGTTCCGGCGCCATGTAGGGGATCGTGCCCGCAAGCCCGACAGTCTTTTCGAGCGGTGCATCGGCGAGTGAGGTCAGGGTCAGGTCTAACTCTTCCATGCGTCTGGCCAGACCAAAGTCGAGAACCTTGGCGTCGCCCTGGGGCGTGGCCATGATGTTGGAGAGTTTGAGGTCGCGGTGAACGACTCCGTGCTCGTGGGCATGTTCCAGCGCCGCGGCGATTTGCCGTCCGAAGCGGATTACCGCATCTACCGGCAGACCTTCCGGGCCAACGCGCTCCCCGAGCGGCTGCCCTTTGATGTACTCCATGGCGATATAGACCTCGCCGGAGTCCTCGCCGATTTCGTAGATGGTGCAGACATACGGATGATTGAGCGCGGAGGCGGTGCGCGCCTCCTGCTTGAAGCGCTCGAGAGCGCTCTGGTCCTTGGCTCTCTCGCGCGGAAGGAATTTCAGCGCCACCGTGCGGCCGAGAGCGGTGTCCTCGGCGCGATATACCACGCCCATGCCGCCGCTGCCCAGCTTATCGAGGATGCGGAAATGAGAAAAAGTCTGTGCCAGCATGGCCACGGCCCACCGCATGCAGCGCGGACCGCCGGGTTGATCAATAACGTTCCGGATAGGCGCTGCGGGAACCCATTATTGCAGAGCATCTTAGGCCGCGCCCCACTGCGAGTCAACAAATGACGAGGATAACCAGGAACGTTTCCGTATCACGTACAAAGCCGGCGCAGCATCCGAATCTGCCCCGCGTGGTAGACGTCATGAAACGCCACGCCGTAGATGTGCCGCAAGAGTTTCTTCGCGTGTCCGTCGCGCAACGCTCGGACAACGGCGGCGCGCAGGGCGCGGTGCTCGCGTTCCAGCAGCGCGCAGTCCTCGCGCCAGGCGCGCTCGCTCAATTCCACCGGCCGGCGAAAAAAATTGCTGCCCTTCAGCGCAAACGACCCGCGCTTCCCGCCGGTGAGCCGCCGCCGCACCGCGTATTTCCAGTACGCCGCATGAACGGCAAGTTCCCAGATACTGTGCCGGCCCGGCGCCGGACGCCGAGCAGCCTGCCTGGCAGAGACTCCCCGGAGGGATTGCCGCAGGTTCGGCCCGTGCCAGGTCCGTTTTTCATAAGCCTCATCGAGAAGCGTAAGTATTAGTTGCTTGCTCGCCATCGTGTTCCACCCCGGCCGTCAGTTCTTGAATCCGCGCGCGTAACGCCATAAGGAAAATCACCTCTGGAAGGCAGCGGTCTTATGCCTATTGAGATTGCCCGCGGAAATTCGTCCCATTGGATACTTGGCGGCCACAGCCCACACGTCATGAGCCCAGCCACCGCCCCACCGGCTGCCACGATTCGACGTGGTCGCAGATCACTTTCAACGTCGCCGTAATCGGAATCGCCAGGAGCAGCCCGACGCCGCCCCACAGCCATCCCCAAAACAGCAGCGAAATCGTCACGGCCAGCGCGTTCAGCTGTACTTGGCGCCCCACCATGGCCGGTATGAGAAAGTTCATGGCGATCAGGTGAAAGACGCTGAGCATCAGAGCCACGATGAAGAAAAATCCGAATGTCGGCCGCTGCGTCAATCCGATCAGCATCGGGGGGATCCAGGCCAGCACCGCGCCGAAGTACGGCACGAGGTTGAGCAGCCCCGAAACCACGCCGGTGAGAAACGGGTAATCCAAATCCATCATCCAGAAAAACCCCCAGCTCACCAGCGCGAGGATCAGGAAGACCAGCGCGTTGCCCATCACGTAGCTGCGCAGCACCACGCTTACGTTGTCGAGCACTTCCTTCACGCGCGTCCGCTCGGCCGTGGGAAACAATTGCAGCGTGGCGTGCCAGACGTCGCGCTTGGCGGCCAGCATGAAGAACACCAGAAACGGCACAAACGTGACTTCCAGCAACACCGTATAGAGCGAGCCGAGCCCCCGCACCAACAATTTCCGCACCGGAGAGTCTTCTTCGACATGCACGATGTTTTTCGGGTGCTGGGCGTCGTCCGGTGCGATCTGGGAAACTCCGCGTTCCAGTTTTTCGAGGCGCCTCTCGACGGCGGACGAAGCTTCGCGCAACACTTTGCTGTAGCGCGGCCAGTCGTTGGCGAAATGCTCCGCCCGGTCGTACAGCAAATAGACGAGCCCGGCCACCAGCGCCACCGAAAGAATCACCACCGCGAGCGATCCCAGCACCCTGGGAAGACGGAATCGCTCCAGTCCCTCCACGAGCGGGTCGAGGAAATACGCCACCAGCACCGACAACAGCACCATCGTCACCACGCTCGCGGCGAAATAGCAGAACGCGATCACAATCCCGGCGGCGATAATCCTCTGGCTGGGCGTCGAGTAACGGATGCGGATGGAGTCAGGAGTCATCGACACGCGCGCTGCTTTTTCACTTGGGATTTCACGATATCATAAGGCGCCCCGCACGACACCAATCGTTCCATTCGGTTAATCTTTCGTGGAGCCGCCGCCGCGGGCCGGTGCACTCGCGGCCGCTGTGCTAGACTCGCAGGGGTCACCTGCCCGGCGGACCCGCTTCAAAAAATTCTCGCCGCGTGGCGCGACCCCCATGGCCAAGGAACTTTTCGGCACCGACGGTATTCGCGGAGTGCCCGGCACGCACCCGCTCGACGACGCCACGCTCCACGCCGCGGGCCGCGCGCTGGGCGCCTACGTTTGCCGCGAGACTTCTTCTCCGCACGTGCTCATCGGCATGGATACGCGCGAGTCGGGGCCGCGCATTGCCTCCCTCCTGGGGAGCGGTCTAGCGCAAGCGGGCGTGACCCCCGCGTTTGCCGGTATCATCACCACTCCGGGCGTGGCCTGCCTGGTGCGCCGCAAGAAGTATCACGCCGGAGTGGTCATCTCCGCCTCGCACAATCCCTATCACGATAACGGCGTGAAGCTGTTTTCCGGCGCGGGCATGAAATTTTCCGACGCCATCGAAGAGAAAATCGAGGCTGATATCCTTCGTTGGAAGAATGATCCGGTCAGGGACGGCTCGTTTCCGCTGCGCGCCGACGAATCGTTTGACGCCGAGTATCTGGCTTTCCTCGGGAGTTGCGTGCTACCCGGCGCGAGACTCGCGGGGCTGAAAATCGTTCTCGATTGCGCGAATGGCGCCGCCAGCGTTCTTGGACCGGCGCTGTTCAGCTCGCTCGGCGCCCGGGTCGTCGCCATCCACAATCATCCCAACGGAAAAAATATCAATGCCGGGTGCGGCTCGTTGTACATGGAGAGCTTGCAGAAGCGCGTGGTGGCCGAACGCGCCTCGCTCGGTGTGGCCTTTGACGGCGATGCCGACCGCGCGCTGTTCGTCAGCCCTTTGGGCAGAATCATCAATGGCGACGGCGTGCTGCTGGCCGCGGCGCGTTACCTCGCTTCCAAGAAAAAACTCAAAGGCAAGCGCGTTGTCGCCACCACCATGTCCAATCTCGGCCTCGAGCGGGCGTTGGACTCCGAAGGCATCACGCTCGCCCGCGTCCCCGTCGGCGACCGCTACGTCCTCGAAGAGATGCTGCGCAGTCGCGCGGTCCTCGGCGGCGAACAGTCCGGCCACATTATCTTCCTCGACGATGCCCCCGCCGGCGACGGCCTGCTCACCGCGGTGAAAATGGCTTCGCTGGTTTCGATGAAAAGCCCGTCCAAAGCGGGTTCCATCGAGGATCTTGTCGCGGGCCTGAAGGAATATCCGCAGACCATCGTCAACGTAAAAGTTCGCCGCAAACCCCCGCTCGAAACGATCCCCGCGATCACGCGCGCCCTGGCCGAAGCCAATTCGGCGCTCGGCTCGAACGGCCGCATCGTCCTGCGTTATTCCGGCACCGAACCGCTCGTGCGCGTCATGGTCGAAGCCGAACACGCCTCGGACGTGAAAAAATGGAGCGAGTCCATCGCCTCCGCGGTCCGCTCCGCGATTGGTATGTGACAAAATTCCAAAAGAAGAGTTATTCTCCGGGGATAACTTGCGATTCTATAGCCAACAGGAATGCGAGGCGTGGTTGAGCGATCGGCAGCGGCAGAAGCCGGATGCTGAGCCGAACACGCATACGCAACGGGTCGCTTATCCGTGCGAACCGCATCGCGTCTTTTTTCTTGCCGGTTGGATAGCCGCGTCACTGACGTATCGTAGGCCGGTGCTGCTTTGGATTACTGAGTGGGGCATCTGGGCGAGCAGCGAGAACTGGCATCTGTACTACAAGCTTCGACAAAGCTACGGCGACCATCGGTTGCTTCACGAAGCGCCGGGGCATTTGTTCCTAGAGCACGAAGCAGAGGATCTCGGATCATTCCTGCAAGTCGCCATGTTGAACGGCTGGGGCGGATACGTTCTGACGGAGGCAGATTATGTGAACGCGTTTTTCAGCCACGACGAGTACGTTGACTTCTTTGCTGAACTTGAAGAAAACCTCGCAGGCGTGCGGAAGGCGCTGGTGTCCGGCCAGTTGGCCGCCGAATAACCACGAGTTGGGCGGTTGCCTTTTACGCCAGACTGGGATTTAAGGATGCGGCCACCTCTTCTACTTCATCTGCCTCGCGCACCCGTGCGTCGCTTGTCATCGCCGCCGAATCGTCTGGAGCTTCCATCGCGGCGCATCTTGCCGGAAAGACGGACTGCATCCACTCGCCGAGACGCCTTGTGTGATAATGGTTGTTCCCGAAAGACGGCGGAGGGAGAGAGAAAGCAGAAGACGTGAGCAAGCTACGCATCTCCATCGTGGAGTATCTGAATACCGCGCCGCTCGTCTGGGGGTTTACCAACGGGCCTTTGGCGGGCCGCTGTGAGCTTTCCTTCACCGTGCCGTCGCTGTGCGCCGAAGCGCTGCGCACGGGCGCCGTGGACGTGGCCATCATTCCTTCCATCGAATATCAGCGCATGGAGGGTGTCGTGGCGCTCCCGGAAATTTCCATCGCGGCCAAGGGCGAAGTCCGGAGTCTTCTGCTGCTGGCGAACAAACCCATCGAGCGCGCGCGGCGCGTTGCGCTCGACCAAAGCTCGCGCAGCACGCAGGCGCTTGTGCGCCTGCTTTGCGCGGGGCGCTGGAAGGTTTCGCCCGAATTTGTCCAGGCCGCTCCCGATCCTGCCGCGATGCTGGCCGATGCCGATGCTGCGCTGGTCATTGGCGACCCTGCGCTGCGCATCGCCATGCGGCTCGACGAGTTGGCCGGCAAACGCCCCGGCGGCGAGTTCTGTTGCGGCGGCGATCCGGAGTCGCAGCCCGTCCCTGGCGTGGACACTCTGTTCGTGTACGATATCGCCTACGAGTGGCAGCAGATGACCGGTCTGCCGTGCGTCCTGGCTATCTGGGCCGGCCGCAAGGAAGCGGTCTCGCCCGAGGTCGTGGCGGACTTTGCCGCCTCGAAAGAATACGGCCTGTCGCGCATCGCGGAGATTGCCGACGGCGCCTCGCTGAAGCTGAATCTTCCCGCGAGCGCGCTGGAAACGTATTTGCGCGATAACATTGATTTTTCGTTCGATGAAGCCAATCAGCGCGGCCTGGAACTCTATTTCCGCAAGTGCGCTGAACTTGGGTTGATTCCGCGCGCCCGGCCGCTCGAGTTTGCAGCCGCACCCGCTGCGTTTACCCGGAATGAATGGAAGGGCGCTCGCGCCGCAACATAGCTGCGGAGTAAAATGCAGCCGGGGTCGTTGGCTGCGATGGGATCGCGGGGATTGGAAACGATGGGCATCACGCAACAACAAGCTCTCGAAATGTTCCAGTCCGATGACCTGCTGGGCGTCGGCATGGCCGCCAACGAGGTCCGCAAGAAGAAGACCGACCCGCGCATCGCCACGTATCAAATTGACCGCAACATCAACTACACCAATTTCTGCACCGAGTACTGCTCGTTTTGCGCCTTTTACCGTCCCCTCGGCTCGAAGGAAGGCTATCTGCTCTCTTTCGAAACCATCTACAAGAAGATTGATGAAATGCTGGCGCTCGGCGGCACCGGCATTCTCCTTCAGGGCGGGCTGCATCCCGACCTGCGCATCGACTACTACGAAAACCTGCTGCGCTCGCTCAAGCAGCGCTATCCCCAGGTGCATCTGCACTGCTTTTCTGCGCCTGAGATTCTGTGCATCGCCGAAGTTTCCGGGCTCACCATCCGCGACACCATCGCGCGGCTGATGGCTGCGGGTCTCGATTCCATTCCCGGCGGCGGCGCGGAAATCCTCGACGATGAAGTCCGCGCGCGCATCTCGCGGCTGAAATGCACCAGTGAGGAATGGGAAGACATGCACCGCGCCGCGCACGCGCTCGGCATGCGCACCACCGCCACGATGATGTTCGGCTGCGGCGAAGAACTCCGCCACCGCGTCAATCATTTCGAACGCCTCCGCCGCATCCAGGAAGACACCGGCGGCTTCACCGCGTTTATCCCGTGGATTTTCGCGCCGGAGAGCACCGCGCTCGGCAAGAAAGTTCCGCAGACCACTGCCGTGGACTACCTGAAGACGCTGGCCATCAGCCGGCTTTATCTCGACAACATCGACCACATCCAGTCAAGCTGGCTGACGCCGGGGATCAAAGTCTGCCAGGTGGGCTTGCAATTCGGCGCCGACGACGTCGGCAGCATCCTCATCGAAGAAAACGTCGTTTATGCCGCTGGCGTGCGCAACCGCACCAACGAAGCCGAGCTCCGCCGCATCATCTCCGACGCCGGCTACATCCCCGCGCAGCGCGACACCCTCTACCGCTCCTACGCTTTGAAATAAAACGCGCGCTGCATTTCCAACTCCTCACCCCTTGTTGGTCACGCCACCAACAATGCTTTCGGGTTCTTTTTGGCGATCGCCAGGAGCTTCAGCGCGGCCTGCCGCGGGCGGCGCGTGCCTTGCTCCCAGCTCCGCACGGCATTCGGGCTCACATTGAGGTAGCTAGCGAAAAGGGCCTGACTCGCGTTGAGTGCGCGCCGGATGTGGCGAACCTCTTTCGCAGAGATTTGCTTGGGCCGTGCGGGAATGCGCGTCACACGCAGATTCACAGCTTCGCCGCGTTCGTAGGCCGCCGCGTCATGAAGCGCCTCTCTCATGTCGTCAAAGATGTTCACTTTAATTTTCTTCGCCACGTTCAACCTCCTGACCCTCTTTTGATCTGCGCGACCCACTCCCGCATCTGTTTGCGTTGCTCTTCGCTGGCATCTTCCTGTTCGTTCTTGTCGAGCAAAATTAGCAAGTGAATGCGCTGCTTCTTCTCCAGGTACAGATACAAATAACGGTAGCCGCCGCGCTTTCCTTTGCCGCGGCCCGGGTTCGCTATGCGGGCCTTACGCACGCCGCCCAGGCCGGGAACCATCGAGCCCCGATCCGGCTTCCGCTGAAGCTCTTCCTGAATTGCTCTCAGCACTTCGTCGGCGCCGTCGAGCTGGTGAAGCTTTCGCGTGAATGGCCGGGACTCAATGAACTCCACATTGTGATAGTACTACAATGTGGTATGTAGTGTCCAGAGGTGGCGAAGTGTGGCGGGCAGACGAGGCGAGGCGCTCAGGACGTAACGACTAGCTAGTGGCGCGCGCAGTTCACCCCTTGATCGGCGCGCGGATTTCGATTTCGACTTCCGTTCCTTCGGGAAGTTCCAGAGGCTCGTCGGGAAGAAACACGCCGCGGGAGTAACGTGCGCGAACGCGCCGCGCTCCGCGCCTGGGATTTTGTGGCTCGCGGTGGAAAGCCCCCGGCCCGGCCTCCGCGCCGCCGCGCGCCGCCGGGCTTGTGGCATCGAGCGCTTCGTTGGCCAGTTGATCCGCGCGGCGGTTCTGTTCGCGGGGGACGTACTCGATCGCGAAATGCGCCATCCTGTGCGCCATTTTTCTGGCCCGCTCGAACAGCGGACGCAGATCGGCGCTTTTTACCTTGTAGCTCCCCTTCATTTGTTTCACCAGGAGTTCGGAATCGCTGCGCACGCGCAACGCCGAGATGCCGTGCGCTTCCGCGTAATCGAGCGCGGCGATCAGCGCGTAATATTCCGCGACGTTGTTCGTGGCGCGCCCGATATATTTCTTCAGCTCGGCCGCCACTTCCCCGCCGGGACCCCGCACCACCACGCCGTAGGACGCCGGGCCGGGATTGCCCCGCGCCGCTCCGTCAATGTGCGCGGTATGCGCTGAGGCGCCGCCCGGAGCTTCCGGTTCGCCGAACAAGCGCGCATGGCGCGATGCAGGCAGCGCTTTTTTCATGGGGTGCTGCGGTTATCCTTCCGGGGGCGGAGGCGTCGCAGGGATGGCGGACGCATCCGCGGCCGCGCCGGCCGGCGCGGACTTTGTCTCCGCCACGTACAGGATGCGCGTGCAGGTCTCGCAGTGAAACAGTTCGTCCGAAGACTCCCGGCGCAGCTCCTGATAGACGTGCGGGCGAACGCGCATCCCGCAGAGCAGGCAGGTCTCGTTGCGGACTTCCGCGAGCGCCACGCCGTTGTGGCGTTTGGCAATGCGGTGATAGTGGTAGAGCAGGTCCTCGTCAATCGGCGTCACGATGCGTTCGCGCTCGGCGGTGAGTTCCTCGAGCTGCTTTTGCGCCGCGGCCTGTTCGGCTTCCAGCCGTTTGCGCTCCGCCTGAGTTTCCGCCTCGGCCTCCTTGAGGGCGCGCTCGCCGGTTTTCACCTGCCGCTCAAACTCCTCGCCCGCGACCATCCGCTCCAGCAGGCGGTCTTCCGCTTTGGCCACTTCCGCCTCGGCGTTGGTGATTTCGTGCTGCAGGGCCCTGAAGGCTTCGTTGGTTTTGACGGCGGCGCTTTGGTCGCGGTATTTGCGCGCCCGCTCTTTCCACTGCTCGACGTCCATCTCGTAGGTCTTGCGCTGCTTCAGGCTGTTGATGTGGGCCTCTTTGGCTGCGGCAAGCTGCTGCCGCGCCCCCGCCAGGCGCGCCTCGATTTCCTTCAGCCGCTTCGGGAAACTTTCCACAATGGCCCGCAGTTCCCCTAAACGGATGTCCACGCTCTGCAATTCGAGAAGATGCTTGATCCCCGGATGCATACCCGATTCATTCTAACACACGCCTCCTCGGGCGCCGATTTCGCCGCGCGCGCCGCTTTTGCTTATGCGTGACATCGCGCCCACGATAGCCGGGCCCCTCCGGCCGCTTCCCTTATAATTGATCTCCTTATGGACTTCTTTGACCGTCAGGAGCGCGCCCGCAAGCACACGAAACTCTTGGAAGTTTATTTCGGCCTTGCCATCTTGGGCATCTCCACGGCCATCTACCTCGTCGTGGTGCTGGTCTTGAATTGGTGGCCAGGCGGCGGCCATCGTAATTACGAGTATGATTCCCCGCAGAACTATGGCCTTTGGGACGCCCGGCTCTTCCTGATCGTTGCGGCCATCACCCTTGCGTTCATTCTTTGCGGCAGCGCGTACAAAATTGTCCAGCTTTCGAGCGGCGGAAAGGTCGTCGCCGAAATGCTCGGCGGCCGCCTCGTTCCTGCGGACACCTCCGACCCCGATGAACACAAACTGTTGAACGTGGTGGAGGAGATGGCCATCGCCTCGGGGACTCCGGTGCCCCCGGTGTACGTACTGGACGCCGAACGCGGGATCAACGCCTTCGCCGCCGGCCATTCCACCAGCGACATGGTCGTCTGCGTGACGCGCGGCTGCTTTGTCTTGCTGACGCGCGACGAATTGCAGGGCGTCATTGGACACGAGTTCAGCCACATCCTGAACGGGGACATGCGCCTGAACCTCTACTTGATGGGTCTGGTCTTCGGGATTTTGTACATCGCGCTGTTCGGGAGCGTTCTCATGAGAACGCGGGGAAACCGCAATTCGCTTCCCTTGATCGGCGCGCTGCTGTGGGTGATCGGGTACATTGGGTGGGTCTTCGCGACGCTGATCAAGAGCGCGGTGAACCGCGCGCGAGAATTTCTGGCGGACGCCGCCTCGGTTCAATTCACGCGCAACGCCGGGGCATTGGCCGGCGCGCTGAAAAAAGTCGGCGGCTGCGGCTCGCTCGTCACCCATTCAAGCGCGGAAGACGCCAGCCACATGTTCTTCGCCGACGGCATGGCGGATTCCTTTGCGAGGCTGTCCTCCACCCACCCGCCTCTGGAAGATCGGATTAGCACTCTGGAGCCGGGCTGGGACGGGCAATTCGTCGCTCCTCCGGACGAATACCTGAAGGAGGCCGCCGAGGAATCCCGGCGATTAGCGGCCGCGGTTGCGGAGCGCTTCAAACCGGCTCTCCGGTCTCTCGGCTCGCAAGCCGCCGGCGTGGCTTTGGGCGGCGCCATAGTTCAGAGCGCGCACTTCGCGTCCCGGGCGGGGACACCCACGCCGCAGCACCTGGAATATGCCGCAGACTTGCGCTCCAAGCTGCCCGAGGATCTTTCCAGCGCAGCCCGGGAACCATCGGCTGCCACGGCTCTCATCTACGCGCTGCTGCTCAACACCGATGAGGCCAAGCGAGCGCAACAGCTTGCCGGGCTGCAAGAAAAGGTTGACGCAGCGGTTTCGCAGCAACTCGCGCGCCTGCTTCCTGCGGAATCCGGACTGGAAGGCCGGGCGCGCCTGCCCCTGGCGCTCCTTGCGCTGACCGGCTTGCGGCGGCTTTCGCCCGACCAGTACTTGCAATTTAAGAGCAATCTGAAGCTTCTCACCGGCGGCGAGGGGCAAACCGGGCTGTTCGAATATGCCCTGCAGAAAATTCTGCGCCGGTACCTGGATTCAAATTTTGGGCCGCCGCGGAAACCCGTCGTGCAGTACTACACCCTTAAGCCGGTTGTCCCCGATTGCGCCGTGCTGCTCTCTGCGCTCGCTCGCGCGGGCCAGGAGGATTCCGCGGCAATCGAAGCCGCTTTTCTGCGCGGCGGGCAACAACTGGTGGCCAGCGATATGAAATTATTGGACGCCGCAGCTTGCCGTCTGAGCGATGTGGACGCCGCTCTGGACCGGTTGAACCAGGCCAGTCCGCTCATCAAGAAAGGCGTCCTGACCGCTTGCGCCGAGACCGTGGCGGCCGATGGCGTCATCCAGGAAAACGAAGCCGAATTGCTCCGCGCCATCGCCGACACTCTCGATTGCCCCATCCCGCCCTTCCTGACCATCTAGAGACGCCGATGATGGAATTGATGCCCTCTGGAAGTGTGAAGTCGTCCCCTGCCCCTTCGCGTTAGCTGGCTCAATCCCATTCGATCTCTATGCCCTTCCTCGACACGCGCACCTTCGGCGGTTTGTGCTTGGTGAGGATGCGTATGGCGCTGAACCCTCCGCCCAGCGTCAGGACGGCTCCGCTGGCGATCAGTAATCCGAGTTTGCTCGTTGGGTCGGGGTCGAGGATGGCCAGAATAATTACGGCGGCGCCGAAAAGGGTCATACCGCCGGCAATCAGGACTGCGGTCCATTCTTTGCGCGAAAGCCCGGCTTTCAACCCCAGTTCGAGAAGCGACTGGCTGCCGGGGTCGATCCCCACGTTGGCGTCGTCAAGGATGACCACCTGGTCCCGATTGCGATACGCTTTCGCCAGTTGTGCCAGCCACCCTGGCTCGGAAGTGCGGATGGTCAGGCCGGTCGCGTCCGTGCCCTTCACATTCGTAGTCATTGCTGCGGGCAGGTCATTCTGCGCCATGGCGCAAATGATACGCCGTCGCTCCTCGAAGATGAAGCGTCGCCGTATCTTCAGACCTGCTATCGTGTTCACCCGTTCCCGGCAGTGCCGTTATAATTGAGTTCTGAGGCTGCGGCCGCCTGCCGACCGCATGTGGAGGTAACCCATGACTCGCCGCGTTCTGTATCTCGCTGTCGTGGTCCTGTTGTTCTGCATCTTCCCGGATGCGGCAGTCACGCAAGTCTCGGAACCGTTGCCGAAACTCAATTACGAGGCCATTGCGGATTTCTTTCAACTGCCGCCGGGAGAGCATCTGGTTGAGCCGGCTGGTGTCGCGGTGAATTCCAAGGGGCACATCTACGTCTTCCACCGGGGGAAACATCCGCTCATGGAATTCGACCCCTCCGGAAAATTCATCCGCAGCATTGCTGACGACCTGTTCGTGACCGCGCATATGGTTCGCATCGATGCCGAGGACAACATCTGGACTGCCGACGTTGGTTCGCACGTGGTTCTGAAGCTGAGCCCCGAAGGGCGAGTGCTGCTTGCATTGGGGCGGATGCGCATTCCGGGAGATGATGTTTTGCATTTCAATCAGCCTACTGACGTCGCCTGGGACCGCGACGGCAACGTTTACGTCACGGATGGCTACGGGAATTCGCGGGTGCTGAAGTTCGACAAGTACGGCAATGAGCTGCTGGGCTGGGGAATGAAGGGCACCGGGCCGGGACAGTTCGACACCCCGCATACCATCGCCATTGACGGTGATCTCGTCTATGTCGGTGACCGGGAGAACGC
>DASWCG010000079.1:0-1777 GCA_036390175.1 Candidatus Acidiferrales bacterium | reverse complement strand
GCGAGGAAATTCACTGGCCGGGGAACCTGCGCTTGGAGAGGCGCGGCGACGCAAGACAGAAGTACCAGCGTAAAGAGGAAAAATGCACCGGAAGCTTTTCGGAGCAGGGCCATCGGACCCCTTTCAAATATCTTCAATTCTGCACCAATGTACACTTATAGGATACCAAACCCATCAGTCCGCGTTGCTTTGGGCCGCGTTCAACAGTTTTGCAATCTCCTCTGCCGCTCGATCGACCGCTCCCGGGGGGCCGAGCAGCTGTCGCACTTCTTCCAACCCGCGGCGCATGATTTCCACTCGGTTCTTGTCTTCTTCCGAGGCGGAGAGCAGCTTTTCCGCTTCCTCAGAGACCCGCAGTGGCGTGAAGTCCTGTTGGATTAATTCTGGCACGACAGCGCGGCCGGCGATCAAATTTACCATGCTGAAAAACTTAGTTTTCACCAGAGGTTTTGCGAGCCGCGCCGTCAGCGGAGAGAGCCGGTAGACAACAATCATCGGTTTACCGAGCAGCGCCGTTTCCACGGTGGCCGTGCCGCTGGAAACGATGGCCAAGTCCGCGGCGGCGAGGGCGTTGTAGGTATCTTCCTTGATAAATCGAACATGCCAGTCAGAAGGAAATCCCGCCTCCAGCCGCGCGGCATCCAGGCCGGGCGCCACGGCAATAACGACCTCAAGAGGGCTTTGGAGCCTTTGGCGGATGGCCGCTAGAGCTTCCACCAACACGGGTACATGATGGACGATTTCTCCTCGCCGGCTTCCCGGCAGGATCGTCAGTATTTTGTTCCCCTCTTGCAGACCGTATTTTTTGCAAAATAATTCCCGCGTCAGCGTGGCTTTTACGTTTCCTACCAGAGGATGACCGATGAACTTTACCGGCACGCCAGAATCGGCATAGAACCTTTCTTCAAAGGGAAAGATGCAAAGAGCGTAAGCGAACCGCCGCCGCACCAAATTCACGCGCCACGGCCGCCACGCCCAGAACTGCGGGCAGATGTAATAGATGTTTCGAATGCCCTTGGGGCGCAGCTTGCGCGCCAGCCGCAGATGAAAACCGGGGAAGTCCGTCAGGATGGCGAGGGGCGGCCGCCGACGTTCGGCTTCGTCGACGAGGCGACGCATGGCGCGGAACAACGACGGCAACCGCTTTAGAACTTCAGTGATTCCCACCACGGAAACCTCCGAATAATCCGTGACGATCTCGACGCCGGCGGCGCGCATCTGCGGCCCGCCCATCCCGAAAATTGCCACGTTGAGGCGCTGCTTCAGCGCGGTCGCGAGCCGCGCGGCGTACATATCCCCGGAGGCTTCGCCGGCAGAGAGAAGGAGCGGTACGGGTGGCATGTCTGGATTGCGCAGAGATCAGTCGCTGGCCGGCAATACCGAGGGTTCAGCCGGGCGGTTGGCTTCGATGGGAAGGTGCAGCTCCTGCTCCTTGTATTGCAACTGGTACAGCCGGTAGTAAATTCCGCGCTGTGCGAGGAGTTCCTGATGCGCGCCCTGCTCGCGCAAGCGCCCTTTGTGAAACACCAGGATGCGGTCCGCATGCTGAATGGTACTCAGCCGGTGCGCGATGACCAGAGCGGTTCGCCCGGAGAGCAAGCGGTTCAACGCTTCGCGAATCAGCAGCTCCGTCTTTGTGTCCACGCTCGAGGTCGCTTCGTCCAAAATCAGGAAGCGCGGATTGTGGGCCAGCGCGCGCGCAAAATTGATGAGCTGACGCTGCCCGACCGAAAGCGTTGAGCCCCGCTCGTTTACGCTGGCGGCCACTCCCTCAGGC
>DASWCG010000078.1:0-4773 GCA_036390175.1 Candidatus Acidiferrales bacterium | reverse complement strand
GGGACGCATTACCCTCCAATGTACACCATTCGCCCCCCGGTGGGGAGCTTCCTGCAGCCATCGGTTTCCAATACTACTGGACGGAATCGACGTGCATTGAACAGCGCGATTCACTCGTGCTTTGCAGCCGCGAGGGCCCGCTGTGGCCGAGAACAGAGCGGCCATAGGGCACGACTCAAGCGCTTCGGTGCGAAGATTGAATCTTTCGCAAACGCCTCGCATCTAGAGCTGCGAACCCCGTACAGAGGAGAACTTCCCTCAGGACGCATCCATCTTTACGTCGCTGCTGCGCCCGGGAGACTCGGCGACGCATCGGTTCGCGCCCGGCCGCCGCGCTTACCTGTTCCTGATCTCCGGCGAGTTGAGCGCCAATGGACGGCCGCTTCGCGCCGGAGACCAAGCGCGCATCTCCGGAGAAGCTTCGTTGCAACTCGCCAGCCCTGCGGGCAGCAAGACATCTGCTGACTTTCTTCTCCTCGATCTACCATAAGCAGGTACCCGTTCACCTCTAGCCGTGGAGACGCCGGAATTCACGCATGAAATTTACCAGTGCTTCCACGGCCTCAACGGTGACGGCATTGTAGAGCGACGCACGCATGCCCCCGACCGAGCGATGCCCTGCCAAGCCAACCAGCCCCGCCGCGGCTGCTTCCTGAGCAAATTGCTTTTCGAGCGCTTCGTTTCCTCCGGTGATGCGGAAGACGACGTTCATTCGTGAGCGCGATTCTTTCTCGACCGGGCTGGAGTAGTAGAACCCGGACGAGTCAATGGCATCATAGAGCAACCCGGCTTTGGCTTCGTTCCTCTTTTCGATGGCGGCAACGCCGCCCTGGGCTTCGGCCCACTCCATCACCAGGCCGGTGACGTAGACGGCAAAGACCGGCGGGGTGTGATAGAGAGAGCGCTCTTTGATGTGCGTGCGGTATTGCAACATCGCGGGGAGATTCTTTCCGGCGCGCTCGGCCAGATCGCGGCGAAGGATGACGACCGTCACGCCCGAAGGACCGAGATTTTTCTGCGCGCCGGCAAAGATCAATCCGAAGCGCTGGACGTGCATGGGACGCGAAAGGATGTCGGAAGACATGTCGGCGACGAGCGGAACATTGCCGGTTTCAGGAAAATCTCTCCATTGCGTGCCCTCGATGGTGTTGTTCGACGCCTGGTATACGTAGGAAGCGTTGGGATCGAGAGCGATTTCCTCGCGCCGGGGAAGACGCGTGAATTTTTCCGCCTCGGTGGACGCGGCGAGGCGATGCGCGGCGATTTTCTTTATCTCGCCAATGGCTTTGCCGGTCCAGGCGCCGGTGTGAAGCACGTCCACCGGCTTTGCCGCCAAATAGAGATTCATCGGCACCATAGCAAATTGCAGGCTTCCGCCTCCTTGCAGGAACAGCACCGCGTATTCCTCGGGAATCGCAAGAAGACGCCGGAGGCCGCGCTCGGCGTGGTCGAGAATCTCCTCGAACTCAGGCGAGCGATGACTTATCTCCATCACGGACATTCCCGCGCCGCGGTAGTCGAGCAACTCGTCGCGCACGCGTTTGAGTACGGAGAGAGGCAGCGCTCCCGGTCCAGCATTGAAATTGAAAGCGCGGTTCATGAATGCCTCTGCTCCCCGGGAATAAAGACGATGGGCATCGTACACGACGGATACGGCCAACGTCATTCGATTCTGGCGCAGTTCCATTGAAATCGCGGGGCGCACCTGCGGCCATTGGTGAAGTTGAGCCGCCTCGACCGCGGTGCTATTCTGAGCGCTATGGCCGAAGCGAAAAGCACAGCGCTGGCCGCGCAGGCGGGGCGCTCCACTGAGGACATACTGCGGCAGTTCGAGACGCTGCTGGAAGTGTCGGAGTCCATCGCGCAGCACCGCGACCTCGGGGCGCTGTTCCACGATCTGGCGGAGCGGCTCCATCGCGTCGTGCAATTCGATTATCTCAACCTGGTGCTGCACGACCCCGAGACCAACGCCATGCGCCTGCACATCCTGGAGACGGCGCAACCGCACCAGATCCAGCCGGGGCTGGCGCTTCCACTGGATGAGACACCGTCGGGTCTGGTGTTTGAAACGCAGCAGCCTTACTTTTCCTTTGACATCGCGCAGGAGAAGAGGTTCCCCGACTTTGTGGAAAGGCTGCGCAAAGAGAATATCTCCGCCGTTGCCATTCTCCCTCTGACGACGGCACAGCGCCGCATTGGCGCGTTGGGCTTTGGCCGGCAGGTATCTCACCGCTACACGGGCGACGAAACCGAATTCATGCAGAGGGTGGCGAGCCTGGTGGCCGTGGCCGTGGACAACGCGCTGAACTACGAGAGTTCGCAGGCCTATCAACAGGAGCTGGCGCGCGAGCGGGACCGCTTGCGCGTATTGCTGGAAGTGAACAATGCGGTGGTCTCGAATCTCGAGCGGCGCGGCCTATTCGCGGCGATTGCGGCTTCGCTGCGGCGCGTGGTGCCGCACGACTTTATCAGCCTGGCGCTCCACGATGCCGGGGAAGACGTGATGCGCATCCAGATGCTCGATTATCCCGACGGCAGCGGGCGGATTCGCGAAGGAATGACCGTGGCCATGGGGAAGTCGCCTGCGGGCTGCTGTTACCAGGAGCGCAAGCCGAAAGTTTCGACGCGCGCGGAACTGGAGACGTATGACTCGGAAATCGTTCGGATGCTGCTTGCGGAAGGCGTGCAAACGACGTGCTGCGTTCCGCTGGTGACCCGCGACCGCGTCATCGGCACGCTGAACCTGGCCAGCCTTCGCGACGCCGCGTTCACGCAGGAGGATGTGCACCTGCTGGGGCAGGTCGCCGGGCAGGTGGCCATCGCCGTGGAAAACGCGCTGGCCTTCAAGGAAATTGCGGAGCTCAAGAACAAGCTTGCTGACGAAAAACTGTATCTCGAGGATGAAATTCGCAGCGAATTGAATTTCGAAGAAATCATCGGCGAGAGCGGCTCGCTGAAGCAGATCCTCAAGCAGGCCGAGACGGTGGCGCCCACCGATTCCACCGTGCTGATTCTGGGCGAGACCGGCACCGGCAAGGAGCTCATCGCACGGGCCATCCATAACCTGAGCCGGCGGCGTGAACGAACCTTTGTGAAGGTCAATTGCGCGGCGATTCCCACGGGGCTGCTCGAATCGGAGCTTTTTGGGCACGAGCGCGGTGCGTTTACCGGAGCCATCGCGCAAAAGCTTGGCCGCTTCGAACTGGCCGACAAGGGGACGATTTTTCTCGATGAAGTCGGCGATATCCCGCTGGAGCTCCAGCCGAAGCTGCTGCGCGTGCTGCAGGAGCAGGAGTTCGAGCGGCTGGGCGGCACGCGGACGATCCATGTGGACGTTCGCCTGGTGGCGGCGACAAACCGCGATCTTTCCGCGCTGGTGGAAGAAGGACGGTTCCGCAGCGACCTGTATTACCGTTTCAACGTGTTCCCGCTGCGCATGCCGCCGTTGCGCGAGCGGCGCGAAGACATTCCCCTGCTGGTGCGCTACTTCGTGCAGAAATACAGCCGGCGGATGAATAAACGCATGGAAAGCGTTTCCACAGAAAGCCTGGAGGCGCTGGGACGCTATCACTGGCCGGGAAATATTCGCGAACTGGAAAACCTCGTGGAACGCGCGGTGATTGTTTCCTCCGGGCCGGTCCTGCGGATTCCCGTGGGCGATCTGAGGGCGCCGCTTGCCTCGAGCGCCGCGGCTGCCGTAACGCTGGAGGAGGCGGAGCGCGAAGCCATTCTTCGCGCTCTGGGGGAGACCAATTGGGTGCTCGCTGGCCCGAGAGGCGCTGCCGCGCGGCTCGGCATGAAGCGCACCACGCTGCAATCCCGCATGCAAAAGCTTGGCATCACGCGCCACGATTGAATTATTTTTCTTTGTGGCTGCCGTGCGGGCGTACTCTGCGTCAAAACAAGGAGGGGAATAGTCCAGCGGAACATGCGGGCGAAACGACTTTCGGTTATTTTACTTTGCGGGGTGGCAAGCCTGGTCCCTTGCGGCCAGGCGTCTGGGCAGGCGCCCGCCGCGCCGAGCGACGTTCGCAGAATTCGCTTCGTGAAGAATCCCGATCCGGTTCCGCCATTTACGCTGCAGGACATCGATGGAAAACCGCTTTCGTCCAGCGAGTTCCGCGGAAAAGTCACCCTGCTGAATTTTTGGGCGACGTGGTGCGGGCCTTGCCGCGCAGAAATCCCCGACCTGATCGAGCTGCAGAAGAAATATGCGGACAAACTGCAGATCGTGGGACTCTCGACGGATGAAATCCCGGCCGCTGTGGTGAAGCGTTTCGTGCAGAAACAGGGGATCAATTACCGCGTGGCGATTACTACCCCTGAAGTGGACGCCCAGTTTGGCGGCATTGTGGCGCTGCCCACGTCGTTTGTTCTCGACACGGAAGGACGCGTCGTCGAGAAACACATCGGTCTGAACGATCCTTCCTTGTATGAGGCCGAGGTCCGCGCGCTGCTGGGGCTTCCGGTGGACATCCAGGTCGAGACATTCGAGGATATCGGGCAGGTCTTCCTTAAAAACGCCGCGCGTGCCACGGAACTTCCCGGAGTGGACCTATCCAAGCTCACGCCAGCGCAGAAGAAGATCGCGCTGCGCCAGCTCAACGCCCGAGGTTGCACCTGCGGCTGTGCGCTGACGCTTGCACAATGCCGTATCAACGACACGGCCTGCCCGATAAGTGAGAAGGCAGCGAACGAAATCGTGGGGAGTATCGTGGGCGGCGCAGCGGAGCCCGGGCAAACGGTCCCGAAATCTCACGACAGATAGAAGTT
>DASWCG010000077.1:0-5221 GCA_036390175.1 Candidatus Acidiferrales bacterium | reverse complement strand
AACGTACGACATTATCTGCATCGGAGCGGGGCCGACGGGGCTGGCAACGGCCATTGAAGCCAAGCGCGCCGGAATGCGCCCGCTGGTCATCGATAAAGGATGCCTGTGCAATTCAATCTACCACTATCCGGTGAACATGGTTTTCTTCACGACTCCGGAGCTCCTTGAGATCGGGGACTTGCCGTTGGTGTGCGCGGCGGAGAAGCCCACACGCGCGGAGGCACTGAAATACTACCGCAAGGCCGCTGAGCACTACGGACTCGAACTACGGTTGTATGAACGAGTGCTGCGGGTGGATGGCCAGGATGGAAACTTCACAGTTGTTACGAAAACGGAAAAGGGAACCGAAGAGAGATACAGCAGCAAGAAAATCGCGGTCGCCACGGGCTACTACGACTTGCCGAATGAGCTTGGCGTGCCGGGCGAAGAGTTGCCGCACGTTTCGCATTACTACACCGAGCCTCACGAATTCTGGAATCAAGACGTCGTGGTGGTGGGCGGGAAAAATTCCGCCGCGGAGGCCGCGCTCGACCTGTTTCGAAATGGCGCGCGGGTGACGCTGGTGCATCGGCAGAAAGATCTCGGCGCAACCATCAAGTATTGGGTGCGGCCGGACATCGAGAATCGGATAAAGGCGGGGCAGGTGAAGGCCTTGTTCGAAACGTGTGTGAAGAAGATCACGAGCGATGAAGTCGTCGTCGAAAACGGTGCGGGCGAAAGGAGATTGCCCGCGCGACAGGTCTTCGCTCTGATCGGTTATCATCCCGACTTTGCTTTCATCGAAAAACTCGGCGTGCAGCTCGATCCGGAAAACCGCAAGCCAGCGCTCGACCCGGATACGCTGGAGAGTAATGTGCCGGGGATTCACTTGGCGGGCGTGGTCATTGGCGGACGCCACACCGGTGAGATCTTCATTGAAAACGGCCGCTTCCATGGAAAACAAATCATTGAAGCATTGAAGGCCTAAGTTGTCGAGGGAAGGAAAATCTAAATTGGCAGGCGATTTGCTGGTCTATGAGCCGTTTGCTAGACTGATAATTCATGCCATCTATCATGCGGGAAGTAGGCGAGACGTTCGGCGCGCTGGTGAAGGGTTTCAGCGTGACCTTTCGCACGATGTTTCGCAAGACGGTCACGGAAAATTATCCGCACGAGCCGGTGCATTTTCAGCCTCGGTATCGTGGGATTCATGTGCTGCATCGCGACGAGAATGGCCTCGAAAAGTGCGTTGGCTGTTTTCTGTGCGCGGCTGCATGCCCTGCGAACTGCATTTACATCGAAGCCGCCGAAAACGTTGACGCGAACCGTATCTCGGCGGGCGAACGCTACGCGAGTGTTTACAACATCGACTACTCGCGGTGCATCTTCTGCGGTTACTGCGTGGAAGCCTGCCCGACTGATGCCATTACTCACGGTCACGGCTTTGAACTCGCGACTTACGACATCAACTCTCTGGTTTTCCGCAAAGAACAGCTTCTTGAAAAAGAGCCCACGGACGCCACTGTCCCTGCGGGCTAGTTGAGTCCCGCTCTAATCTTGCAGCTCCCCCCAAATAGATCCGCAGTCTGACTGTGCCTTTTGCAACATGCTTGCCGCGGCGTTCCTCCAGCAGCGTCCTCTAATACCTATAACGCTGCATGGACGTAAGTCGGGCGAGGTGAGCATGGAGGCGGGGAAGACGGTGCCCGTTGGAAAAAGAGGCGAGACGCACGCACGCGAGGCGCTGGAGGGAAGCGCCGCGGCGAGCGAGCGGAAGCCCCTGACGAACACGGCTCCAAGCACACTTCTGAGGCAGAAAGAGAGGAGCGTCGTGAGCGGCAATTTCAGGGGCAAACTAGCGTTCCAGCATCCAAAAATAGCTACCTCCTCAAGCGTGGCCGCGGTTTGCGCGCGGCGAAGCGGCCCGATTCGGAAAAAGATTATCGGACACGGCCTGTCCGTTTTTCGGCAGCGACTCGGCGGCCGGCACGGCTTCCTGCGCGCGCGAAGGGCGTTCGCGCAGGTCCATCAGGTAGCGCGCCAGCATCGCGGCGGAGCTTTCCTCCACCCATTGGTCGAGAAGCGCGGCAATCTCCTTGCGGAGATTGGCGGCATGGCTGAGCCGGGAGAGTTCGAAGCTCTGCAGCGAGGCGCGCGAGGCCGAGAGAAGGAACTCCCACGGAGGTTGGGAATTGAAACGGGTCAAGCGGGGCCTCCTGGAGGCCGATACATCTACAGTAAATATGTTAGTAATAATTGTCTATAGTACCGGATAGTAAAAGCTGTGGAAAACTGTGGAAAACTTCGGAGGCTTGGTCCTGGGTCCGGGCCAAGAGTGTGCGCCGGAAACGGCGCCGGGGTTCAGGCCGGGGTACATGCCGGTGAACAGGCCGGGGAACAGGCCAGCGCTGGCGTGGCGGAGATGCGGGCGTGCAGCGGCTGCGCGGGGGATTACGAAGACCCGGACCGCACGGCTTGGCCGCCGGATGACCCACGGCAGGGAACAGCCCCGACGGAGCACGCGGCGGCGGACCCGGCGTCAGAAGAGTTTCCTGCCGAAGAACATTGACCGGCGGGAGAGGAGGCGACGATGCGGAAAACCCGGAGAAGGATACCCAAGCGAAGCGCGCGGCGAAGGCAGCGCGACGTCCTTTGCGACGTGATGCTGAGCGCCAGGCAATGCGCGACCTGGCTGACGCTCGACGAGCTCGCCAAGCTCACGCATTACCCGCCGGCAAGCATTTCCGCGCAGTTGCGGCACCTGCGCAAGCCGCAGTATGGCGCGTTCCTGGTGGAGAAGCGGCCGCGCCCGGTGCGTACGATCTTGCGTGGAGAAGATTTCGGAACCATCTGGGAGTACCAGCTCAAGCGCGCGATTCGCAGGAAGCGGGTGGGCCGGCGCTCGCGACGCGACGCCCGACGGCTTTCGGCGCAGACGTTGGTGAACTGAATTTCAAAAGTGTGGGCGTCGGAGGAATCATGAGCTTCAAACCGGAGGTGGCGCTGTGCCGGTAAGGCCAGAACTGGCATTTGATGTGTGCTGGGAAGTGTACCGCGGCGCGCGAGAAGTGCTGGAGACGAAGCGCGGCGTTTCCGCGCTGAACTGGAAGGACACCGGGAAGTTCCTGTGGCGGCCGGACTTCCGCGCGCGTCTAAACGAATGGGTAGCGGATTTTGCGCTGGCGGGGCAGGCGGCGCTCGACGGGCCGGAGTATGCCTCCCGCATGGTGCTGTTCCGCCTCTACTATCTGGGTCTCGCGCCGTATGAAACCGCGCGGCACTTTCTCGGGCTAAGCGAGCCGAGCTGGGTGAACTGGTCGGAAGAGATTCGCCGCCGCTGCGGCAGGGAATTGCTCCGCCGCGCCATGTTCCCGCCACGCAAATACTTTCAGACCTGCGGGTAGCGCTTGATCCCGGGCAATAGTCGTTTGGCGTCATGGGGTGGAAGGCGTTAAAATGGCGGGGACAGCCCAGAGTGGAGGTCAAATCATGGACTCCGAAACCAAGCGCGCTTGGCACAGGCTGCAGAAAGAAGTAAAAGAGGACGCACCGATCGTGCTGCGCGGGCTGGCGAGCTCCGGGAAGCGTATCTCTCAGCGGCTCTATTCTGCTGTGGTTCGCGGCTATAAATCCTGGGTCAGCCGAGCCAAAGAATGGGAACTATCATTCGGCGGCAGAAAAGCGCTGGTCTCCCAGCTCACCCGCGTCCGGCTGCGCTCGCCGATCTACAAGGTGTAATAGACCCGCCGCATCCCGTCAACCGGCCCGTAGTTCTTCCAGGGAGTAGTGTTGCCTGGTGATATGCGCCTGCTGCACGGCGAACCGATCCGCTGGAAGCGCGCCGCCCTCGCGATGGGATTTTTCGCCGCGACGCTGAAGGGAAGTGGCAGTCAACTGGGATTCTGCGGACGCCCGCCGCTAAGAAGCAAATACGCTCCCAGCAACGACAGGACGCCAAGGGCCGCCGCCACAAGGGTGTGCACGGCGAGGAACAGATAGCTTTCCTCGTGACGGGCAAGCATGTGCACCGTATCGTGGTACATGATGTGCCCAAAGGCCAAGGTGGTGAACACAACCGATACGCCGGTGATAATAAATAGAGCCCGTTTCATATTCCTCCTAAAGGCGAGATCCAGTTGATGCGCAGCCCTGCCTGCCGAGGGCTGTGAACTTGCCTAAGCCGCGAAAAATTCGATGCATAGAGCGTCCAGGAGCCTACCCCAAAAGCAATCTCTGCCAGTCAAAGCGCTGGTTGAGGACGGACTCTAATGCAGAAGGTCGGACCCGAAATTATTAAAGAAAAAAGAGGGCATGTGCCGGTGCGCTGTCGCCTGCTCGACGATCCTCACTTTCAGATCCCGCAAGTGTTTGGCGAAACTGGGAATCCTGCCGCCGTATCCGTCTTTCCCCCAATTCGGCACCCAGTACACACAGCGGATCTTGGAACTGAAATTGTCCAGCACCGTCTCCGGGAATCCACCCATCGTCGGCGCCGACGGATCGATGAGGCCGAGGATCTTCCACTGCGCGAGGTTCCGGTACCTGTACACCTCGACACCGCCCCGGGAGTAGCCGCAGAGCGAGTAGGAAGAGATATTCGCCGGACTGATTTTCGTGTGTAACTCTTTAAGGCAGGCATTGCAGTCATGCGTGAAGTGTGTCGGTAGAACGAAGATGACGCTCCCCCGCAGGGACGCGGGTATCTCGTGTACCAGCCACCTACCTTCCCACCCGTAAAGTCCCCCATAGACAACGACGGCGGGAGACGGGCTGCTTTCGGGGTCAATGACGATGGAATTGCCGACATGGAGGGTTTTCACTCAACCTCCTTTTTGGCCTTCAGGCCGCGTCGCAGTATACAACAGTACGTCAAGGCTTTAACGGACGGGCTCCCTATTTGTCCTGCAGCTCCGGCGGATTGGGGCGGCTGGCGGGCGGCACGATGTTGTTCTCGCGCAAGTAGAGGATCATCTGGCCGTAATGATCGGCGGCGTGCCAGACCACCACGGTGGCCAGGCCGAGGCGCGTGTTCGGTCCGGCGTAGGGGCCTTCAATGGGATCGAACATGTTCTTCGCGTCAATGGCGCCGAGCGATTTGCGAATCGCGGCAAACGAATCGCGCAGATAGATCAGCAATTCTTTCTTGGTTTTCGCGGGGCTGGGGCCGCCTTTGTCGCAGGCCTCGGGCGGCTTCTGGCCGTCGAATTCGGCGGCGAACCCGAAGTTTGCGCACGCCACGTGC
>DASWCG010000076.1:0-4227 GCA_036390175.1 Candidatus Acidiferrales bacterium | reverse complement strand
CGCGATCCCTCGGGCCGCGGAAAACGCAGCCCTCGGGATGACAGAATCCGTCGAATGCAAACACTGCGGCGCGAAAATGGGCGAAAGCAATCTCCGCCGCGCCGAGCGCGTGCAAATCCCGCGCGTCGCCGGAGTCCGCCGCGTCCCCAACGGGCAGGAAGTGATCACCATCGCCGGCGGCCTCGAGCTCAATACCCCGGTGTGGGCCGGCGAAATGCACGAGTATCCGTATCTGCAATGGCAGAGCGAAGTGCATCGCGCCAAGCTCAAGGCCGCGTATCCGCACGCCGCCGATAAAATCGAAGCCGCGCCGCCCGAAGGGGCCGACGACGTGTACGCGCGCGCCTCGCGCATCAGCGTTTCGCAGGGATTGCCTTCGATTCATCCCGGCGACGCGCTGGGCAACCTGGTTACGTTCTCGCGCACGTGGATTCGCCCGTGGAGCTTCTACGCCATCGAAGACAAATCCGTGCGCGATGAATTGCTCCGGTTTTTTCCCGACGGCTGTTACGTCGCTTTTGCCGCCGACGCCTATTGCGAAGCGCGCAACGAATCCATGGACGACCACTGGCGCGTGCTTCACGCGCTTCCCGGCGACGGACAGAATCGTCCGAGCGTCGGCGATTCGCTCGTGCAGGTGCAGGAGCGCTACAACGCGCTGTCCAACATGCAGGCGGAGACTTATGAGTTCGGCATCCCGCCGATCTACGCCGACCCGCAGGTGCTCGATTTCGACGCGCTGCAAAACCAGGTCGCCGAGCCTGCCGCGCACTATCCGGCGCGCGCGCGTCCGGGCCAGCCGCTCGCTGCGGGGTTTTTCCAGCCCGCTCCGGCGACGGTCCCGCCGGACATGCTGCGTCACCAGCAGGACCTCATCGGCCCCATCTCGCAATTCTTGACGGGCCTTTTTCCCGCGATCTTCGGCGGCAACATGGAAGACGTCAAAACCGCCAGCGGCTATGCCCTGGCGCGCGATCAGGCCATGGGGCGACTCGGCCTGGTGTGGCGCCGCCTGAAACAGTTTTACGCCGACTTGCTTCTTCTCGGCGTGGACTGCTTCCGCAAGAATCGCCCCGGCGACGTCGAGATTCCCGCGCTCGGTCCCGACGGCGTGTACGATTCGAAATGGATTCGCGTCGCCGATTTGAAGGGAAACATCCAGGCGCATCCGGAAGCCGACGAAACGTTCCCGCGCGTGAAGTCGCAGCAGCGCGCGGTCCTGCAGCAGCTTTTCGGCATCAACGACCCGTTGATTCAGCGCGCCCTCACCGAGCCCGCCAACATCGGCTACATCAAGAACGTCATCGGACTTTCCGAGCTGCTCGTCCCCGGCGAAGACTCGCGCAACAAACAGTTGCGTGAAATCCAGCAGCTCCTCGCCTCCGCGCCCATTGTGGTGAACCTGCCGGTCAATCCGCGCGCCTCTTCTTCTCAGAATGTAGCGCCGGGCATTAGCCCGGCATCCAGCGCGGCTTCCGGCACAGGCGAAGATGCCGCCCTGAAGGGCGGCGCTACACCCGCGGTCATGGTCCTTCCCTCTGTCCCCATTGACGACCTGCTCGACGACCACGCCGTGGAATTCGAAGAGTGCAAACGCTGGGCCAACTCCGACTCCGGCCAAGCCGCCAAGGTCAGCAATCCTGCCGGCTTCGCCAATGTCCGCGCTCACGCCGAGGCCCATCTCCGCGCGATGCACCAGTAGCACAGGCTTTAGCCTGTGTGCCTTTCGCCTTTAAGCGCACAAACTAAAGTCTGTGCTACCGCCCGTACCACAGGTTTCAGGCTGTGCGCTTTGCTCTCCGCGCACGAAAGGATCATCCATGCCACACACGAATGACGCGTCCGCTGCAAGCTCCGGCTCGAACGGCCAGTCCACGATTGGCGAAACCATCTACGCTCTGACCGACGAACAAATCCTCGACATTGACGACGCGGAAGTTGCGCCGCTCCCGCGCGACGCCGGCACCCAGCAGGGCGTCATCCTGAGCGAAGGCGACGCGTCTGCGAGTTCCGGCCAGGCCGGAAAGGATCAACGCCCCGGTGTCTCCGCTTCCCGGGACGACTCGACCGGCCCCGCTGTTTCCGATCGCGCCTCGGAACGCGGCAACCGCGCCGTGGATTCTTCGGGGCCTTCGGCCCCTCAGAATGACACGCAAACACACCCTACACACGAATCACCAGTCACGAGTCACCAGTCACCAATCACCAGCCACGAGTCACCTCCGGAATGGCTGGCCCAGGCCATGAATGATCCGCAGCAGGGCGGCCCAGCGCGTCAATTCTGGGAGTCCGCGCAACAGACCCGCGCGCAAGCCGCGCAGCTTGCCTCGCTCGACCGCGCCTACTTCGGTGCGCCCGGCGTGCCGTCCGCGCAGCTCGCACAATCTCGCGAAGCCCTTGCGCAGCAGCTCCTGCGCGAAGATCCCGCCGCGTTTCGCGAAATGCTGGCGGCGGGCCTGCGCGCCCTGCAACAGCAAGGCGTCATCCTGAGCGAAGGCGACGCGTCTGCGAGTTCCGGCCAGGCCGGAAAGAATCAACGCCCCGGCGTCCCGGCCCCCATGGACGAGCGCAGCAGCACCGCGAACGAGCCACAAATCACGAATCACGAGTCACGCCTCGCGCAGTACGCCGCCTTCGAGCGCGCCGCTAACGACGACCTCGACCGCGCCGTGCGTCCTGAAATCGCCCGCGTCCTCGAGCGCGCCCTGCCCGCAGGCAACAACGAACCGGCGCGCGCCACGCAGGAGCGCTTGTCCGGCCTGGTGCGCACGGAAATCGAAAGCGCGCTTCGGCAGGACCGCGCGCTTGGCGAACAGGTCGCGCAGCTTCTGCGCTCGCGCACGTTCGACGAAGCCACCCGCGGGCAAGTCGTGCGGTTAATCGCCGCGCGCGCGACTTCGCTTGTTCCTGCGGCCTCGCGCCGCGTTCTCTCCGAATGGACGCAGTCGGCGCTCGCGGCGCATCGCGCGCGCCGGTCTTTGACCGGCGCGACAGACGCCGCACGCGAGGCATCCTCTTCGCCTGCCACGGCGGTCTCGCCCACTTCTTCCGCCGCGAAACCTCGGCCTGCACAAACTGCAGCACTCGGGACGACGCATACAGCCTCCCGGCGCATCAATTACCGCGCACTCAGCGACGAAGAGATTTTGGATTTGTAAGCACTCGAAAGTTCCCAAGTAAGCCGAATCATCCCACTAAGGAGACTCCTCAATGCCCGCACAAGCCAACATCAACGTAGTTGCTCTGCAGCTCGAAAAGGTGCGCGACAAAGTCCCGCTGCTCTACGAGCGCGACGACATCTTGCACACCATGATCCAGCAGCGCGGCGACGTCGAAAAAATCAGCAGCCGCGCCATGCGTCTGCCCCTGCAAGTCAATCCCGGAGGCAAAGCCGGCAGCTACAACGCCGACGGCGGCGACCTCGGCCGCGGCTCCGGCACCCTCTACGACGTGGCGACGGTTTCGCCGATTTTCTTCCGCTTCGCCATTGAAATCACCAAACTCGTCGAGTACGCCACGAACTCGCGCGAGAAGGCCGTGGAAAACGCGGCCAAGCGCGAAGTCGCCAACGGAATGAAACAATTCCGTGCGTTCCTCGACAAGCTGATGCAGACCGCCGGCAACGGCGTCCTCGGCACGATCAGTTCCGTTAGCGGAACAACGCTCACCATGGCCGTGCCGTTCGGCGCCGCGCTGGTGTACGTCGGGCAGACCATCCAGGTCTACGACACCACGCTCACCACCAACCGCGGCACCGCCAACGTCACCGCCGCCGATCCCATCAGCGCGCAGACCATCACCGTGGACGCGCTGCCAACCGGCACCGTCGCCGGCGACGTCATCGTTCACGACGGCCTGAGCGGCGCGCAGCCGGTGTCTCTCTTCGGCGTGAAGTATCATCAGAACAACGCCACCACCGGCACGTGGCTCAACCTCAACCGCGCTACCTATCCCGTGCAGCTCGCTACCCCGCGCGTCAACGCCGGAAATGCCGCGCTCAGTCCCGGCAACGTCCGGTTGGCCATCAACAAGGTCAGGAAAGCCCTCGGCATCAACCACGTCGGCAAACTCATCGCCTACATGGCCGTCGAGCAGGAGCACGCCTGGGAAAATCTCGGCATCACCGTCTCGCAAATCATCAAGGAGGGCGGAGGCGGCCGCGCCGACGATCTCGACCTGCTCTTTTCCGGGCGCAAGACCATGAGCGGCGTGCCCATAAAGTCTTCG
>DASWCG010000075.1:0-8362 GCA_036390175.1 Candidatus Acidiferrales bacterium | reverse complement strand
TTCCGCAGTCAGCAAAATCCGCGCGCGCCGCTATCTGCTCATCCTCACGGATTTGAAGCTTCCCGGGCGGTCGGGGATCGAGGTTCTTCGCGAATCGAAGCAAGCCGACCCGACCATCCCGGTCATCCTGGTAACCGCCTTTGGCTCGGTCGAAGAGGCGGTCACGGCGATGAAGGACGGCGCTTTCGATTTCATTCAGAAGCCCGTGGACCTGGATCACCTGAAGATTCTCGTACAACGCGCCGCGCAGCAGCAGGAACTCCTTCGGGAGAATCTATTGTTGCGCGAGGAATATGCGGCGCGCTACGGCTTCCCGCAGATTGTGGGCGAAGATAAGGCCCTGAAGGAAGTCAGCCAGCAGATCCAGCGCGTTGCCGCCACCGATTCCACCGTGCTCCTGCTGGGCGAGAGCGGCACCGGCAAAGAACTCTTCGCGCGCGCCGTCCATCATCTGTCCCCGCGGCGCGACCATCCCTTTGTCGCTTTGAACTGCGCGGCCATTCCCGAAGGACTGGTGGAAAATGAATTGTTCGGGCACGAGCGCGGCGCTTACACCGGCGCCGGCGCCCGCAAGATCGGCAAGATGGAGCTCGCCAACCGGGGAACGCTTTTTCTCGATGAAATCGGCGAGCTTCCCCCGGCCATTCAAGCCAAACTGCTGCGCGTCATCGAAGAAAAGCGCTTCGAGCGGGTCGGCGGCACGCAAACCGTGGACGTGGATGTGCGCATCATTACCGCCACAAATCGCGATCTTCGTGCGCCGTCGGCGGAGAACGCCTTTCGCGAGGACCTCTACTTCCGGATCGCTGCCGTGCCCATCACCATTCCGCCGCTACGCGAGCGTAGCAGCGACATCCCGCTTCTGGCCGATCATTTTCTGAAGAAATATCGCGCCGAATTTCGCAAGCCCGGCTTGGGATTTACAAAAGGGGCGCGCGAGCGCCTGTGCGCATATCGCTGGCCGGGGAACGTTCGCGAACTGCAGAACACCATCGAACGCGCCGTCATCCTCTCCGATGGCGAGGCTATTGACGCGGATACGCTGCAATTGCCTGCGGCGCGCCCCGCCGCGGGACAATTGCCCTCCGGCACCATCCCCGAAAACTTCAACTGGGAGGGAACTCTTCAGGAGGTAAGCCGAAGGGCCCTGGAACACGTCGACCGCTTCTTGATCGAAAACGCTCTGCGCGAGTGCAAGTGGAACAAGACCCGAGCCGCCGAAAAGCTCGGCGTCTCCTTCAAGACCCTTCTCAGCAAAATGCGGGCGCTTGGCCTGGAATAACCGCGCGCCGCCTCTTATTGCTACCGTTGCCCGCGGTGCAAGCTCACAGTTCCGCCGGTCCATCGTTCGAATGTCACATCCCGGAATCCAACACCCCGCATGAGTTCCGCCAGCTCTTCCGGCGAGGGAAACCGCGCCACCGAATTTGGCAGGTACGCGTAGGCCGAGCCGTCGCCTGAAATTGCTCCACCCAGCCGGGGAAGGATTTTTCGAAAATAGAATCGGAACATGGGCCCGAACAAAATGCCGCGCGGCTCGGCAAACTCCAGAATTCCCACCTCACCGCCAGGACGCATCACGCGCCGGATCTCCAGCAGGCCGCTTTCGTAATTCGCCAGGTTGCGGAAGCCGAAGGCCATTGTCACCAGGTCAAAGGTCCCGTCGCCAAAGGGCAAGCCGAGCGCGTCGGCTTCGGTGAACACACCGCGAGTTACCTCGCCATTCGCGCCCTGCTGGAGTCGCGCCCATTTTCCCGCTGCGCGAACCAGCATGGGATGGGCGAAGTCGCTGCCAAACACTTGCGCCCGCGCGCGCCGCGCCAGGGCCAGCATCAAGTCGCCCGTGCCGCAACAGAGGTCGAGCACACGGGCGTCTGCACGGCCCAAAATACCGCTGAACCGGCGGGCCGCGCGCCGGCGCCAGATACGGTCCAGCTCGAACGACAGCGTGTGATTCAGAAAATCGTAGCGCGGCGCGATCCGCGAAAACATCTCGCGGACATGCCGCGCGGCATCGGTCTCGCTGGCGGCGCCTTCCGGCCGTGTTCCCCGCGAAGTCTCACGTCTTGGAGCCGCTGCCGTCAACTCTCGCCTTTCACGAAATTCGGCAATTCCTCGAGGACCCGCAGAACCGTTTTTTCGGGCACATCCGCGATTGTCTTTGCCTCGCCAATCGTTGGAGAAATCACCAATCGCAAGCGGCCTCCGCGTGCCTTCTTGTCGGAGCGCATCAGTTTCAAGAGGCGGCGCGGCGGGGCCTTCGGCCATGCCGGCAGCGCGCCCACTTGAGAAATCAGGCGCATCAGCAGCGCGGCGTCAAATCGGGATGTCCGGCCCAACGCCACTCCCAGCAACGCAGCGGCCATCATTCCCCACGCCACGGCCTCGCCGTGGCGAAACACGCGGTAGCGCGTCGCCGTTTCGAACGCGTGGGCAAAGGTGTGCCCGAAATTCAGGCACTCTCGCACACCAGACTCATGCTCATCGCGCGTCACCACATCGGCTTTCGCTTGAATGCATCGGGGGATTACCCAGTCGAGGGCGCTGGCGTCCCGGCTGCGCAGGGCATTTATGTTCTGCTCCATGTAGTGAAACAATTGCGGGTCTCCGATGATGCCGTACTTAATCACTTCATATAGCCCGGACCGGTATTCCCGGGCAGGGAGCGTCTCGAGAACTTCCGGGTCGGCCAGCACCAGCCGCGGCGGATAGAACGCGCCCACCAGATTTTTCCCTTCGGCCAAATTCACGCCGGTTTTTCCGCCGATGGCGCTGTCTACCTGCGCCACCAATGTCGTCGGCACGTGAACCAGCCCAACGCCTCTCAGGTAACTCGCCGCCACAAATCCGGCCACGTCGCCGACGACTCCGCCGCCCACAGCCACCAGCACGGCCCTGCGGTCGGCGCCCGCTCGGAGCAACTGGCGGCAGATTCGCTCCACGTTCGTCAGTGTCTTTGCGCTCTCCCGGTCATCCAGCAGGATTGCTTCGCAACGCCCCAGCCGGTCAAGACCCTTTTTCACGGTGCCGCCGCAGTGCCTCCAAACGCGTGGCGAACTCAAAACAAATGGCCCGGAGAAATCGCCCAGATGCGAAATGTGCTTCCCGGCTTCCCGCAAAAGTCCGCGGCCGAAGAATACGTCATATGCGCCCGCCGCTGCGGGAACATGAGCTTGCTGAATCTTCATATCCTCTCTGCAAGAAACTAGAAACTCTAGCACACTTCGCGCGGCTTCCTCCGGCGCACTCTCCGAAGGCCGCCGCTTCCGGGCTCCAATGTTCGTGCTACCATGGATTTGCGACGGAGTCCTCCTTCGGCTTTGCAGATGAAATCAGAAGCGGTTCATCACGTGGATTATGCTGTTGTCGGCTGTGGCGTCGCCGGCCTGCGCGGCGCCATCGAACTCTGCGCCGCCGGCAGCGTTCTGGTTCTCGCCAAATCCGACCTGAGCGATTCCGCCACCAATTGGGCGCAGGGCGGCATCGCCGCTGCGCTGAGCGACGATGACGAAGTAAGCCTGCACGAACAGGACACCCTCCAGGCCGGTGACGGGCTCTGCCGCCCCCAAGTCGTAAAGACACTGGTCGAAGAAGGCCCGGCGTACATCCAGCAGTTGATCGAATGGGGAACGCAGTTTGATCGCGCCGGCACAAAGCTGGCTTTCACACGAGAGGCGGCGCACAGCCGCTCCCGGATTCTCCACGCCCAGGGAGATTCCACGGGGCGCGAAATCGGGCGGGCGCTTCTGGCCCGCGCGCAAACAGAAAAGGCCATTCATATTCGCCCCTTCGTATTCACCACCGAACTTCTGGTTGAGAAAGGACGCATCGCCGGTTTGCGATTCCTCGATGAAACCACGGGGAACATTCAAGACGTCCACGCCGGCGCCGTTCTGCTCGCCACCGGTGGTCTGGGCCATGTGTACAGCCAAACCACCAATCCCGATGTGGCCACCGGCGATGGGCTGGCCATCGCCTACCAGGCCGGCGCGGTTCTCTCCGATCTCGAGTTCGTTCAGTTTCATCCGACGGCACTGGCCATCAAGGGCGCCCCACGTTTCTTGCTTTCGGAGGCGCTTCGCGGTGAAGGGGGTATTCTCCGCAACGTCAACCTGGAACGCTTTATGAAGCGCTATCACGAGGCGCAGGAACTGGCGCCGCGGGACGTCGTGGCCCGCGCCATTGTCTCGGAGATGCACCGCACGCAAAGTGACTTTGTCTATCTCGACATGACCGCGAAGAGCGAGGAATTTCTCAAGAAACGCTTCCCTCGGATTTACGCCACCTGCCAGCAATATGGTCTCGAACTCGCCACGGACATGGCCCCGGTGCGTCCTGCGGCGCATTACGCCATGGGGGGAGTGAAGACCGACCTCTGGGGCCGGACTTCCCTGCCGGCCCTGTACGCGGCGGGGGAGACCGCTGCGACCGGTGTGCATGGCGCAAACCGTCTGGCGAGCAATTCTCTTCTGGAAGGATTAGTGTTCGGGGCGCGTGCCGGCGCGGCGATGATCAAGGACTTCCCTGCTGCCAGGAAAAAGCGCGCTGCGGCGGCCAATCCGGGAAAACGCTCCGGTAATCCCAGCCACACGGAAGCCGCCAGTCCCGCGCCCTCTGCGTCGCAGACAGATGCGCACGAGCCGCTCCCGCAGATCCGCGAGCTGATGTGGAAATCCGTCGGCATCATGCGAAACGGGAAGGATCTGAAGCACGCTCTCGAAAAGCTTCGCGCGCTCACTCTGCCGGCTCTCGAAAAGCCCTCCCGGCACGATGCCGAATTGCGTAATATCTTGGCCCTGGCCCAACTCATCACGCGCTCGGCCCTGGCTCGCGAAGAAAGCCGCGGGAGCCACTACCGCTCTGATTTTGCCTACCGCAACGACGACGATTTCCAGAAACACTCCATCATCGCCTCCGGCAAAGAAGTCCGCTTCGAACTGTAGGTGCCGCCCGGAGTTTTCTGTTTACGGAAATTTCTTTTCGAGTTCTCCGACGGATTCGATGAAAACGTGGCCTACGATGGCTAAACTTTGCGGGCTGATTTTGTCCAGGGTGTCCTGAGTGGTATGCCAGTACGGGATTTCCAGTTCGCAACAGCGGATGACGTCCACACTCGGAACGTTTCGTTTCAGGAAAGCCAGATGATCATCTTCGATCCCGGTTTCATCGGAGACGAAAACGTGGCTATAGCCAAGCCTCGATGCCGTGCCCCACACCAAGTCCGTCAACCACTTCGTCGAATACGATTCCCGCTTTACCCGCAGGTCCCGGCTTCCAATCAAGTCCGCCAGCATCATCGCTTTGATGCGTTTCAAGTCGCCGCTGGCAGCGAGTTTGGCCGCCATTTGGCGGCTCCCGAACGTGCTGTCCGTGTCTTTATCCCATTGACGAAATGCTTCTTCGCCGTCGAAGAATGCGATCCACATGCTGAGTGCGTTCTTGCGTCTGCACAGCAGCCTCGCCATCTCCAGCATCAAGCCGGTCGAAGAGCCGCCGTCGTCCGCGCCAACGAAGTTCGGCTTCATTAAGGTGTCATAGTGTGTGGTGAGGAGGATTACGTCGCGGCTTCTTCCTGGAACCTGGACCAGAATGTTCTTCATCTGCACTTTGCCGATGGGCGTGGACGCGCCAAAATTGTCTTCCTCCCATTTGCAGCCGAAACTCTTGAGCTGGGCCTCGATATATTCCTGAGTCTTTCGTATCCCTTCCGAGGCGGGCGGCCGCGGACCGATTTCCACGAGCTTTCGGACGTGCTCGAATGCGCGCTGGCCGTCAAATCCGCCGGTCTTCTCCGGTGGTGGAGCTGCATCTACGGACTGAAACGTTCCGGCGGAGGCGGCCGGCGCCGGGGGACCTGCCGCCTGCGTCTTGCTGGGAGTCTGATTCGAACCGCATCCCCCCGCCGCTGCCAGGACCAGGGTCCCGCCGCACAGCACCCCGCGCATCCAAAAGCTTTTCCGCATACTAGGGCGCTCCTGCGCGAGCCATCTCCCTTTCGCGCTTGCGCTTGACCACCACGGCCGACACGGCAATCCCGATGAAATATAGCAGCACCATCGGCGCCATAAAGATCAGCATGGTCATCGCGTCCGGCGGCGCAAATATGGCTGCGAGTACCGCGATGATCAGAATGGCATACCGGAAGTTCTTCCAAAGGAATGCTGGAGTCACGATTCCAAACAGAGACAAAAAGAAAACTAGGATGGGCAGTTCAAAAACAATTCCCACCCCCAGGAGCACCATCAGCGTCAAATCGAAATACTCGTTGATGCTGATCAGCGGCTGGATCGGTCCCTTTCCCTGAAAACCGATGAGAATCTTCAGCACTGTCGGGAGCATGATGAAGTATGCCACCGCGATTCCCGAAAGGAACAAAAACACTGTCGAGGTGAGGAAACCCGCGATGGCTTTCCGTTCGTGCTTGTAAAGAGCCGGCGCCACGAACAACCAGATCTGGTAGAGCACAACCGGGGAGGCCAGAACGATGCCGATATACAGCCCAAGGGTGATCATGAGGTTCAGGTAGCCCGTGGGATTTGTATAGATGAGCTTTTCCTCAAGGTGCATCTCGCGAAGCGCTTTGAGAATGGGCCGGGTGATGTAGTCGATGACATATTTCGAAAGGTAGAAGCCCGCAAACGCCCCGATGACGATAGCAATCAATGAATTGATGATGCGCTTTCGGAGTTCGGTCAGATGCTCAAAAAAAGTCATCGCCGAGCCGCCGTCGTCTTGCTTTGCTCCCGGTGCAACGTCCTCAGACTGGTTGGCGGTCGTCATGGGCGGCATGCTTTGTATCCGCAGACTCTGCGGCGTACTCGGGTGAGGCAGGTTTCTGCGGTGGTGTGGTTTCGCTCGAAGAGGCAGGCAGGGCTTCAGCTTCGCGCGGAACCCCTTCCGGGGAGGCGCCGGCTTCCTTCGGAGCGTCCATCGGCGCGGTGGATGCCGATGGTTCCTGGAGCTGCACAGCCGCCTTTATCTTTTGCTGTGTGTCCCGGGCCTGCCGCTCCAGATCGTGCATCTCCGCTTCAAGCGTAGATTGAAAGTCGCCCGAGGCCTTGCGGAAATCAGCCATCAAGCGGCCCAGGGTTCTCGCAAGTTCCGGCAGTTTCTCCGGCCCAAACACCACCAGGGCCACGAGAAAAATCACCACCAAGTGAGGAAAGCTCAGCATCTTCCTGCATCATAGAAGACCCCCCAAACGCTGTCAAACCGCCGCAGGAGGGTATGCTATACTGTCGTACAGAGTGGCGAAAAACAGGCCGCAGGCTTACCCTAAGCGCAGCCGAAGGGTGCCCGGCAGAATGAGGAAGAGATGAAGGGTGAGCGTCGCGGATTTTTTCTTGTTCTCGGCGTCCTGGTATTTTCTGCTGTCCTGGGCGGGGTTTACGGGCCTTCGGTTCGCGCCACCGCGGCCTCCACCGACGACCTAAAAACCTCCCTGCGGAACTTCACGCGCGTTCTCTCCGTCGTCGAAGAGAATTACGCCGAGCCCCTCGATACCGACCGCGTCATGTACCATGGCGCTATTCCAGAAATGCTGCGGGTTCTCGACCCGCACTCAAGTTTTTTCGACGCCCGGCAATTTTCCCAGATTATGGAGGAACAGCATGGCTTGTATTTTGGCGTGGGAATGACGGTTGCTCCGCGCCAAAACCGCACCGTGGTTCTCTCCCCCTACGTCGGCTCGCCCGCCTATAAAGCCGGAATCCGCCCCGGCGATGTCATCATGAAAGTGGACGACAAGAGCACCGATGGGCTTTCTACGCCCGAGGTTGCCGACCTGCTCAAGGGTCCCAAGGGCACGGTCGTGCGCATCACGATTTCACGCGAAGGTTATCCCGACGTCCTTCTGTTCACGGTAACCCGCGATGAAATTCCCCGGCGCTCGCTGGATATCGCCACGCTTCTCAAGCCCGGGATCGGCTATGTCCGTCTGATCGGATTCAATGAGACCACCGACCACGAGCTTGCCGAAGCGCTCGATAAACTAGATGTGGCTTCGCTCGACGGTTTGATCTTGGACTTGCGCGGCAATCCCGGCGGGCTGCTCAACGCGGCGGTGGCCGTCTCCGACATGTTCCTGGAAAAGAATCAGCTTATCGTCACGCATTACGGACGAAGCGTCGAGAAGCACGGTTACTGGGCCGTCCACGGCAACCAGGGCGTGAAGGTTCCTCTGGTTGTCCTGATTAATGGATTTTCAGCTTCCGCCTCCGAAATTGTCACCGGCGCGATTCAGGATCATGACCGCGGCCTGGTGGTCGGCGAAACCAGCTTCGGAAAAGGCCTGGTCCAGACCGTCACGCACTTGAGCGAGCGCACCGGCCTGGCTCTGACCACCGCCCGCTATTACACTCCC
>DASWCG010000074.1:0-4607 GCA_036390175.1 Candidatus Acidiferrales bacterium | reverse complement strand
GGTCGTCGTGTGGGACACGACGATCAAAGATACGACAACCCCGGAAACCCTTTTCGTGTTCGGCCACGAAATGGGCCACTACGTCCTGCACCACGTGCGCAACGGCTTTATTTTTATCGCTGCGTTTCTTTTCGTCGCGTTCTTCCTCAGCTTCCACGCTATCCACTGGACGCTGGGCCGCTGGGGCGGTTCCTGGGGGATTCGCGGGCCGGATGACTGGGCGTCTCTCCCGGCGCTGCTGCTCCTGCTTTCCGTGATCTTCTTCATTAGCTCACCCGTCTTGAATGGCTTCAGCCGCTATCAGGAGCACCAGGCGGACGTCTACGGCCTCGAAGTAATTCACGGCCTCGTGCCGAACTCGAGCGAAGTTGCCGCGCACGCTTTCCAGGTGCTGGGCGAAGTGGACCTCGCGGACCCGAATCCGCCGGCGTTCATCACCTTTTGGCTCTACAGTCATCCCCCTCTGACCGACCGGTTGGTGTTCGCGCACACCTACGACCCGTGGTCCAAAGGCGAGTCGCCGCAGTTTGTCAAATGAGGTTGATTTGAGGCTAAGTCTTCCCCCTTCGGCTCGCTGGCCGTGCGCGTCGCTTTCCATCGGCGGCAGCCGCCGCGAGGCGCCTGGCATGCCCCGCGACCTTGTGCCGATTGCCGCAGACAGCCATGGAACACCAGCGCCGCTTTCCGGTACGGGAAGTGTCATAGAAAAACAGGCCGCACTGCGGATTGGCGCACATGCGAACCGGCGCATCCGGTCCCTCGGAAATGATTTCGGCTGCCGATCGGGCGATGGCGGCAAGAAGCCACTCGAGGCGTTGCTCGCGCGCCACAAATTGCAGGGCCCATCGTCCGGCGGCTTGGTCGGCGGGAGTCAGCTCCTGCAACTCATCGTGGCCGTCGGTAAGCTGAAGGATTTGATTGATGGGATGCACCCACGAGGGATTGATTGGCGCGCGCATGGCCATTGCCTCGAACGTGGAACGCAGGCAATCCCGCAACTGAAGGGCGACACGGACAAGTTCCTGCGTTTCCCCGAGGGAATCTCTCCCTAACTGTTTAAGGCTCATAGACCGGTTTCTGTCAACGAGGCGCGTAGCAAAGAGGAAGTCCACCAAATCATCCCAGGTTCGCAAGTTACCCCCAGGGTGATCGGAGGCTGAAGTGGTGTTCGCAAAATCTATGCTGAGCCTGTTTCCCAGGATGGCGAATTGCTCTTCGGAGTAGGCCAGCGCAGTGAGAGAAGCGCGGGCTGTATTGGCTGGTCTGCGTTTGTCGCTGACACTGCGCATCGTCTTCTAACCTGCATATCTCCATAGAGAGGTTAACACGGGATGAATCCGCTGCCGAAATAAATACCACGATTGCAGCAGTCTGGGAAGAGTAGTTGTAACTCGTCTCCGGCCCGGTGCATCAGGTATGATTGGTCGTTCTTTTTGGGAGTCCACCGCATGAGAAACCTCGCCTGGGCCTTAATCATTCTCGCCGCCGCACTATTTGCTGTTATGCGTCCTGGAGGCGCCACCGGCTCGCTTCAAGCCGTGTCTGAATCGCTGCAGGCTCCTGGTCCCGCTGGGGGGAAGAAAACCCCGGTGATCGTTGAGTTGTTCACCTCGGAAGGCTGTTCGGATTGCCCACCGGCAGACGCGCTGCTGACGAAGTTGGATCAGACACAGCCGGTTCCCGGCGCGGAGGTGATTGTGCTCGAGGAGCATGTGGACTACTGGGATCACCAGGGCTGGGCCGACCCGTTCTCTTCAGCGGAATTCACACGGCGGCAGAACGACTACGCCAATGTGTTCCGCAATTCCAGTGTTTATACACCCCAGATGGTGGTTGACGGGAAGTTCGAGTTTGTAGGCAGCCGCGAGGGAGCCGCGCGGCAGGCTATCAGCGAAGCATCGCGGATGGCGAAGACCACCGTGAATTTGCGCCTTGCCGGCGATGCCGACAAGCCGGGCATCCCGCTGGAAGTGCGAATTGAGAAGCTCGCAGGAGCTACGGCAGGCGAACGCGCAGACGTCTTTCTGACCATCACCGAAAGCCGGCTGCACTCCGATGTTGTTGGCGGGGAAAATTCCGGGCGAAAGCTCGACCACACGGCTGTAGTCCGCCGGCTGGAACGCCTCGGCAACGCCGATGCGCAAGCCGAGGCAGCGTTTGCCGGGCGCCCCATTGTCAAGCTTTCAGCCAACTGGAATCGTTCGAATCTTCGAGCCGTGGTTTTCATTCAGGAACAGCGCAGCCGGCGCATTCTTGGCGCAGCGGAAATTCCTTTGTCCTGATACCACGCGGGCAGTTCGCACGCTGGAATCCCGCGGGCCGCAAAAGCTGCGGCCCCCGGGATGATAACAATCCTCTCGTGATAGAGTTTCCATCCTCGCATGGCCAAACTCGAATTCAGCATCGAAATTGCCGCCCCAGCGGACCGCGTGGCCGTATTCTTTGTCCCGCAGCGCATGCCTTATTGGTACGGAGCGGAGATGGAGGCGGAATTCGAAGTGCAAGGCGGAGCAGCGGATTTTGCGGTTGGCCAGAAGGTGCGGGTTTCCGGGCGTGTTGGCAAGAAGGAATTGTCGCTCACGCTGGTCATCACGCGATTCGAGTTTGGCCGCGCGCTGGAATGGCGGTTTGCGGACCGCTTCGGCGTCAAGGGCCTGCAGCGCTGGGAGATTGCGGCGAGCGCGACCGGGACGCGCGTCATCCTGAAGGATGAATATGAATTGCCTGGGCGCTTGGGACGGCTTGCCGACTGGCTTTTCACGCGTCACGCCGTGCGCGGGCGCGACCGCGACTACCTGGCCCGGCTGAAGCGTCTGGCCGAGCGGCGCTAGCGTTCACGCCACACACGGAGATAGAATCCCCGCGCGTCGTTCTGCCAGGAGCCGTCGGATATATGAACCCAGAGCCCGAGATGGCTGCGCCGGAACCGCCAGGCGGTGCGACGGGCCTGTTTACAGGTTCGGGCGGCTGGCGTGCCGTTGCGCGTCTGGTGATTTACCTTGCCATTGTCTTTGCCGGTCTGATTCTATTCGGCGCCATCATCGCCATTACTCTGCGTCCTGTGCCTGCCTTTCTTCGCACCCCGCTGGCGTTAATCCTGGACAAATCCACACCGGTGGCGTGCTCATTTGGCGCAGCCGCCGTAATGGCAAAGCTCGAAAAACGTCCATTCGGCATCTACGGGCTGGCGTGGCGGGAAGCCTTTGGGAAATACTTCTGGCAAGGAACCGCGTGGGGCCTGGCCGAGATCACGGCGCTCATGCTCTTGATTGCCGCCGCGCACGGGTATTCGTTTGGGAGTGTCGTCCTGGGGGGCGGGCGATTGCTGCGCTATGGGTTTCTTTGGGCGGCAGTCTTTTTGCTGGTTGGATTCAGCGAGGAATTCTTGTTCCGGGGGTATACGCAATTCACGCTTACAACGGCGTTCGGTTTTTGGCCCGCGGCGGTGGCGCTGTCGCTGGGTTTTGCCGCCGCGCATTATTTGAATCCCGGAGAAGGCTGGCCAGGGCTGGCTCAGGTTTTCATCATCGGGATGTTTTTCTGCCTGACGCTGCGTCGAACCGGGAGTCTCTGGTTCGCCGTAGGGATGCACGCAGCCTTCGACTTCGGCGAAACATTTCTCTATTCCGTGCCGAACAGCGGCTTTGTTGCGGAGGGCCACCTCTCGAACGCTTCTTTACGCGGCCCGGCATGGCTCACCGGAGGCGCCGTCGGCCCGGAAGGCAGCGTATTCAGCTTCGTGACTTTGGCGATTCTGTTTGTGTTGTTTGCGCGGTTTTATCCGTCGAAAACCAAATCCGGTCCCGCTTGAATGCTGCGGTTCACAACAGCGGCGTAGGTCCTATTCGACGACGATCCGAAGAAACTTCTTCTTGCCGACGCGTACGAGGTGGCTGTCTCCCTTAATTAGGGCTATTGACCGCTGCACGCTCACCGGGGATTGATCTCCGACAAGATCAATGGCCCCCTGTTTTACGAGGCGCTCAGCTTCGCTACGGGAAGAAACAACTCCGGCATCAACAAGTACGGATGTGATTCGGCGAGGCATGCCAGCGGAGACCTTGAATACCGGTGCTTCCTCGGGCGCCTGGCGTTCGCGGAAGACGCGCTGGAATTCCTCGGCGGCTTTCTTCGCGGCGGCTTCGCCGTGGAAGCCGGCGACGATAACGTGGGCGAGCTGCGTCTTCGCAGCCATAGGGTGCAAAACGCCCGAGCGAACCTCTTCGCGGAGTCGCTCAATCACCGGCTGCGCAAAGTCCGTGAGCAGTTCGTAGTAGGACCACATGAGTTCATCCGAGATGGACATCAACTTGCCAAACATCACGCCGGGGGGCTCGGTGATGCCGACGTAATTGCCCAGGCTCTTCGACATTTTCTGCTTCCCATCGCGGCCCACGAGAATCGGCATGGTCATGGCGACCTGCAATTCCTTGCCGTACTCGCGCTGGATTTCGCGGCCCATCAGGAGATTGAATTTCTGCTCCGTGGCGCCCAGTTCCACGTCGGCCTCGAGAACCACCGAGTCGTAGGCCACCAGCAGCGGATACAGCAGCTCGTGAATGGAAATGGGCTGATTGTTCGCCAGGCGCGAACGAAAGTCTTCGTGC
>DASWCG010000073.1:0-2268 GCA_036390175.1 Candidatus Acidiferrales bacterium | reverse complement strand
CAATGCTCGGGCGAGAACTGGATTAGAGAGAGGGAGTGTGCGAGACCAGGAGCATGGGTAAGGGGCGGAGTTCGCGCTTCATGGGGTCGAGCATCATGCCCAGGGCTTCGAGAGAGATGGTGCCGAGCAGGGTGCTGTCCTGCTTTTCGCCAAAAATGACCGGAGCAGCGCCCTGACGGCCATTCAGCCGAAACAATACATCGCCGATCTTGCGAGTGATTTCGGAGCCATCCGCCAGGATGAAGGTGCGTTTGGAGTGCGGTCTGATGCGGAGTTTGCGAAGCAAAGCCGCCGGAACAACGGAGTACACGGCTCCCGAGTCTACCAGGAAGCTGAGTTCGAGCGCTTGCCTGGGTTTTGCCGGGTTAGCAATGTTCACTTTGATGTGAGTCAGGCCCATAAGCAGCCTCGCGATTCGAGTGTAGTCTCCGCCAAGAAGCGCGTCAAACGAAAGGCCCCGGTTCGGTGCCAACGTGGCTCCCTATTCTTCTTGACAAAGGAACGAGCGATGTAGTTTTCAAGGCCCCAGACGCAGTGAGTTCGTTACAGAAAAACTCTCTGCTGCAAATCGTGGGCGGCTTGCAGCAGATCGCCGCCCATAATAACTACAGGATGGCCGTCGTTTTGGCGTGGCAGGCAATTGCTACTGCTTACCGGTGAGCTGGCGGATCAAATTCACCTCGGCCTGGCGATAGGGAGTTCCGTCGGGATGCAGCACTTCGTGAAACCAGACCGGGGGCTGGCTGAGAACGTAGGGATGCTGCCACGATTCCCAGGGCAAGTAGGTCTGTGTCTTGCCAGCGACGAATCCCCAATTGATGGCGCCGACGCGCTCTTCCTTGGCAATCGGCAAGACCGCGTCAAACGTGCTGCCCACGGAACGGGCCATGAATTCCGTGCAGATGACAGGGCGATTGTGCTTCTTCAGCCAAGCCACTTCGCGCTTGAAGTACTCGGGCCAACTGTAGTTATGAAAGGTGATGATGTCGGATTCGCGCAACTGAATCTGCTGGAGTTCACCCAGGTTGGCGCCGTCGGGTGAGGTGTCCACGGCCCAGACTCCGCTGGTGAGAGGCTGCACGGGATTCGCCTCTCGCGCCCACGCGAATACCTGCGGCAAAAGCGCCGTCACCCGGGCGGTCTTATCTTTCAGCTCTTCCTTCGAATAGCTTCCGACGTTATCGGCGCCGGGCTCATTCCACAGGTCCCAGGCAAGAATGCGCTCGTCCTTGGCGAAGGCTCCGATGACGCCGAGCACGTAGGCCTTCAGCCGCGGAACTTGGCTTGGATCACCCAGCGCCTTCGCGCCGGGACTCTGCACCCAGCCGGAATTGTGGACCCCGGGAATCGGGGGATGCTGCGGGCCGAGATGAGGCAACGGGTCCCAGCAAGAATCGAAGAGCACAAACAACGGGCGAATGTGATGCCGCGAGGCGATGGTCAAAAAACGGTCCATGCGCTTCTGGAAGCCGGCGGCATCCTGTTGCCAGAGCAGGTCGTGGAGAAAGACGCGCATGGTGTTCATGCCCATGGCTTCCGCCCAGGTGAATTCGATATCGATTTCGTCGGGATCGAAGGTCGCCTCCTGCCACATCTCCAACTGGTTGATAGCGGACTTGGGAACGTAATTGCTTCCCACGAGCCAGGGCTGTTGCGCGTACCAGGCGCTGGCCTTCTGCTCCGGCCAGCGCGCGGTTTGCGCCCAAGCTGCATTCGTGATTAAAGCGACCACAATCAGTGCTGGGGCTAGAAAGACAGATTTGGCTATTTTCATCGTGGGAACTCCGCGTGCGTGTATATGCTAGGGGTTCGGAACCACCTGCGCAATGGGTGACAGTATCCAAAAACACTTTCCGGATGAACACGCAGGGAACGACGAAAACGTCATCGCGAGAGTGGTTCGACTGGATGAGACTCATGCAAATGGGCTAGACTCTGGAGAGGAGAATCAAAGTAATGCCTGCGAGTATCATTGTCAGCAATCCGGCAATTCTCAGCGGTGAGCCCGTTTTTCGTGGAACTCGGGTCCCCTTCAAGTCCCTGACTGACTACCTGGAGCACGAACGGAGTCTGAGCGAATTTCTGGAGGATTTCCCCAGCGTGAGCCGTGCCGATGCCATCGCCGCTCTGGAAGAAGCCAGGGTCAGCTTGGCGGCCACTCTGAAATGAAATTGCTTCTGGACGAGTGTTTGCCTCGGAGAGCCAAATATCTTTTTGCCGAGGGCGGGCACGAGTGCGAGACGGTTCGGGACGAGGGATTCAGCGGCA
>DASWCG010000072.1:0-1505 GCA_036390175.1 Candidatus Acidiferrales bacterium | reverse complement strand
CCGCCAGCGCGCGATAATTCACGTAATGCTCCGACTCGGACTCACCGGTGGAATCGCCAGCGGCAAAAGCGCCGTTGCCGCCATGCTCCGCGAACTCGGCTTTTCTGTCCTCGACGCCGATTCCCTCGCCCACAAGCTCATTGAGCCGGGCCAGCCTGCTTACGACGAGGTTCTCAAGGAATTCGGTCAGGCGGTGATTGCCCGGGACGGCCGCGTTGACCGCGCAAAGCTCAGCACCATCGTTTTCAACGACCGCGCCAAGCTCGACTGTCTCAACGCTATCGTCCATCCTCGCGTCGCTGAAGTCGTCTTCCGCCAGTTTGACGTGTGGCAGCGCAACGGCACGCGCGACGCCGCCTTTGTGGAAGCCGCGCTGCTGATCGAATCCGGCATTCACAAAAAACTCGATGGCCTCGTCGTCGCCTGGTGCGAGCCTGAGCAGCAACTCGAGCGCCTTGTCGCGCGTGGCCTTAGCGAAGGTGAAGCCCGCCGCCGCATCGCCGCCCAGCTTCCCGTCGAGGATAAACTGCGTCTCGCCACCGAGAAAATCGACTGTTCCGGCTCTCTCGAAGAGACCCGCCGTCAGGTCCAAGCTCTCGCCACCAGGCTTCGCCGCAGCCAGACGGCGCGGTGACCCCTTTCGCGATTTTCCTTATACTATGGGCATAGAGTAGATCAGAAGGGACGACAGCCATGACCGCAGTAAACACATCGCACCGCGCTCGCATCATTCTTGCCGCGCTGGTGCTAATCCTCGGCACCTTTTGGGCTGGCGCGCGATTCGGCCCCCACCAACCTACCAACGTCGAAGCCTTGCCCCTCGGCGGTTCGAGCACTCTCAAGACAGTTGCACAGCGCGATGCTGCCCTGACGAACGATGAGTCCATCAACGTGCGGGTCTACCGCCAAGCTTCCCCAGCCGTGGCCAATATTCTCACCAAGGCCACCGAATACGATTTCTTCATGGACCCGGTCCCTGTCGAAGGCGCCGGCTCTGGTTTCGTGATTGATCCCCGCGGCTATATTCTTACCAACTTTCACGTCGTCGAAGGCGCGCAGTCCATCGAAGTGGTGCTCGGCGATCAATCTCGCTACCCGGCAAAATTTATCGGGGCCGACCAGCGCAATGACGTCGCTCTCGTGAAAATCGATCTCAAGGGAAAACAGCTCGTTGCGCTGTCGCTGGGAGATTCGGGAGCGCTTCAGGTGGGCCAAAAAGTCCTTGCCATCGGCAATCCCTTTGGCTTCCAGTCCACGCTCACCACCGGCGTTGTCAGCGCGCTCGGTCGCACGGTGCAAACCAGCCAAACTACTTTCATTGACGAAGCCATTCAGACTGACGCCGCTATCAACCGCGGCAATTCCGGCGGCCCGCTCATCAATACACACGGCGAAGTCATCGGCATCAACTCCGCCATTTACACGCCCAGCGGCACTACCGCCGGCATCGGCTTCGCCATTCCCATCAACACCGCAAAAAATATCGCCAACGACCTCATCACCGA
>DASWCG010000071.1:0-9742 GCA_036390175.1 Candidatus Acidiferrales bacterium | reverse complement strand
GCCGCTTCTCCGTGTCCTTCGTTGCCCGTCGGCTCCATCACCACGGTCACTTCCGACTGCAGCCGGGGGGTGTGCTTCAGATAAATCAACGCGCTTTGCAATGAAAGATCGCCTATGACGGTGTCTTCCTGGAAGGCCTGTCCTTCTTCGTTAAAGCCGGCAACGCGCGCGCGGAAGTGCGCTTTGCGGCGCGTGGTGGTACGCGCCCCGGGCAAGATGACCTCGACGCGCTCTTCGCCGAGGGTCATCACCATGCCTTCCAACGCGGCATAGACCGATTCGAAATTGTCCCGCGCCTTCCGCAGGGTTTCGTCCACGACCTTGTCGCTGGAATCCGGGTCGTGGTGGAACAGCACCAGGTGCTTCGCTCCGGCCTCTTTGGCCAGCTTCACGCCTTCGAGCCACGAGGAGTGGCCCCAGCCCTTCCGCGCCGTGGCGAGCTGCTCCGGAGAAAACTGCGCGTCGTTGATGAGGATGTCGGCGCCCGCGGCCAACTCGAGCAAGCTCTTGTCCAGCTTCGGCACGCCCGGCTCGTTGTCCGTGGCATAGACAATCGAGCCCGCCGGCGTTTCCAGGCGAAATCCCAGGCAGCCTTGAGGATGGTTCAGCCAGCGCGCGGTCACCTTTGTGGCGCTAATCTCGTATTGGTCGCCGTCGCTCATCTCGGAAAATTTGCGCGCCGCCGACATCGCGGAAATATCCACCGGGAAGTAGGGATGGGCCATCTGCGTTTCGAAGACCTGTTTCAGGCTGTCCGGCCCGAGGAACCTCGAGCGAAAACTGTAAAAGTGGAAGCGGTTGCTCTCCGCATAGAGCGGCGCAAAAAACGGAATCCCCTGGATGTGGTCCCAGTGGTAGTGGGTGACGAAGATATGCGCCTCGGCGGCCTTCGTTCCGTGCGGCCCCACCCAGCGGTTCCCGAGCATGCGCAGCCCGGTGCCGCAGTCCAGGATAAACTGCGTCCCGTCGGGCGCCTGCACCTCCAGGCACGGCGTGTTTCCCCCATAGCGCCAGGTCGCCGGGTCCACCGTCGGTGTCGAGCCGCGCACACCCCAAAAGCTGAGTCTTGTTGTCGGCGTGGACATTGCCCTGCACTCGAGGAAATTTTCGAGTGCGCCTCCGTGACATTACTCGGCCGTCAATCGCCCCGGGAAAGTTCCTTTGCATGGTAGGCAGGGGGTTGGGGTGAAGTCAATCGGCGTCGCGCAGCAGCGTTCCCATCTCCCAACCATGCCCCAATCTGGAGATGCGCCGTGCGCCCTGCATGGGTAGAATGGGCCACATGAACTCCCATTCTAACCAGAGTGGCCCCGGACATAGTCACGCTCACGGTCATGCCCACGCAAGACTTTCGCCGCGCGCTCTGGGCTGGGCCATGGCGGCCACTCTGGCGCTGGTCATCGCGGAAATCTTCGGAGGGACTGTCGGCCGCTCCGTGGCGCTGTTGAACGACGCGGTCCACAATCTCTCCGACGTCCCCACGCTGGCGATTTCCTGGGTTGCTCTGCGCTGGGCCAGCCGTCCCGCCGATTCCGACCGGACCTACGGTTATCACCGCGCCGGCATCCTGGCGGCCTTCACCAATGCGCTCCTGCTGGTTTTCGTGGCCCTGATTCTCGCCTACGAGGCCTGGGAGCGGTTTGCTCATCCGGTCGCTGTCATCGAGAGCTGGATGATTGCTACTTCCATTGCGGCGCTGGCCGTCAATGGCGGCATCACCCTGGCCCTGGTGCGCGGCCGCAGCGACCTCAATCTCCGCAGCATCCTCATCCACAACTTCGGCGACGCCCTTTCCAACATAGCCATTCTGATTGGCGCGGTGGTCATTCATTCCACGGGGGCGCTCTGGCTCGATCCCGCGCTTGGCCTGGCCATCGGCGCTTTGGTGCTGTGGTCCGCCTGGGGCATTCTGAAAGAGTCCGCGCACATCCTTCTCGAGGGGCGCCCTCGCGGAATGCAATTGGAAAATGTGGCCCGCGCCGTCCTGGCTGTTCCCGGGGTGCAAGAGGTCCACGACATCCACATTTGGACTCTCGGCGCCGATATGCACGCGCTGTCCTGCCACGTGCGCATCCCGGATATGCACATGGACGAGAGCGAGCGAATCCTTGCGGCCATCTGCGAATCGCTCTCGCGCGATTTCCGCATCTCGCACACCACCATTCAGTTTGAGCGCGCCGGCCTCCCCCGCGACTCCGGCTACGTGATGCCCGAGCCGGTCCGCTCACAGAAGTAGTTTCACGCCGTTCCCTTGCTCTTTGTGATTTGCTGCGCGCGGATCCTGAAAGGTTTGCTTTGAGGAGATACTTCTACGCCTGTGCCGGGAGGCGAACGGTCATCCCGCGCTGTTCGTTCATCTGCTCGGTGGCTTCTGCGTCTATCGCGGCAAGGGCCACGGTCCGCCGCAACCCCTCGCGCGTGATGTAGTTCAACTGCCCGCCTTGCAGGGAAAATGCCACGGCAAAGAGCAGCCCGCCATCGCGCCTCACGAGCACGTATTCGCCGGCTGCGCGGCCTGGCGCTGCATCGGCGGGCGCCTCGGGCGCAGGCGCGGAATAAAAACGGCGGCCTCGGCGAGGAGTCACCTCCGCGTCATCATCCTCCGTCTGCTGGGGAACGGGCTGTTGGACAATGATTACTTGCGGCGGAGCCGCTTGCACGGGTGCTATACCGGAGGAATCCGAAAAAAACGGGAATTCAACGAACGGAAAGCCCCCGAAGCTCGCGAAGGTCGTGCCGCGGAACCTTCTGTGGTGCCGCCCGGCATTGATCGCCGCCAGGTGCGCGAAGTCAAACCCCAATCCGGGCACGGGAAAGTCATCCGCGTCGAAGAATTGCGGTGTCAGTAGCGGCGTGGAATTGACGTTGTTGATGATGGTGATCTGCCCGTTGCGCGATCGGGTGGTCATGGGCACGCGGGCTACCGCAACGGTCCGCACGGTAGGGGGGGAGTGAACGACGACCCGAGGCGCAGCGCTTCGCGTTGCCACGGGAGCCGAACGCGTCGTGCGAGCGCCGCGCATTTGCGCCTGTCCCGCGGCACACGCCAGCAAAATCCCAACTGCCGCGCTCGCGGTTCTCAGAGTCATACCCACGGCCTGCTCCCACTAGACAGATGCGCAAAGACCTCGTCCCGTTGCACATAATTCTACGCCCCCCCAAGGGCCCGTGCCAAGCCCCTGAATTGCCCCGGTGCTGCACTGAATTAGGCTTAGGGCTTTACCCCTGCCATCTGTACCGCGTGCTTCCCCCCGTCTTCTGGATGTGCTATAACCTTCGGGCCGTGGAACTCTCTGGGTGGCCTGAAGGGAAGGACGCGACGGAGGAGACCTCGGGCAGTTTTGGGGAACCGCAACTCCCCGCGGAAACCGCTTCTCGTTATTGCCCGAACTGCTCGCAGCCGCTGCAGGCTCGGAGCTGCAAGCTGGTTTGCCCTCTGTGCGGGTATTATATGTCGTGCTCGGATTTTTACTGATATCCAGCCTCGCGACGCCTCTTGCGCGGCAGGACGGCGCGGAGTTTGATTCTGAGGAGGATGCAACGTGGCACTGAAATTGACGAATCGGGAAGTGGACGGCGTCTCCGTGGTGGCGCTCGAGGGGCGTATCGTGCTGGGCGAGGAGAGCAACGCGCTGCGCGAGAAGGTGAAGAGTCTTTTGGCCGGCGGCAAGAAGAATATCGTCCTCAACATGGACAACGTCACCTACATTGATAGCGCCGGCCTCGGCACGCTGGTGGCCTCGCACCACAGCGCGAAGACCCAGGGCGCCGCCCTGAAGCTTTCGAACCTCGGGTCGAAGTTCCAGGAAGTCCTGCAAGTCACCAAGCTGCTGACCGTCTTTGATGTCTATGATTCCGAAACAGCGGCGATACGCAGCTTCTCCAAGTAACCTCTTCTTTTCCGGTAATATCCTTGGCGGCGTGCACTGGCCGTTCCCGGTTCCTGCCCACCGCTACAGCTTGTAAATTGTGACCCCGCTCAGCAACTTAGGATAGAAGTCCGTGGACTTCTGAGGCAGGACCTCGCCGGACGTCGCCATGCTCATCACCTGTTCGACCCCGACGGGGTTCAGCAGGAAGCACACTTGGGCCGCGCCGCGGTCCACTGCGGAAATCGCCGCTTCCATCTCCCGCTCGTAAGTAACGTTCTTCTCTCGCACCACGTCTTCCGCGGAAATCCCCAATCCTTTTTCCAGCACCAGACCGTGGAGCAACACCACATCCAGCTCCCTCTGCGGCGGCGAAACCTTCGGGAGCAGCTCCGCAAGTCTCGCCTCCGGCTTCAGAAGCAGCAAGTAGAATGCTCGCGCATTCTCTTTCTGCGCTGCATAGGCGCCGAGGGCGCGGCGCTCGCGCCCCCGCGCTGAAAGCTGAGCCATAAACGACTTCAGCGCGGTTTCGCGCTCGGCGTTTGTCGAGAAGCGAAATGCCTGAATCTCGAAATAGGTTTCCAGTTTTCGGCGAAACGCTTCCCAGGCAAACTCGCGGAGGTTTCCAACCACGCGGTGCGTCGGCAGGATGGTCAACCCTTCGCCGTGCATATTCACCAGCGTCATCATCACTTTCTCATGCGGCGCGTTTCGGTCCGCCGTTCCCAGCCGCGCGCGGCACTCGTCGCGGTATGCCACCGCCGTCTCGTAACGATGATGCCCATCGGCGATCACCAGCTTCTTATCCGCCAGCAGTTGGCGGATCCGCGCCATGCGCGCCGCGTCGGAAATCACCCACAGCCGGTGCGCCACGCCGTATTCGTCGCGAACATCCATGGCTGGGGGCGTACCGGAAACCTCATCAGCCAGTGCGTCTGCCATCCGCTCCGGGTCGGAATACAGCATAAAGAGTTGACCCGTGTGCGCGTGCGTATGCCGCAGCAATTCCAAACGGTCGGCTTTCGGACCCTCGAGCGTCTGCTCATGCCGGAAGACCACGCCCGCTGAGTAATCCTCGACACGGCTCAGCGCGATGATCCCCCGGCGCACGCGGCGCTCTTTGGTCCCCGGAACTTCATAGTCCTGCTCGGAAACGTAAAGTGACGCCTCCGGGTCCCGCACCAGCACGCCTTCTGCGATCCATTCCTCGAGCGCTTTTGCTGCGCGCGTGTAGACGTTGTTTTGCGGAGTGTCTTCCGGAAAACGCCGGCCCTTTTCGATGGTGATCAGGTTGTGCGGATCGGCCGTCGCATACTTCTCCTGCATCGCAGGGGTGATCTTGTCGTAGGGTTGCGTCAGCACGCGGCCGAATGGCGCCCGCGCCGGGTTGTAGCGGTACGCCGCAAACGGAAATATCTCAGCCATATCCCCTCTGGGTTCCGAGGAAGCCTTTACAAGAACGATTTATTCTACTCTCACGGAAGGCAAAAGCCGCAGGGACGCAGCGCTCGCAGCGGGCGCAGACGAATCACGAGCAAAGAAGGGGCCGCAATTCTGCCGGCAAACCGTGGCGCGTCTTACAGTAGAATTCCTTAGCTGTCCATGCGCTTTCGCGACACACTGCGCCTCGCCCTCGAGGCCCTTTCCGCACACAGGCTGCGCACCGCGCTCACCCTGCTCGGCCTGGTGGTGGGCGTCACCTCGCTCATCCTGGTGATGACTCTGATCCAGGGCGCCAACGGCTACGTAAAAACCAAGATCGCCAATCTCGGCGTGGATATTTTCCAGGTCTCCAAAATGCCTTTGGCCACTTCCAACTTTAACGAAGTCCTTAAAGCCAAGAAATTCCGCGAACTTACCATGGACGACTCCCGGTCCATCGTCGAGCGCTGTCCTGCGTGCCTGGCCGTGGGCGTGCAGGCGCGCACCACCGGAGAGATTCGCGGCCCCGAGCGCAGTCTTGTGGACGTCACCTTGCGCGGCGAAACCGCCAACATGGGCTGGATCAGCACGCTGAACATTCCCTCCGGCCGCTTCTTCACCGAGAGCGAGCAGGCCGCCGCCGCGCCGGTCACCGTCATCGGCGCCGAGGTTGCCGACAAGCTTTTTCCCCAGGGCAACCCGCTCGGCAAGACCATGCGCATCGCCGGCGAAGAGTTCACCGTGATTGGCGTGGCCGAGCGCATCGGCGCCGTTCTCGGTCAGGACCAGGACACTTTCGTAATTTTCCCCTTCACCGTTTATGAAAAAATTTTTGGCGCTCGCAGCGGCCTTATTTTTCAAATCAAGGCCGCCCCGCCGCTGGAGACTGCCGAAGGCCAGGTCCGCCTGGTGCTCCGCGCCCGCCGCCATCTCGCCCCGGCTGCCGCCGACGATTTCTATTTCACCACCGCCGATACGTACCTGGAGCTCTGGCGCGACATCAGCTCCGTTTTTTTCCTCGTCTTTCTCCTCATTTCCTCGGTCTCCTCCGTCGTCGGCGGCATCGTCATCATGAATATCACGCTCGTGAGCGTCACCGAGCGCACCCGCGAAATCGGCTTGCGCCGCTCGGTGGGCGCCACCCAGCGCGACATCGCGCGCCAGTTTCTCGTCGAAGTCCTGGCGCAGTGCCTTGCCGGCGGCCTCATCGGAGTCGCCCTGGGGTTCTCTCTCGCGCTCCTGCTGCGCCAGCTCACCCCGTTTCCCGCGGTGGTTCGCGGCTGGGTCGCACTGCTCGGTCTGGGTCTCGCCTCGTTGATTGCGCTCATCTTCGGCGTGTATCCCGCGGTCAAAGCCGCCCGGCTCGATCCCGTCGTCGCCCTGCGCACCGAATAATCCGCGCCTCCTCGGACTTCCGGGAAAGTTTTCGGCGCTGTCAGCATCTTCCCATGCGGTGATACTCTACTTAATGTGGTATGCCAAGATTCCAACCGGAGGTCGACATGGCAACAACAAGAGTGGCGATAGCACCAATGAAGGTGGCGCAGGTTCCCAAACCAGGAGGAGATTTCGAGATCGTCGAGCGAGAGGTGCCGCAGCCAGGCGCGGGACACGTGCGCATCAAAGTGCGGGCCTGTGGCGTCTGTCACAGCGACATGTTCGTCAAAGAAGGAGCTTGGCCGGGGATTCAGTACCCACGTGTTCCGGGCCACGAAATCGTGGGGGTGATCGACGAGCTGGGCGCGGGTGTATCCGAATGGAAGAAGGGCCAGCGCGTGGGAGTGGGCTGGCATGGCGGTCAGGACGGAAAGTGCCTGGCGTGCCGCCGCGGGGATTTCCGCAACTGCGCAAATCTGAAAATAACGGGTATCAGCTTTGACGGCGGGTACCAGGAATACATGGTGGCACCGGTGGAGGCGCTGGTCGCGATTCCGGAAAGCCTCGACGCCGCGGAAGCAGCGCCGCTTCTCTGCGCCGGAATCACCACGTATAACGCCCTGCGGCACAGCGGCGCGCTCCCCGGCGATCTCGTGGCTGTGTTGGGGGTCGGCGGGCTGGGTCATCTCGGAATTCAGTTCGCGAGCAAGTTTGGCTACAAGGTCGCGGCCGTCGGACGCGGGCCGGAAAACGCGGCGCTGGCAAAGAAGCTCGGCGCGAGCGTGTACATTGATAGTAAAAAGACGAACGCAGCAGAGGAGTTGCAAAAGCTGGGCGGAGCACAGGTGATCCTGGCGACGGCGCCAAGCTCGAAGGCGATGTCGGAGCTCGTCAACGGGCTGGGCGCGAATGGCAAGTTGCTGGTGGTGGGCGCGGATATGGATGCCATCGAGGTCACACCGATTCAGCTCATTTCGGGAAGCCGAAGCATTCAAGGATGGGCCGGGGGAACACCAACGGATTCCGAGGACACGCTGCGTTTCGCGGAGCTGAGCGGGGTGCGTCCGATGATCGAAAAATATCCGCTCGCAAAAGCGGCGGAGGCTTACGCGCGAATGATCAGCGGCAATGCGCAGTTCCGCGTGGTTTTGACGATGTAGACTTAACAGCATGACCCGCGCGGAATGGAAAGAAAGCCTCGGCGTGGCGCTCGCCACACTGGCGAGCCAGAAGACCCGCGCGTTTCTCACCATGCTGGGCGTGGTCATCGGAGTCGCCAGTGTCATCAGCGTCGCGGCCATCATTCAGGGCCTGAACCAGCACATCACCGATAAGGTCCGCTCCATCGGCTCGCAGACCTTTTTCTTCACGCGTTTCCCCGCGTTCACGTTTGACTTCGACCACCTCCCCCAGGAAATCCGCATGCGCAAGCATTTCGTTCCGGAAGACGCCGAAGCCATCCGCGAAAACTGTCCCGCCGTGCAAAAGGCCATGCCCATCCTCACCCGCGCCGCATTTCTCGGCGGCTCGAACGAGGTCCGCTATCAGGATAACCACGTCCAGGAACCCATCCTGCGCGGCGCCGGCCCCGAATTGGTGAACGTCTTGCCGATTTACGCCATCGCCCGCGGCCGCTTCTTCACCGAGCAGGAAGAGACTCACGCCGCCCGCGTGACGGTTCTCGGCTCGCCCATTTCCGACGCGCTGTTCGGCGCGCTCGACCCCATCGGCCGCGATGTCCGCGTCAACGGAATCCCTTTTCAAGTGGTCGGCGTCCTCGAACCCAACCAGGGCTTGTTTGGCGGGCCGGGCGCCGACCAGTTCGTCCTGATCCCTTACCGCGCCTTTCACAAACTGTATCCCGAGATCGAAGAGGTGGTCATCGCCGTCAGCGCCTCCGACCCTTCGATGATGAGCGCCGCGCAGGACCAGGCCGTCGAAGTTCTCCGGCGCCGCCGCCATGTTCCCGCTGCAAAGCCCAACGACTTTGAGATTACTTCGCCCGATCTGATCACCGACCTGTGGAAGAACCTCACCAGCGCTATCGTCGCCCTCACCCTCATCATCGCCTCCATCGGCCTGTTCGTCGGAGGCATCGGCGTGATGAACATCATGCTCATCAGTGTCACCGAGCGCACCAAGGAAATCGGCGTCCGCAAAGCCGTCGGCGCCCGCGGCAGAGACATCCTCGCGCAGTTCCTTCTCGAAGCCATGACGCTCACCAGCGTCGGCGGCGTCATCGGCATCGCCTCGGGCATCGTCCTCAGCGTCGGCGTGGCCTACTTCATTCCCTCGCTGCCCGCCCGCGTCTCGGTGTTCTGGACGCTCATGGGCCTGCTGATTTCCCTCAGCGTCGGCTTGTTTTTCGGGATTTATCCCGCCGTGAAAGCTTCCAACCTCGACCCTGTCCGCTGCCTCCGCTATGAATAACCGCTCCTTCCCTCTCACCGCTCGCCCAATCTGCCTTGACATCTTCGCATTTTGCGAATCTAATAGTGGAGAGGCTCGGCGTGCACGTCATCAGTCGCAAGAAGTTGCTCGAAGCGGCGGAGGAACACGCGGACCTCGGCGGGCCTTTGGACGTTTGGTACCGAATTGCCAAGAAGGCTGAATGGAAAAGCCTTATGGATGTCAGGGTCGTGTTTCCCACGGCGGACGCGGTGGAGAAATTCACGGTGTTTAATATCAAAGGCAATGCCTATCGGCTGATAACCGAGATTAACTATAGGACGGGGAGAATCTTTCTTCGGCATGTCTTGACCCATGCCGAGTATGCTGAGGAAGCCTGGAAAAAATGAGCACCCTTACCGCCAGCCCCGAATACACCGCGCTCCTCGCCAAGATTCCTCCCAAGGTCATCCGCACCGAGAAGGAGAACGAGGCATACACGGAGATTCTTTACGGTCTCGACCGCCGCAGCAAGACCCTCACGTCGGCCGAGAAGGAACTCGCGCAACTCCTCACGCTATTGATCGAGGACTTCGAGGAAAAGCGCTACCGCTTGCCGCGCGCGAAACCCCTCGAAGTGCTGCACATCTTGATGGATCAGCATGGTCTCAGGCAGAAGGACCTCG
>DASWCG010000070.1:0-2772 GCA_036390175.1 Candidatus Acidiferrales bacterium | reverse complement strand
CTGGTCCGGGTTGAGGTCGGAAGAGAAGTTCATCCGCCCGATCTGGAAACGCTCGCCTTGGACGGTACCTGCTACGCAGAGTCGTAAGAACATTCCGGCGCCAATGCGGGGCTTGCAACTGATTTTTTGGGGCATTCCTAGATTTCCCTTCGCGAGCCTCGCCGATCGCATCAACACGCCGACAACTTCCCCTTGACGAGCCCGCATTCCTCTGGTACAGTAGCTTCTGGGTACAATTGCAGCTAATTCCTGTCCTCGCCTGTGCCCATCTACCCGCCGCAACAATGTGCACAATTTTTGTGCAATATAAGTCCTTTAGATGCAACACTTCCGGACCTCCTTGTATGTGTTGCAAACAAAGGACTTGCGCAATACTTAAGTCCCTTAGATGCAACACTTACAAAAAACAGGGGGGTACAGTACAGGGGGGGGTTATTGTGCCGGTCTAGGTTCCAGGTGCCACTGCTATTGCGCTGCAATCCAGGCCCTTTAGAATCAATCATTTATGAAATGCAAATTTTGTAAGCCCTTTGTTTTGATATTCATGCAAAATGATGGGGGGTGGGGGGTGCACACACCCTCAGATTGCTCTCCACTGAGGGCCTCGATTTTCCATTTTCCATTTTCGATTTTCCAATTTCTATTTTCTATTTTCCGTCATTTCTTCTTGGCCGTCGGCGGGCCGCCGTTTTCCAGCAGCGCACTGATGGCCTTCACCAGCGCCGCGCCGCTCGCGCGCAACTCGCCGATGCGGTCTCGCGCCACCTCTTCGAGCAGCTTCTCTCCCCGCGGCAGCAGCATCACTAGGACGCGCCTGCGGTCGTCCCGGCTGCGGCTCCGGCGCACGTAACCATGCGTCTCCAGCCGGTCGATCAGTTCAACCGCGCTGTGATGCTTCAGCGCCAGGCGGTCCGCCAGCGTGCGGATGGTCGCTTCCTCGCCCTCGGGGAGCCCGCGAAGCGCCAGCAATAGAAGATATTGCTGCGGCTCAAGGCCAGCCGCTCGCGCCGCGGAGTCTCCTTCGCGGACAAACTTGCGAATCAGGTATCGCAGTTCGGCCAGCGCTTGGTACTCGGCGGTGGTGATATCTTTCGCCATTTTTACAGTATATCGTACTGCGATATATGTTTCCACTCGCGCGCGCGTCGATTCACGCGAAATTCGCATATCCGCAAGCATTTGTAGGGGCGCAGCATGCTGCGCCCCTGTTTGGCAAGCAGTTGACGCCACCGCCGATCTCGGTTCGTGTTGAAACGTTGAAGAAAGAAATTGCGTTGTGGAAAATCTGGGCTACAGCGGTTTCCGGAAGGATTTCTGAGTCTTGTAATGCTCGTAGCCGTTGCGTTCGTAGAAATGGTGCGCGCGCTCGCGAATGACGTTCGAGCGGACCGACATGCTTTTGCAGCCGTGTTTGCGCGCCCACTCTTCAGCGGCGGCAAGCAGTTGCGCGCCTGCTCCCAGGCTGCGCTGCCCTTCCGCGACAACCAGCCCGTTCACTTCGGCGCGAATCTCCACTTCTAGCAGGGGCTGCCTGCTCACGTGCACCCAGCCGATCACTCCGTCTTTGGCGGATTCAGCGACAAACACGGCGTGCTGTGAATCGAGCCTGATTCCCTGCATTCGTTTGCGAATCTGTACTGCCGTCGCCGGATACCCGAGCTGGCCGGAAAGCACGCCGATCCGTGGCGCGTCCGCGCTTTTCGCTCGCCGAATCTTTAGCTCTTTTTTCTGACCGCCCTGCGTCGCCTGGCTCAATCTGTTTTCCTTTGAAGCCGCCTTTGCACGGCGGCGCTCTTCAATTCGCGGAGCGCGTCCGCGGCAATCCAGCGCGTGGATTCTTGCGCGATACGGCGATTAAAACGTTTTATCGGAATCGAGGAGGATCGTGACCGGGCCTTCATTCACCAACTCCACGGACATCATCGCCTGGAAGATTCCGGTCGCCACGGTCACGCCGAGTTTGCGAAGCGCTTCGCAAAATTCTTCGTAGAGCGCTTTGGCTTGTTCCGGCGGCGCCGCGGAGATAAAGCTTGGCCGCCGCTGCCCGCGCGCATCGCCGTAAAGCGTGAACTGCGAAACGACCAGCGCGCTGCCTTTCACATCGAGCAACGAGCGGTTCATCTTACCCTGCTCGTCCTCGAAGACGCGCAGGTTCGCGCACTTCTCCGCCAAGGACGCGGCGACCGCCGAATTGTCTTCGCGGCCGACGCCAAGCAGAATCATCAGCCCGGCGCCGATTTCGCCCGTCACGCGCCCTTCGACCATTACTTTCGCGCGGCTGACTCTCTGGAGGACCGCTCGCACTCAGATTTCTCTTTACTTCTCTGCGATTTCTCAGCGTTCTCTGCGGCTCTGCGTTATCTTTTTCTTTCTTTCTTTCTTTCTTTCCACGCGCCGTGGAAACGGCAACGCCGTGAATCCGCGCGGTGACGGCTGGCACTTGGGACAAAAATAGCTGCTTCGCCCCGCTACGATGGCTCTTCGGATCGGCGTCTTGCAGCGATAGCAGTTTTTCCCCTCGCGCCCATACACCCGATGGTGCCGCTGATATTCTCCCGGCTCGCCTTCCGCGTCAAGAAAATCGGAAATCGAGGACCCCCGCAGTACAATCGCTTTCCGCAAAATGTCTTGTAGCACGCGGCGCAATGTCTCCGCTTGTTTCCTGTTCAACTTGGTCCCTAGTCGCGCTGGATGGACCCTGGCTCGCCATAGACTCTCATCCGCATAAATATTCCCGACACCGCGCAACACGCTCTGGTCCAGCAGCAGGGA
>DASWCG010000069.1:0-12337 GCA_036390175.1 Candidatus Acidiferrales bacterium | reverse complement strand
TTCCGTCATGCTTCCGGTCTGCGTGCTGCTCGAAGTCAGATTCGGCTTGATGGCGGGCGGTCTCGCCGATTTCGGCGGATTGCTCGTGATTCTATCGCTGCTGGGAATGTGGGTCGGGATACTCCGATACACCGGGCGTCTCGACAGCCCCGCCGGAGCAACGCGATGAGCCGTTCGCGAAAACTTCTTCTGGTCGGTGGTCTTCTGCTCGCGATCTGGGGGATGAGCTATGGCCTCTGGTACGCGGTTTTTGCCGAGCATCAGGCCCTCGACAATATCGGCTCTTCTTTGTCAACGAGCTTCGCGAAGGCCGCAGAGCGCAATCCGGCGGCATCGCAGGCGGCGCTGCAGGCCTACAGCGCCGCGCAGTACGTGTATCTTCGCCAAGTGGATGCCCATAGCCACTGGATTGGCTTGGCCATGCTCCTTATTGTTTTGGGAATTGCCTTCGACCGTATTCCGTATGGCGAGTCGCGCCGCTTCTGGCTTGCCCTGGCTCTGCTTCTGGGTTCCTTTATTTTCCCGCTCGGCGTTCTTTTGGAAAACCCTGGCCATGCCGCGATGGGCAGAGCCCTCGCTATAGCCGGATCTGGATTGATTGTCTTTTCCCTTGCGGTGATCGCAGCCGGGTTCGTTTGGGCACGGGCGGACGATTAGGTCAGCCAGGGGATGCACGAGCTCAAGCGCGGCGCGCCGGGAAACTTCGAAGACATTCGAAGTAAGTTGCGGGAGAATCGAAATCCCGGCACACCGCCGCTGTTTTCATGCGGACTTTGAGTATTCGCCTGGGTTCCCGGTAAATAACCTCGCGCGCCGTATCCCCTCGCCTCAGTTCGCGGCGGATTTCCGCTTCGCAAATCACCGGATGTCCTGGGCGCCTTCCGAAGATGGGCATAACAATCGCATAGCGCGCCTTACGTCTTTCAAACGCCCGAACAAGCCGCTGGACAATGGCCCGGGTGAGTAAGGGATGGTCCACCGGATAGATTAAGAATGCCGCACCTCGCGGAACCTTGCGCAGGCCGGCCAGAAGCGAGCTGAGTTGGCCCCTTCGCCAGCGTTGATGGATGACGACACGCAATCCCCGCGGTACGGCCGGTCGAACCAGGCTGGCATCGCTTCCCAAAACAACAACCGGAGGCGCCAGCCCGGCGCAATTCGCCACCGCAATCTCGAGAGCGGTCTTTTCTCCGAAGCGCGCCAGCGGCTTCGGAAAACCCAGCCGGCCTGAACTTCCTGCCGCCAGCAGAATCGGGAAAACCCTTGATTTGTTCATCGCCAAGGAGGAACCAGCAGGATAAACGACACCGGAGAGTATTTCCACGCGTAAACAGTCTTACAAACGGCGGTGCGCCGGGAGGCACGCGCGGCGCTTGCTTGTGCGCGGAGATTCGCTCTAAAATGCGCGGTCACCGGTGCTGCGCCTCTGGAACTTTCGTAAAAGATGAGAAAGCACGGCGCTGGAAAGGGAGCCCGTGTATCCACACCCGTTTCACTACCATCGCGCCACATCCGTCGAACAAGCGGCCGCCCTATTGTCGCAACTCGGTGGGGAGGCCCGGCTGCTCGCCGGGGGGCAGAGCCTCATTCCGCTGATGAAAATGCGGCTGGCGCGCCCCAGCGATCTGGTAGATATCAATTTCCTTCCAGGCCTTGCCGGGATTCAAGAGCGCAGCGGCGAGCTGCATTTCGGCGCCCTGGCTCGCCATTCTGATATCGAAGCCTCCGAAGTTGCCGCGCGCATTCCGATTATCCATGATTGCGCCGCGGGCATCGCCGACGTGCAGGTGCGAAATCAGGGCACCATTGGCGGCTCTCTCGCCGAAGCGGATCCGAGCGGCGATTGGGCGGCCGCTCTGCTCGCGCTGGACACCTCCGTTCGTTGCCATGGGCCCAAGGGCGAGCGCAGCCTCGCGCTCGGCGACTTTTTCAAAGATGCTTACACTACGGCGCTCGGCCCGGCCGAGCTTTTGCGCGAGGTCATCGTCCAGATTCCGCCAAAGAAAAGCGGCGGCGCCTATTTGGCATTCAAGCGTTGCGCTCCCGTGTATGCCAGCGCGAGTGCCGCCGTTCAATTGACTCTGGGCGATAAGGACACCTGCGCGGACGCGCGCATCGTGCTGGGCTGTGTGGGCCTGACGGCCATCCGGGCGAAACTTGCCGAGGCGGCGCTGCGCGGCACGCAACTCACCGCGAAGGCCATCGAAACCGCTGCCGAGGCGGCCCGCGCAGCCGCCGAGCCGCAGAGCGATATGCGCGGCTCGGCGGAGTACAAGAGAAGGCTTGTGGCCGTGCTGGTAAAGCGCGCCATTGGCATTGCCGCTCGTCGCGCTCGCGGAGAGCAGGTGGAGGCGAGTCACGAATATGTCGGCCGCTGAAAAAGTTCCGGTGCGCGTGAAGGTGAATGGAAAGCCGTGCGAAGCCGCGGTCGAACCCCGCACATTGCTGGTGGATTTTCTCCGCGAAGAGTTGAATCTGACGGGCACGCACATCGGCTGCGACACAACCTATTGCGGCGCCTGCACCGTGCTGCTCAACGGGCGGACCGTGAAGTCGTGCACCCTGTTTGCCGTGATGGCCGACCAGGGCGAGATCACCACGGTCGAGGGTCTGGCCAAAAACGGCATTCTTCATCCCGTCCAGCGCGCGTTTGCCGAGAATCATGGCCTGCAGTGCGGCTATTGCACCCCGGGGTTGCTGATGTCCACGGTGCATCTGCTCGCAAAGCATTCGAAGCCGACCGAAAAGCAGATTCGCAGGGCCATTGCCGGGAACACCTGCCGCTGTACCGGCTATCAAAATATCTGGAAGGCCATCCGCGCGGCCGCTGCACTCTCGGAGAAACGCTGACGCATGGAGATCAAGCTTGGCGGCGAGTTCGTGGTCAGCAAGAAGCCGGACGACGTGTACGCCTTCCTGGTGGACCCGAATCGTTTCTGCCCTCTGCTCCCGGACTATGAAAGTGTGACGATTCAGGACGACAAGAGTTTTCTCGTCAAGCTGCGCGTGGGGATTTCTCACATTCGCGGCACGGCCGCCATGAAGCTGGCGCTTGCGGAGGCTGTGAAGCCGACGCATGCCGTGTATGAAGGGCAGGGCGAAGTCCCCGGAGGCAATGCCACGCTGCGCGCCGGATTCGACCTCGAGCCCGCCTCGGGAGGTACGAAAGTCCTCTGGAGCGGCCGGGCGCACGTCCTCGGGCGGATCGCATCGCTCGCGGGCGGATTGCTCGAACCGCTGGCCAAAAAGAACTTGCAGAAGCTGATTGACGCATTGCAGGCCGCGCTCAACTGAGCGCGCGCCGGTTCACCGAAAGCGAAGGAAACACGCGTGAAGAAGAAGGCCGCGAAGGCGAGACGCGCAAAAAAAGGCCCCGCTGATGAAAAGGTCGCGTGGGTCGGCAAGCCCATCCCGCGCAAAGAAGAGTCGCGGCTGGTGCAAGGCGCAGGCATCTTCACCGACGATTACAAGCTTGCGGGGATGCTGCACATCCGGTTTGTTCGGTCTCCCTACGCGCATGCCAGGTTAAAGCGCGTGGATGTTTCCGGCGCGGCGTCCGCGCCGGGCGTAGTTTGCACGCTGACCGGCGCGGAAGTTGCCGGCCTCGTCCAGCCCTTCATTGAGCTCGGCCTCGGCCCCGGCCAGATGGTGAAGGACTATCCCTTGGCCATCGCCAAAGTCGTCTATCAAGGCGAGCCGGTGGCTGCCGTCGTTGCGGAAACACGCCTGGCCGCAGAAGACGCCGCCGATTTGGTCCAGGCCGAGTACGAACCCTTGCCGCCGGTGCTGACCGCCGAGGAGGCCCTCAAGGACGAAAGCGTCCTTCACCCCGGCGCGGGCACGAATAAGCTGTGGCACGGGCTTTTCGAATACGGCAATGTGGACAAAGCTTTCCGGAAAGCAGCTCACGTAGTCCACATCGGCCGTCTGCATTTTCACCGTTTTTCCAGCACGCCGCTCGAAAACAACGTGGTGATCGCCGCCTGGGACCCCAAGGCCGGTTTCATCAATTTCCGGACAAACAACAGCTTTCCCGCCTTCGCCGCGCAGTTTCTTTCCCCGGCGCTTGGCGTGGGCATTGATCAGATCCATATGTCGAGCGTAGATATCGGTGGCGGCTTCGGCATCAAGATCACCAATTATCCTTACATGGCGCTTTGCGCGCTGGCTTCCCGAAAAGTCGGCGGGCGGCCCGTGAAGTGGGCCGAGACGCGCACCGAGCACATGCTGGCGAGCGCGCACGGCAATGAGCGCACATTTTTCGACACGCGCGTCGCGCTCGACAAAAGCGGCGTCATCCAGGCCATCGAGTCCCGCCACGTGGACGATTGTGGCGCCTACCCGCGCTACGAACCGCTCGGCTGCGTTATCTGGGCGCAGGTTCTGCCCGGCGCATACCGCGTGCGGAATGTGCGCTTCGACATGTCGCAGGTTTGCAGCAACAAGTGTCCGGTCGGGCCCAATCGCGGCTATTCGCGGATGCAGCATCTGTGGTTCCTCGAGCGCGTGATGGACATCTGCGCGCATCAGGTCGGCATTCCCGGCGATGAAATGCGCCTGCGCAATTACATTCGCACCGGCGAGATGCCGTACACGACCCCCAACGGCTGCGTCTACGACTCTGGCGACTACGCGCAGATGCTCGACATCGCTAAGCGCCTGATCGGCTGGGAGGAGTGGAAACAAAAGCAGCAGCAAGCGCGCGCGCAAGGGCGAATGATCGGCCTGGGCATCGGCACGACGCTCGATTCCGGCACGAACAATTTCGGCCAGGCGCGCATCATCAACCCCGATGCGCCCTTCTCCGGCCAGTCCAAGGCCGCCAACGCAAAACTCGATATTTACGGCGAAGTCGTTGTGAGCATGGGCTCGGTGCCGCAGGGTCAGGGCCACGAAACGACCGCAGCGCAGGTGGTGGCCGACGTTTTGAACATTCCGCCCGATATGGTCAAGGTAAAACCCGGTTTCGACACCGAGCAAAACGTCTACACCGGCCACACCGGAACCTACGCCAGCCAGTTTGCCGTGACGGGTCTCTCCGCGATTCACGGCGCCGCCGTCAAGCTCAAGAAAGAGATGAGCCGCCTTGCGGCCTTTGCGCTAAAGGCGAAAGAAAAAGCTCTTGAATTCGGAGTTGGGCAACAAGGGCCGGAAGTCCGCGTGAAGGGCACGAAGAAAGCCATCAACTACTGGGGCCTCGCCAATCTGGTCAACACGAACAATGCGGGCATTCCCGAAAAACTCTGGGACGTCACGCTGAATTGCCGCCACGTCTATCACGCGCCGTTTCAGATCCCCGACATCAAGAAGAAATACGGCAACCTCACGCTGACCTACGCAGCGCAGTTGCACATCGCCGTCATCGAGGTGGACCGCGAAACGTTCCAGCCCAAGATTCTGGCCTACGCCGCGGTGGACGACTGCGGCCGCACCATCAATCCGCTCATCGTCGAAGGGCAGGTTCATGGCGCAACGGCCCACGGCATCGGCGCGGCGTTGATGGAGAATTGCGCGTACGATCCCGACGGCAATATGCTGGCTGCGACGTTCAGCGATTACACGCCGATTACGGCGGTCAACATGCCCGACCTCCTGTACGGCCATCTCGAGTCGCCATCGCCGTTTAGTTACAACGGCGCGAAAGGAATGGGCGAAGGCGGCGCCGCGCCGGTCCACACCATCTGTGCGGCGCTCCAGGATGCCGTGTTCCCAAGCGGCATCATCATCAACGATTCGCATAATACCGGCGACACCTTGTTCCAGGCATTTGGACGCTCGAAGTCGGGAGAAAACGCCGGTGTGCGCGTCGAAAGTCACCGCGCGGCGCGTTAGCGGGGAAGAAAGCCCGGAGAACGGCGGCGCGCAGCTTCCCCCGCTGCTTCTGTTCCGGGCGAACGACCTGCGCGACGGAGGATTGTGGCTCAGCGGGTTTGTATCATTGGATGCGGCGCGATCGGCAGCCTCTATGCCGCGCACCTCGCGCGCGTCGCGGAAGTCCACGCATTTGTTCGCCGGCCCGAGCACGCGCGCTCACTGAATGAACAGGGCCTGCGCGTCTCCGGCAAGCACGAATTTCACACGCCGCTGCGCGCGTCGTCAGACCCGGCGAGTTTGCCGGAGTTCGACTTGGGAATCGTGGCCAGCAAAGCTACGCAGACCGCCGAGGCCGTCGCACCTGTGGCGCATCTGTTTCCGCGCGGCGCCGTTCTTTCGGCGCAGAACGGCCTCGGCTGTGAAGAGGTGATCGCGGACTTGACAAAAGGCTACGTTCTTCGCGGCACCACATTCATGAGCGGAACTCGCCACAGCGATACGCACGTCGAATACGAACTCGACACCCCCACGTGGATCGGTCCATTCGAACCGACGCACGCCCCGCAGTCGCTCGCTCAACAGGCCGCGGAGCTCATCAACGCGTCGGGATTAAAAGCCGTCGCGCTCGAAGACGCCCGTCCGGCACAATGGTCCAAGCTCATATTCAACGCCTCGGTCAATTCCGTGTCCGCGCTTACGGAGCTGCCTCATTCGCGCCATTTTGCGGAAGAAAAAAACTTCAGCGAGCTCGGCCACCTTCTGCACGACTTGATTGAGGAAGGCCAGCGCGTTGCGGCGGCGCTTGGCGTGCATCTGCACGAGGATCCTTGGGAGATGAACAAGATCGGCGCGCAGACCGATCATCCGCCTTCGATGTTGTACGATATTCGTCACCGGCAGCGCACCGAGGTGGATTTTCTCGGCGGCGCCATTGCGCGCGAGGCGCGGCGCCTCGGTGTCCCTGCGCCGTTGCATACCGCGCTCTATCGCCTCATCAAAGGCAAAGAGGCTTCGTGGACGTGGAAGGGAAAAGATACAGCCGCGCAGTGAGCGTCAAGGGTTCCAGAAGATGACCTATCCGCTCGACCTCGAAAAATGGAGTCGCGTGCGGGAGATGATGGAGAAGCACAACCTCTCCGCCTTGGTTGTCCGCGCGCCCGACAACATTCTTTATTTGACCAACTATTGGACGATGAAGGGCTACGACATCGCCATCTTCCCCCGCGAAGGCGACCCTGCGCTCCTGGTGATTGAGCCGCAATTTCGCGAAGCCCAGCGCACGGCATGGAATAAAGATGTCCGCTACTTCAATTTTTACCATCCCCTGGACTACCGTCCGCCGACCGCGCGCTCGCTGGACATGGCGCTGGATGTTTTGCGCGAACGGAAATTGACGGACCGCGTCGGCGTCGAGCTTTCGCAGGGTTCTCAGATTTGTGACCGCATGGTTGGCGAGCCCACGGTCTATACGCAGGGTTACTTCGATGCCTTTCGAGGCGCGTGCAAGCAGGTGGTGGACGCGGCGCCATTGCTCGGCGAAGTGCGCATGATCAAGACCGATCAAGAAATCGAGCGCATGCGTCTGGCAAACGAGTTGGCCGGCGTTGGAATGGAATACGCGCGCGGCAACATTCGTCCGGGAATGAAAGAAAGCGAAGTCGCGGCGATGATCGAGGGTCACATCCACGGCGTGGGCGTCGGCTATAAAGGAAAAGTCGAAATGGCCCGCGCCTTCACGCTGGTCTGGTCCGGCAAGGGCATCGCCACGTTCACGGCAACCAGCCATCGCCCCGTGGTGGAAAACGAACCGACGCTCGTGGAAATTTGGGTCTGCGCCGACGGCTATTGGACCGACTTGACCAAGAATCTCTGCCCCGGCCGGCTTACGCCAGAGTACAATCGCCTCCTGGACCAACTGTTGAAAATATTCCACGACGCAACAAACTGCGCCCGGGACGGCGCGCCGCTGGGAGAGATTGATCGCGTGATTCGCGCGGGGATTGATGCTGCCGGCTATCGCGGCCAGCCGTCGCATCCCGTGGCCCATGGAGTCGGCGCACGCGCCCATGAGCCGCCCTATTCGCACCGCGCCGCGCCCGGAGAAATTCGCAAAGGCATGGTGCTGGCCATCGAGCCCGGTGTGTACTGGGAAGGCGGCGGGGGTCTGCGCCTGGAAGATAATTTTCTGATTACGGCCGGTGGAAACGAAAAACTTTGTTCTTACCCGGACGATTTTCGCCGGTAGGGAAGAACAGGAAATCGGCGGCGCCATGCAGGAAGCCACGCGCAAAGTAAAGAGCGATCTCGCCAATAAGATTCTCTCGCACGTAAGCGAAGAAGAAATTGTCGCCATGGCTTGCGACGTGGTGAACATCCCCAGCCCCACGGGCGAGGAACTCGCGATGGGGAAATACATGCGCGGGGCGCTCGAAACCGCCGGACTCCAAGTCAGTTGGCAGGAGGTCGAGGAAGGCCGTGCCAACGTGGTCGGCCTCTGGGAAGGCTCCGGCAACGGCAAAAGCCTGATGTTCAACGGCCACATGGATACTTCCAACACCGGCCGCGAAACTTTTCTTACCGGCATCGGCTACAAACCCAATGCCATTATGCGCAAAGGCATGATCTATGGTCTCGGCATTTACAACATGAAGGGCGCGCTCGTCTGTTACGTGCAAGCCCTCCGGGCGCTGATGCGTGCGGGGATTCGCCTGGAGGGAGATGTCCTCATCGCGGCTGTGGTGGGCGAAATCGAAAAAACGCAATGGGGCGATGAATTTGTCGGCAAGGAATATCGCGGCTATGGGGTCGGCACGCACCATCTGGTCAATCACGGCGTCCTTCCCGATATGTGTATCCTCGGCGAACCGACCGACATGCAGCTCGTGCTCGGACATTACGGTTCGGTTTGGGTGCGCATCTCGGCGCGCGGTCATTACGTGCACACCGCGTTCACCCGCGGGAAGCTGCAGGAAAGCTCCGTGTACCGGATGAAGGAGATACTCGACCCGATCTACGCGTGGATCGCAGAGTGGGAGAAAAAAGCCTCGTATGATGGGCAGCCGGGCGTGGTCAATGTCGGTTGCATTCGCGGCGGCCATCCCTGGCGCGCCAGCCGCACCCCGGACCGCACCGACTTGTTTCTCGACGTGCGCGTGCCGCCGACGATGCCGCTGAAAGAAGTGCGGCGTTCCATCAAACAGCTTGTTCTCGACCTTCGCGCAAAATTCCCCGAATACGGCATCGAGTCGGAAACTTTCGTGTCCGTCCCGGGCGCGGAAATCAGCAAAGACCACGAGTTGGTAAGGACGATCGAATATTGCCACCATTCGGTGATGGGAGCGCCGCCAAAGCACACCACCGTGCTCTGGGATTCCGATGCTTCGGTGATGACTCGCTACGGCATCGAAACGCTCAACTATGGCCCTTCGAGCGGGCCGCGCGATGCGGAGGGCGAAAAAGTGGAGATCAAGACACTGGTGAACACAGCCAAGGTTTATGCGTTGGCTGCCGCGGAGATTTGCGGCGCCCACTGACACCTCAAGCGCTGGAGAGGATCTCGAACCGATGGTCACACCCGAAGAAATCGCCCGCCGCTATGGCAACGTCCGCGAAGCAATGCTGGCGGAAAAGGTGGACGGCCTGATTGTCTGCGGCAATCAGTACTCCGGCTTCGAAGGCGCCGTGCGCTACATGTCCGGCTTCGAAATCGTCCACCGCTACGTCTACGTTTTATTTTCGCTCGAGAGCGATCCGGTGCTCGTCTTTCCGCGCGAAGCGCGCTGGATCGGCGATAAAGGAAAGCCCTGGGTGCGCGAACAGGTCTGGGCCGAGGTTCCCGGCAAATGGCTCCGCGAAGCCGCCGAGAAGCAGAAATGGAAGCGCGTCGCCGTGTATGGCCTCGATTACATCATGCCGGTGCGCGATTATCGCGAGCTGCAGCAGGCTTCCTTCGAGTTGGTGCCGTTCGATTTCGCGTTTGACATGGCGCGGGCCGTGAAGAGCGAAGTTGAGTTGGCCGCCGTCCGGGACAGCATGGAAATCATTCTCGAAGGGTTCCAGGTTTTGCTCAAATCCTACGAGCCCGGGAAGACCGAAGCGGAGATTATGGCCCCCGCTGTCGAGTATTTCTTTGCGCGCGGCGCCGGGCCGCGCATGATGAATATTCTTCTGGGCGGAGCAAACGGCGAGGCCGAAGCGCATTTCAAAGTGCCTTCGCTTCGCGCCGTGGCTCCGGACGACCTGCTTCTCTATTCGCTCGAAATCACCGGCGCCGAAGGCTATTGGGTGGAGTTCTCCCGTCCTCTGATTCGCGGGCGCATCAGCCCCCGCACGCTGGCCATGAGCGAGATCTATCCGCAAGCCATGGAAGCGGCGCGGGTCCTGATGCGCGAAGGCGAGCTGGCCTGCAACGTTCATCGTGCCGCCGCCGGGATTTTCGAGCGGCGCGGCTTCCGGCTGGGCCATCTGACCGGACATTCCATCGGCATGACTATGATTGAGCATCCCGCCATCGGCGCGAACAGCAACGTCGCGTTGCGGGAGAACATGATCTTCAGTTTTCATCCACAGGTGGTGGACCAGGACGGCCAGGTGTGCCTCTACACGCAGGACACGTATCGCATCGGGAAGAAGGAAGGGGAGTGCCTGGCGAGTGTCCCCTGGCGCTTTTATCCGGGGCCGCAGTAAGCGGAGCGCGGAGCCATGAAGATCTGCATCGTAGGTTGCGGAGCCATCGGCGGCATTTTTGCGGCGCATCTGGCGCGCGCGGGTCAAGCCGAGGTCTTCGCCTACGACGTTTGGAAAGAACACACGCGCGTGATTGCTGCGCGCGGCTTGCGCATCAGCGGCGCGGCGGAGTTCACCGCGCGCTTCCGCGCAACCTCGGATGTCCGGGAAATTCCGCCCTGCGATTTTGGCATCGTTGCTACCAAAAGCACTCACACGCGCAAGGCCATTGAGGAAACTGCGCATCTGTTTCCGGAAACGAGTGCGGTCTGTTCTGTGCAGAATGGCGTCGGCAACGAAGAAATTCTCGCCGAGCATGTCCGCTACGTCATCCGGGGCACGACGTTTCCGGCGGGCCATGTGATCGAGCCGGGGCACGTCGGCTTCGACATCAACGGCGACACATGGATCGGCCCCTTCGAGCCCGCGAAAACGCCATTCGCGCGCGTCCAGGAGCTTGCTGGCGCGTTACAGCGCGCGGGTATGAGCGTGATGGCGCTCGAAGACGCTCGCGGCGCACAGTGGACCAAGCTCATCTTCAACGCCTCAACCAATCCCGTTGGCGCACTCACTCTGCTGCATCACGGCGCTGCGGCGCGTTTCGCGCCGACCAGTGATTTGTTCAACGCGCTGATTGACGAAGGCGTGGCCGTCGCCAAGGCCCTGGGCATCACGCTTCACGGCGATCCACGCGAGCTGGTGCAGAAAGGCGCGCGCGCTCCCGGAAAACACAAAGCGAGCATGTTGCAGGATGTGCTGGCGAAGCGGCAGACCGAAGTGGATTTCATGAACGGCGCCATTGCCCAGTGGGGTGAGAAGCTGGGTGTGGCAACTCCGCTCAACCGCGCCATGTGGGCCTTGGTCAAGGGGCTCGAGCATTCCTGGCAGGACCCATCCTGAACAAGGAGAACCAGGGACCGATGGCCGTTCCATTCAGAATCGGTGTCCTGCAGTTGAGCATGGAGCCGTTGGAGGAAACCCTGCGAATGGCGCAGGCCTGCGACGCGGCAGGCTTCGACACTTTCTGGCTCGCGGAAGCCTATCCGTGGTGGCGCAAGCATTCCATGGAAGCGCGCTCGTCCACGGCCATTACCGCCATCGTCGCGCGCGAAACGCGGCGCATCGCCGTTGGTTGGGGCATCATCTCTCCCTACACGCGCCATCCCGTGCAGATTGCGATGGAGGCCCGCGTCCTGCAAGACGTCGCAGGCGAGGGACGTTTCCTGCTCGGGCTCGGTGCGTCGAAAATTTTCATGAAGGAAATCGGCGAGGGAGAAAAAGGAAGAGAAATCGGCCCCGCTACGATCATGCGTGAAAGCATCGAAATCGTCCAGGCCATGCTTTCGGGCCAGGAAGTGAAATACGAAGGGAAAGCCTTTGCGGCTTATGCGCCTCCGTTGAAGCCCGACGCGCACGCCGCGCGCTGGCGCGTCCCGATTTATGTTGGCGCCACGGGTCCGGTGTTGCAGCGCCTCGCCGGATCCCATGGCGATGGCCTCCTTACAGCGAGCATTACCACGCCGAAATTCGTCCAGCACTCGCGCAAAATCATGGAAGAAGGCGCCCGAAAAGCGGAGAAGGACCCCGCGTCGCTTGACCTCGGCTCGGTGATTGTCGGCAGCATCGGCGAAGATTCCAGGACCGCGCGCGAAGGGGCGCGGGAAATGGCGGCGATGTATCTCGCCAACAAAGTCCAGAACATCCGCGGCTCGGCCGACACGCTGCTGGAGTGCGCGCGCCTGACATTTGACGAGATTCGTCCCATTGCCGAAGCGATGGAGCAGGGAGGCCGCAAAGC
>DASWCG010000068.1:0-7240 GCA_036390175.1 Candidatus Acidiferrales bacterium | reverse complement strand
TGCAATTCTTCCGGGGTGTACTGCGGCGTGCCGGGCTGGTCGCCTTTGCTGAGGACCCCTCCCGAGGCGCAGACCTTGATGACCGTCGCGCCGTATTTGATCACTTCGCGGACTTTGGCGCGCGCCGCCCAGGGGCCATCGGCGACGCCTTCATCTTTGTGATGATATTCATAAGGCAGCAGATTGTTGTCGCAGTGTCCCCCGGTGATGCCCAGCGCCGGGCCGGAAACGATCATCCGCGGGCCTTCGATTTCGCCGGCCTCGATGCCGTCGCGCACCGCAACGTCGGAGAAGCCCGATGCGCCGACGTTGCGCACCGCCGTAAAGCCCGCGCGAAGCGCCAGCCGGGCATTCTTCACGCCGGTGACGGTTTCGCGGGGCACCGAGATGCCCAGTCCCTGGTATCCCGTAGCGGTGGGGTCGCTGGTGATGTGCGTGTGGACATCAATCAGCCCCGGAAGACACGTCGCGCTCGACAGATTGACGGGCGTGACGCCCCGCGGAACAGCAGTTGTAGCGGCAGGGCCGATGGCGGTGATTTCGCCTTTATCAAACACCACCACTTGGTCGGACAACAGTTTCCCGGCGCGGACGTCGAGCAATTTGCCGCAGCGGACCGCCCCCGTTTGGGCCCAGGCGCACGGCGCCAGCAGCAGCGCAAGAACCGCGATCAGTTTTCTCATCAGGTTCCCCTTTTGATTTGAGCGCTTGAACGCGCAGCGAATTCTACGTCGAGTTTCCCCGGGCTTCAACCGCAGTGTCCTACTTTGAAATGGTTCTTGGCTCCTTCGTAGCAATAGGCGCCGGAATGAAGATGGCGACCACTCTAAGGCTGTTTAGGTCCGGATTGCTATCGGCAGGCCATCGGTATTCGAGTGTATAAGAAACGATATCACGCTGCCGATTCTCCCACTGGGCCATCCACTCATTGACTGTGGTCGTCGGATTGGTCGTCCTGTCCTCGAATTGCACCCATCCACGCATATGCGACGACGGAATGGATGGATTCCAGAAATCCCGCTCCAGCGCTTTCCATCCCTCTCGGCGAAGCTTTTCGGAAATTGTCTTTAGGGCGCGTTCCGCCGGGTAATCAACATAGACTCTGTACACCAGTTGAGTTCTTCCTCCGACAGAAGCGTACTTCACGTCAGCACCAGAGGGCAAAACAATGAGGGACTTGGGATAATTCTGAGAATTCGGCTTGTCGGCCGAATCGGAGCTTCTGGGAGCAAGTGTCCGAAGGAGATTGACAAGCTGCCAGCGCTCCTCTTCGGAGAGCAACTTTTTGAACGGGGGCATCGGCTCGCGCCCTTCGCTGATCTTGTAGAAAATTTCGCCGTCCGTCAATTTGCCCATGGCTTGGGCGTTGGTCAAATCGGCGGGCTTGACGCCGTACATCGCGGCTTCGGGGCCGTCGCCCTTGCCTTTTTCGCCGTGACACTGGGCGCAATTCTCGAGAAACAGGCCGCGGGCAGCCGCCAGACCCTCCTCGGTGACCGGCACGGGATTCTTCACTTTCTTGGCGGCATCCGGCGCGACCCATTTACCCCTCCCCTGCGGGGATGCCCAGAGCGCCAGTGAAAGCACAGCCGCGGGCAGAAGAAGGACACCCGGAAACTTCGCCCACGTTTTCATGGCAAGAAATCCCTCCGTTTATTCGAAAGAATCATCGCACAAGTCGAAGAAAAGATGCATAGGGAGATCCCCGGAATGGAGAGAGGAAACGAACTAACCTCGGAGCAGGAGGAAAACAAATTCCGCGTTGAGCCCGAGGATCATCGCGGTGGTAATCCAGGCGACCACGATGGTCGCGCGCGAGTTTGTGAATTCCCCCATCTTGGCGCGGTCGGAGGTGAACTGGATGAGCGGGATCACGGCAAACGGCAGTTGGAAGCACAGAATCACCTGGCTGAGGATGAGCAGCGCGGTGACCCGGCCTTCGCCCATCAAACCAATGACCAGCACCGCAGGCAAAATCGCCAGCGAGCGTGTCACCAACCGCCGCAGCCACGGCTTCATCCGGAATTCCAGGAAGCCTTCCATGACGATCTGCCCGGCAAGCGTTCCGGTAAGCGTGGAGTTCTGGCCCGACGCCAGCAGCGCCAGGGCAAACAGCGTGCTCGCAAAGCCGGCCCCGAGAACCGGGCTGAGCAATTTGTAGGCGTCGGCAATCTCGGCCACTTCGGTGAAGCCGCGCACGTGAAAGGCGGCGGCGCCCAGCACGAGAATGGCGGCGTTGATGAACAGCGCGAAGCCCAGAGCCAGCGTGGAATCGAGAACGGCGTAGCGTATGGCTTCGCGCCGGTGGTTCGCCACCTGCCCGAAGGCGCGCGTCTGCACAATGCTGGAGTGCAGATAGAGGTTGTGAGGCATCACGGTCGCGCCCAGGATGCCGATGGCGATGTACAGCATCTCGCGGTTGCGCAGGATTTCCAGGTTGGGAAGGAAGCCGCGAGCCGCCTCCAGCCACAGCGGCCGCGCAAAGAAGATTTCATAGGCGAAACACGCCCCGATGGTCAGAATCAGCGTCACCACGAAGGCCTCGACGATCCGGAAGCCGCGGCCCTGCAGCGCCAGAACAATCAGCACGTCCAGCGCCGTAAGCAAAACACCGGCGAGAAGCGGCACGCCAAACAGCAATTTCAGCGCCACCGCGGAGCCCAGAACTTCGGCGAGGTCGCACGCGGCGATGGCCAGTTCGCAGACCACCCACAAAAAGATTACCGTGCGCCGCCCATAGTGGTCGCGGCAAGCCTGGGCGAGGTCGCGGCCCGTGGCGATGCCGAGTTTCGCGGAAAGCGCCTGAAGAAACATCGCCATCAAGTTGCTGATGAGGATGACGCTCAGCAGCGTGTAGCCGAACTTCGAGCCGCCGCCCAGATCGGTGGCCCAGTTCCCGGGGTCCATGTAGCCGACGGCAACCAGATAGCCGGGGCCGGCGAAAGCCAGCAGCTTGCGCCACACCGGCGCTCCCGTTTGGATCGGGATGGAGCGGTAGGCTTCCGGAAGCGAGGGAAGGCTTCCCGAGCGGCGCCACGGGGCGCGCGAAACGCTTGCGTCCTTAACAATGGCCGATCGCTCTACGCTCTCTTCCGCGACCGGAGTTTCGGGGCCAGTCATAGGTTAACCACGGTAAATCCCATAAATAAACTACATTTAACGATGCGATTCGTCAAGGGCTGATTGGCGGGATGCCGCGAAAGACACACACGGGCGATGGCCACCGGGAAGCTTCCCCCGTCCGGCTGTGCACCGGCGCAATGACAATGTCATGGCGACCGTGGTAGTGTGCCGCGCAGGGAAAAACGAGAGGAAAACACATGGAAGAAAAGAAGGGGCAGGTACAAATCAAGGCCGACGAAAAAGAGATGCTGGGGCAGTACAGCAACCTGGTGATGATTCACCACAACGCCGAGGAATTCACACTGCACTTCATTTATGTCTTTCCCAACGGGCCGCAAGGAAAATTGCTCGGAAGCATGATTGTCAGTCCCGGGCATGCCAAGCGCCTGCTTCGGGCGCTCAGTGAAAATGTTACGCGGTACGAGGCGCAATTCGGCCCCATCAAGGAGCTGCCCGAGCCAACCCCTCCTATCGTGGGATTTGTGCAATAGACGACAGTTCCAGTATGGTGCGCCAGAAGATCGCGGCAAAATGAAGCGGATCAGACAAAGGACCAGCCGACAACGGTCATCGTCAGCACGAGCAAGAGCGCTGCCAGGCTCACCACACTCAGAATCCTGCCGTGGCCCAGCAGGTAATCGCGGGTTTCGCCGTCGAGGCAGAGCAAAATGACCACGAAAAGGACTGCTCCCCAGGCCAGCATTACGGGCAGACCGGGATGCCTTCCGATCATAGACAGAAATTGTCCGGGGGGCTGACCCGCGGGTATCCACCAGGGAATTGCCGGGGCAATTCCGGCAACCAGCGTGAGCGTGAGCACCTTTCGGACGATCCAGCCCTTGATCTTGGGACGGCCGCTTTTCCAGACCAGGTAGTCCCAGGCGAGAAGGGCAGCCGCGATGGGAACCCAGCCAAATAGGGCAGCCTTATGGTCGACCCACAGCCAGGCACGAAACAGCATTCGGGGATGAGGGCCGGAGACAAATCGGGGCAGCAAGAACCAAGCTACCAACTCATTGCAAGCCACAGCCACGAAGAGCGTAACCAGGCTCATCAATTGAATCCAGTGGCGCGTAGGGGCCACATGGCACCGGGCACACACCGACTGTTTGGGCAAAAAGAGCTGGCCACAACGCTCACAAAACATTCTTGGCTCTCCTTCAGAGCGCTGATCGGGACTTACTAGCATAAAGCGTACCCCGGAGGGGCCACGCAAACTACTGTCCTAGAGTTCAGGTATGGAGACTTAGGTAACGCGGGGGCCGGACCGTCAATCTCACACGGGAGCAGGGGAAAAGTGCGGGAAAGAGTTAAGATTCGGCCTTGCAGCTTCCGCGAAGAGCAAGCAGCGGAACTGACCAAGAGGGCGGACCCCGTGAGCATGACTGCAAGAAGAAAGAAGGCAAGGCAAGACAAGAGCGAATGGCCCGACGTGGCGTGGATTGCGGAGCTTGCCGAGCCGTACTTGCGGGGATACCTGCCCGTGCCGGAAAGAGGGACGGGACTCGAAGGATTCTGGTTTGTCGCCGCGGCGGCCAAAGAAGGGAAACGCAAAAAAGGAAAGGGGGGAAAAAAAGCGAATGGGCCATGCCGTTTTTTTGTCGGCTACTTGCTCCGGCCGGAGAAATTCGCGTACCTGAACGCGGAGACGCCGGAGTGCCTGGTATTTGTCACGTTGGGCGAGCCGGGATCCAAGCTTCACGAGCGGCTGGTGCTGCCCGCAGATGGTTTGCTGCGCACCACGCACACCTACATCGGCTGGCTGACGCACCGGCCGCCGCGGTTCGCATTTTTCGAAGACCGGTTTGTTACTATGGTGCGCCACCGTACGATGCGCGACTGGCCCGAAGGAAAATACCGTCACTTTTCGGGGAACTTCTTCATCGAGACCCTCGCTTGGCTGGTCAGAAGCGGCCTCATTCGGAAGCTTGCCGAAGTTGGCAGGGAGTGATGGCCGGCTGAGCTTTCGCCAAGGCCTTGGGGAATGGCCCGTGGATCTCAGAATGAGATTGGCCGCCCTGTCCGGCCACCAAATCAGCCGCCGTTTGGCAAATCAAGGGCGGTTTCTCCAAGAGGCCAGACCACATCTGACGCGGGCGGTCTGGTCGCCCAATTCCTTCTCCTAACATCAATCTGGTGTATCAGTTGGGGCAACTGTATGAGTTCTAGCCGGGAGGCTACAGGGGCAAAGGTGCCGAGGTTTCCGCTCGGCCCGGTGGGAAACAACATTCATGAAACGTGAAAATGGGGCGAGCGACCCGGTACTAGGAAACTTGTTCCCCCCCTCAAAATGTGAGCCGGGTACTATATGCAAACAAAGCACTTAGTGTCCCAATGGGGTTGGCGCCGGGGAGAAATCGAATGGCCGGTGTCGTGCATCTAACTGTACGGACGGACAGGGAGTTCAATTCAACCGGGGGTCCTGGGAACTGCCCAGCCAGGCTCGGATCGGAGCATCGGGGGACATGACCAAAGACGGGTTGCGAAAGTGGATGTGGGTGTCGTTGGCTGCGTTACTCGGCATGCAGTTTTACTTTGTGCGCGAGCTGTTGAGCGCGCTGCTGTTGCTGGCCATTGGATTTGCGGCGATCTTTACGGTCATTGCCGCGGTGTATCTGCTCCATCGCGCATGGGAATCAGGTCTGGCGGGGGTGCGCAAGAGCGCGCGCCCAGTGCTGGGCTTTGCGCGGCGTGGAGCGGTATTCGCGGAAGAGATCAGTAGAAAGCCATTCCGCCGTCCACGTTCAGAGCCTGTCCAGTAATCGCGCTGGACTGCTCCGAACATAAAAACAGGGCGGCGCGGGCGATTTCGTCGGCCGTTTGCGGCCGGCCCTGTAACAATCCCTTCACGAATTGGGCCAATTGCTCTTCCGGGCTTTGGCCCAATTTTTTTGCCAGCACCTCTCCCAATTCCTTGGACATGCGCGTTTCCGCCACCGGGCCGGGACAAATCGCGTTGACCCGCACGCCTTTGCGCGCGGCTTCGGCGGCGGTGACGCGCGTCAGTCCGAGCAGGCCGGCTTTGGCGGCGGCGTAAGCCGAGCCCCACGCGAACGCGGCCTTGGCCGACACGCTCGAAACATTCAGAATGACGCCGGACTTGCGCGCGTACATCTCCGGAAGAACCAGCCGCGAAAGAAGGAACGCGCCGCGGAGGTGTACGGCCAGAACCGCGTCGAAATCGCCCACGGGATAGTCCTCCACCGCGGCGACAGGCCCGTAATGCCCGGCATTATTCACGAGGATGTGAATCCCGCCGAACGTCTTCCGGCAAGCCGCGACGATGCGCCCGCAGTCCTCTTCGCGGGAAACATCGCCAACGGCAAACGCGGCGCGCCCGCCCGATTTTGTGATTTCGGCTGTCGTAGAAGAAAGCTCGTGCTCGCTCCGCGCGCTGAGGAATACGGCAGCTCCTTCCGCGGCGAAAAGTCGCGCCATGGCGCGCCCGATTCCTCGTCCGGAGCCGGTCACCAGCGCCACTTGATTCTGTAAAAGCATTCCGCCACGAGGATAGCAGAATCGCTGGTTTGATGCGGCCCAGTCCTAGCCCCCAACCTCCTCATTCCTAACAACTTACAGAAATTCCTTGACTTCAACATACCAGTATGGTAAAATACGCTCTGCAAAATGACGATGACCGCTCTGTCGAACACGCTTCCGCCGCCCGGCATCCGCCCGACGTCTGCCGGTCTGGCTAACCTCTTTAGAATCTGTGCCCCAGAGAATCGCGTCCGCAACCCCTTTAGATACAACACTTACGTAAGAAAGGGCCGCTAACTCTTTTAGCTTCAACACTTACGAAAAACATACCGGGGGGGGAGGGGGGGTACCGAATTCTCAATTCCTCAGCCTAACCTCAAGCCTCTAACCGCCACCCTCCAACCCCCAGAAAAGAAAGGTCAAAACCATGTCCTCCCGTTCCACGTTACCTGATCCCTTCTTCCAGCAGCGTTGCCAGCACGTCTACGCCGACGGCCGCCGGTGCACCCTGTTCCGCATGGGCCGCAACTGCACGCTTTGTTTCCAGCACTGGTCCGTCCAGCGGGAAAAAGAAAACTCCCAATGGGCCGCCGACGACATGCTCAGCTACGTCCGGGACCTCGACACCGTCGAGGAA